>NZ_JAZHLK010000001.1:0-306889 GCF_036549515.1 Aurantimonas sp. E1-2-R+4 | reverse complement strand
CTCGGTGATCTTCAATGCCATCGCTCGCCCGCTCCCTTCGCCGGGACAGGGAATCACGCGCAGCGAAAATAAGAAAATCACAACCGAGTCAGATCAAACGCTGGCCGGTATCATACCGTTGCCCGCGCATGCGAAATGCACCAGGCCGACGGGCTTTGCCGACGAACCGCCACCTGGACCGGCGATGCCGGTGACGGATATGGCGACATCCGCGTTCGAGGCTCGCAAGGTACCTTCCGCCATCTGACGCGCGACGGTTTCCGACACAGCGCCGTCGGCCGCGAGACTTTCCGGATCAACACCGATCATCGCGATCTTCGCCTCGTTCGAGTAGGTCACGAACCCGCGGTCAAGGACAGCCGAAGACCCGGCGATATCCGTCAGGGCTGCCGCGATCATCCCGCCCGTGCAGGACTCGGCGGTGGCAATTTTCAGGCCGCGCGCGGTGTAGGCCTCGATGACCCGGCGAGCCTTGCCGGCGATCTCGCCCCCGTTATCCGTCACGCGCTTTCTCCGTAGGCGACGCTCGCCGTGGCGATCGCCGCGATACCCTCCTGTCGCCCGACGAAACCGATGGTTTCGTTGGTCGTCGCCTTGACCGAGACCCGATCGAGGCCGATCCCTGTCATTTCCGCGATCGCCTCACGCATCGTCTCACGATGGGGCGCGATCGTCGGCGCCTCGCAGATCAGCGACACATCGGCATTCATGATCCGCCCCCCCTTCGCGCGCACGATCTCCACAGCCTTCGCCACGAAGATATGCGACGGCGCGCCCCGCCATTGCGGATCGCTGGGCGGGAAATGATCGCCGATGTCGCCCGCGCCGCAGGTGGCGAGCAGGGCGTCGGTGAGCGCGTGCAGCCCGACATCGGCATCGGAATGTCCAGACAGCGCGCGATCATGGGCGATCCGCACGCCGCACAGGGTTACATGGTCGCCATCGACCAGCTGGTGGACGTCATAGCCATTGCCGGTTCTGACATCGATCATGCCCGGAGCTCTCCTCAATCGTTCGTCGGCCAAGGCGATATCACGCGCGGTCGTCAGTTTCACATTGTCGGACGAACCGTCGACGAGCCGCACGGCCAGCCCGGCCCATTCGGCAATCGAGGCGTCGTCGGTGAAATCGGTGCGGCCAGACCGCGCGGCCCGCTCGTGCGCGTCACGAATCGGGCCGAAGGGAAAGCCCTGCGGCGTCTGGGCGGCAAACAGCTGCCGCCGGTCGACCGTCGCGGCGATCAGGCCAGCCTCCGCACCACGTTTCAGGGTATCCGCGACGGGCAGTGCCGGGATGGCGCCGACGGTATCGGAGAGAGCCGCCAGCGTTCGATCGATCAGCGCCGCGTCGACGAAGGGGCGCACGGCGTCATGGATGAGGACGCGATCCGGCGGGGCCTCGGCCAGGGCAGCCAGTCCAAGACGCACCGATTCCTGGCGCGTCGAACCGCCTATGACGATTTGTAAGTCGTCGTCGCCATCGGTCCCGAGAGCCTTCCGCAGCAGCTCACGGTCGCCGGGGTGGATGACCAGGACGAGGCGATCGATGGCTGGATGCGAACGGAGATTATCGAAGGTTCGAACCAGAATGGACCGCCCCGCGATGTGGCGATATTGTTTCGGCCCTTCATGGGATTGGCCGGCCCGTTCGCCGCGCCCCGCGGCAACGACGATCGCCGCGACAGTGGGTTTCATTCTGGCGATCCTTCCCTTGTGTCGCCCCAGTCTGGATCACAGATGAGGGCGACTTCGCAAGTGCAATATGCTTGTCTTTTGAGCACGCCTCTATAAAGTGCAACCCAATGATGCGAGAATCGACACAACCTGGAAAGAGCTCCGAAGCCGGCGCTTGGCGATCAACCCCGCGCGGTGTCGAGCAACCGCTGTCGGTTGGGCCTAACCGCTTGGATAACCGCGTCTTCCTGGCTCCTTTGTCAGGTATTTCCGACGTGGCATTTCGTCGTCTCGCGCGCCGATTCGGCGCCGGGCTGGTTGTATCCGAAATGGTCGCCAGCGGCGAATTCGTCAAAGGTTGCGACGCGAGTGCGATGCGGGCGATGCGAGACGGATCGGGCACCCATGCCGTCCAACTCGCCGGCCGCGATCCGAAATGGATGCGCCAGGCGGCCGAACGGCTGGCGGATCTCGGCGTCGACATCATCGATATCAACATGGGCTGTCCGGCGAAAAAAGTCGTCGGCGGATTGTCCGGCTCGGCACTGATGCGCGAGCCTGATCTCGCCTTGCGGATCGTCGAAGCGACCGTCGCCGGTGCCGGCGATATCCCGGTGACGCTGAAGATGCGGCTTGGTTGGGATCGGGCCTCGATCAACGCTCCCGAACTTGCTGCGAGGGCCGAGGCGGCGGGCGTCCGGATGATCACGGTGCATGGGCGAACCCGCGCCGATTTCTATGAAGGAAAGGCCGACTGGCCGGCGATCGCAGCGGTGCGCGACGCGGTTACCGTGCCGGTCGTCGCCAATGGCGATCTTGCCCGTTCGGATCAACTGGACCCGATGCTGACATCGAGCCGGGCCGATGCCGTCATGATCGGTCGCGGGGCGCAAGGACGGCCTTGGCTGCCGGGACTTCTCGCCGGCAGGGTTGGCTTGAAGGACCTGTCCGCCATTCGCCTGTCCGATCTCGTCGAGGAGCATTACGATATGATGCTGGCCCACTACGGCCTGAATGTCGGCGTCCGCCATGCGCGAAAGCATCTGGGCTGGTACCTTGACCGTTTCGGCGCAGGCGTCGAGCCGATTTCGGCGGCGGATAGAGCGTCGGTCATGGCGGGTCGTGAGCCGGCGGACGTCGTCGCCTGTCTGAGGCGCCTGTTCGGCGACGCCCGCCTTTGCGATGTGGAGCCGACCTTCCGGCATGACCTCTTTCGCGATGCGGCCTGACCGGTGACGATCCCGTTCGATTCTCCAGCCGTTGCGTTTGAACACACGCGTATCCTGAATGCCTTGCCGCATCCCGTCGTCGTTCTCGACCGCGAAGGGTATTTTCGGTTCGCCAATTCCGATGCCGAGCAGTTCTTTTCGGCCGGCATGGCCAGTCTCGCCAAACGGCGCATTCAGGACTTCGTGCCGGGGGACAGCCCGCTCTTCGCGCTGATCGAGCAGGTCCGACAGCAGCAGGGACGAATCAGCGAGTATCGCGTCGACCTTTCCTCGCCACGTCTCGGCGGCGAACGGCTGGTGGATCTGTACGTCTCGAATTTACCGGACGAGCCCGACCTCGTCGTGGTGATGATCCAGCTGCGCTCCATTGCGGAGAAGATGGACCGCCAGCTGACCCACCGATCCGCCGCTCGATCCGTCACCGGGCTGGCGGCCATGCTCGCCCATGAAATCCGCAACCCGCTGTCCGGGATCAAGGGCGCGGCGCAACTCCTGGCCACCTCGGCCAGCGACGAAGATCGAGGTTTGACTCGGCTGATCCAGGAGGAGAGCGACCGGATCGTCAAGCTGGTCGACCGGATGGAGGTGTTCTCCGACCAGCGGCCGATCGAGCGATCGGCGGTGAACATTCACTCGGTCTTGGAGCACGTGAAGATGCTCGGCAAAAGCGGCTTTGCCCGGGATATCAAGATCGCCGAGCTTTACGACCCCTCGCTGCCGGCGGTCCTGGCCAACCGGGACCAGCTGGTGCAGGTCTTTCTCAACCTCCTGAAGAATGCGGCGGAAGCGGTAAATGGTCGCGAGGACGGCGAAATCCGCCTTTCGTCCGCCTTCAAGCCTGGCGTCCGGCTGTCGGTTCCCGGCACCAAGGACCGCGTCACCTTACCGTTGGAATTCGCTGTGGAAGACAACGGCGCCGGAGTCCCCGATGACCTCCGCCAGCACATCTTCGATCCCTTCGTGACGACCAAGCCGAGCGGTTCCGGCCTTGGACTTGCCCTGGTCGCGAAGATCGTCGGCGATCATGGCGGGGTCATCGAATGCGAGTCGCAGCCGGGGCACACGATCTTCCGCGTTCTGATGCCGGCCTGGCGCGAAGCACGAACTCCCGACGAGCAGGATCTGCCTGTCGGAACGGAAATCTGAGGACACGGGAATGAGTATGCAGATCCTCGTCGCCGACGATGACTCGGCCATCCGCACGGTGGTCTCGCAGGCGCTGATGCGCGCCGGGTTCGAGGTGCGCGTCACCTCGAACATCGCGACGCTGTGGCGGTGGATTTCGGCGGGTGAGGGCGATCTGGTCATCACCGACGTTCTCATGCCCGACGGCAACGCCTTCGACACGCTTCCGCGGATCAAGAACTCACGACCGGACCTGCCGGTGATCGTCATGAGCGCGCAGAACACCTTCATGACGGCCATCAAGGCGTCGGAGAAGGGCGCCTACGACTACATTCCCAAGCCCTTCGATCTGACCGAACTCGTTGCGATCGTGCGCCGCGCGCTGTCCGAACCGAGGCCCGGGGCCAAGACGGGCGCGCCGGAAGAACTCCAGGACTCGATGCCGCTGGTGGGCCGTTCGCCGGCGATGCAGGACATCTACCGCGCGCTGGCCCGGATGATGCAGACCGATCTCACGGTGACGATCACGGGTGAATCGGGCACCGGCAAGGAGCTCGTCGCCCGTGCGCTTCACGACTATGGACGGCGGCGCAAGGGGCCGTTCGTCGCTATCAACATGGCGGCTATCCCGCGCGAGTTGATCGAATCCGAGCTTTTCGGTCATGAGAAGGGGGCTTTTACCGGGGCGCAGGCCCGCACCAGCGGCCGTTTCGAGCAGGCCGAAGGCGGAACGCTGTTTCTGGACGAGATCGGCGACATGCCGATGGAAGCGCAAACCCGACTTCTGCGGGTGCTCCAACAGGGCGAATATACGATCGTCGGAGGGCGCACGCCGATCGCCACCGACGTGCGTATCGTGGCCGCCACCAACAAGGATCTGCGCCAGTTGATCGGGCGGGGGCTGTTTCGCGAGGACCTGTTCTACCGTCTCAACGTGGTGCCGCTGCGGTTGCCGCCGATGCGCGAACGCATCGAGGATCTGGCCGATCTCGCGCGGCATTTCTTTGCCCAGGCCGAAAAGGAGGGGCTGCCGCGAAAATCGCTGAGCCAGGGCGCGCTCGACGTCATGCGCCGCTACCCGTGGCCCGGCAACGTCCGCGAGCTCGAAAACCTCGTTCGCCGCCTGTCCGCGCTCTATCCACAAGACGAGATATCGGCCGAATTGGTGGAACACGAATTGTCCAATGATGCCCCCAGTTCCCCGGGCATCGACAGCGATAGCGACAGGCCGATCGATCTCAGCGCGGCGGTGGAACGTTATCTCTCCGACTATTTCGCGTCGTTCGGGGATGGTCTGCCCCCGCCAGGTCTGCATGAGAGGATCTTGCGAGACGTGGAGTATCCGCTGATCGCGGCAGCTCTCGCGGCAACACGCGGAAATCAGGTCCGGGCGGCCGATCTGTTGGGCGTCAACCGAAATACCCTGCGCAAGAAAATCCGCGATCTCGACATTTCTGTCGTCCGCTTGATCAGATAACTGGATATCTGCCGAATTTCGTTGCAGATTAGACACAATCCGTTGCTGTGTGGCAACGTGATCATCATTTGCGGCGAATCATGACTTCTAACCCGGTGCAATCAGAAGGCGAGATTCCGTTCCTGTTGGAACGGCGGCGATTCATGCTTGTTCCGGGCCTTCTGGCCGTCGTTGGGGCACTGGTGACGGGGGCGATCTCCTTCGTCGTCCTCATGGGACTGACGCCGATCGCGCCGACGGACACGATCGTGACCATCGCGACCGTCGTCAACGGCGCCTTCGTGTTGATCCTCTGCCTTTTGATCGGGCGGGAAGTCATGCGCATGGTCCGGGCGCGGCGGCAGGGAAAGGCCGCGTCGCGTCTGCACGTTCGCATCGTCTTGCTGTTTTCCATCGTCGCTGCGCTGCCGGCGCTGCTAGTGGCGATCGTGGCCGGTATCACGCTCGATCTCGGCCTTGATCGCTGGTTCGAGATTCGCACCCGCACCATTGTCGAATCCTCGATCAGCGTGGCGCGGGCCTATGTCAACGAGAACGCCCGCAACCTTCAGGGCTCAACTTTGTCGATGGCCTACGATCTGGATCAGCAACGGCGGTTGTTTGGTCTCGATCCGACCGGCTTCCAGAATCTGATGACCGATCAGGCCAAGGGGCGCTCCCTGCTCGGGGCGCAGCTTTTGCGGCCGGACGGCACGCCATTCCTGGCAGCTGACGTCGCGGTCGAACGCCCGCTGCCGGTCCCCCCGGACGACGCTTTGAAACAGGCGGCGGAAGGCAACCTCGTCTTCATCCCCCCCGGCGTCACCAACCTCGTTGGCGCGATCATCAAACTGCGGCAGATCGCGAATGTCTATCTCTACACCGTGCGCGCCGTCGACCCGGAGGTGATCGCCGCGCTGCGGTTGATGGAGGAACGGTCGGCGGAATATTCGAGCCTCCAGTCCAATCGCTTCGGCCTCCAGCTGGCCTTCGCGCTTTTGTATCTGGGGATCACGCTGATCGTCCTGTTGTCGGCGATCTGGACCGGAATCGGCGTCGCCGACCGGCTCGTCCGACCGATCCGGATGCTGATGGGCGCGGCCGATGAGGTCAGCGACGGCAATCTGTCCATATCGGTTCCCGTGCGCGCGTCTGACGGCGACGTCGGATCCCTGTCGAACACATTCAACAACATGATCCTGCAGCTTCGCAGCCAGCGTTCGGAACTGGTTCACGCCAAGGATGTTATCGACGAACGCCGCCGCTTCACCGAGGCCGTTCTGTCCGGCGTGACCGTCGGAGTGATCGGTGTCGAACGGGATGGCACGGCGACGATGGTCAATCCGTCGGCCGAGCGCATTCTCGATGTGGAATCTCGGCTCGTGGTGGGCCGAAATCTTGATGAGACGTTTCCGCTCATCGGCAGGATTTACCGCGCCGCGTCGATATCCTCGCGGCCGGAGTATCAAGAGGAAGTCAAACTGCGCATCCGCGACCGAGAAAGGACCCTGGCGATCCGGATCACGTCCTCCGAGGCAGGGGAGGAGGCCCAGTCGAGCGTGGTGACGATCGACGACATCACCGACCTTGTCGAGGCTCAGCGCTCGTCAGCCTGGGCAGACGTCGCGCGTCGTATTGCCCATGAGATCAAGAACCCGCTCACCCCGATCCAACTGTCCGCGGAACGCATCCGGCGTCGATACGGAAAACGCGTTGAGGACGATCGCGAAGTCTTCGACCGGTGCATCGAAACGATCGTGCGGCAGGTCTCCGATATCGGCCGCATGGTCGACGAATTCTCCACCTTCGCGCGGATGCCGAAGCCGAAGATGGAAGCCAAGGACCTTCGCGAAGCGCTGCGCGAGGCGGTCTTCATGCGCGAAATGGGCGACCACGGGATCGCCTTCGAGGCCGATATTCCAGATCAACCCATGCTCGGTTCCTATGACATACGGTTGCTGTCACAAGCGTTTGGAAATTTAGTGAAGAACGCGGTCGAGGCGCTCGAGGCAACCGAGGATATCGAGGGTCGCATCGTCATCCGGGCGGAGCCGGGCCTGGACCGCCACATCGTCGAAATCATCGACAACGGTCGCGGATTTCCGCGCGAGGATCGAGATCGTCTGCTTGAGCCCTACATGACGACACGCGAGAAGGGTACAGGGCTCGGCCTGGCGATCGTCCGGAAGATTATCGAGGATCACGGCGGAACCATCGCCCTCGATGATGCGCCGGACCAGCCTCAAGGCGCATTGGTACGTATCACCTTGCCGGCGATGGAAACTGCCGTCGAGCCGAACGAAGAAGAGACGGAAGAAAGGACAGGTGAGATCGATGGCATCGGACATCTTGATCGTCGATGACGAAGCCGACATCCGCGAACTGGTAGCGGGGATCCTCGAGGACGAGGGTCATGAAACGCGAACGGCCGGCGGCTCGGATGCGGCGCTTCAGTCGATCGCCGACCGGGTGCCGCGACTGATCTTTCTGGATATCTGGCTGCAAGGCAGCCGGCTGGACGGACTTGATCTTCTCGATGCGATCAAGGCGCAGCATCCTGAAGTTCCCGTCGTCATGATTTCCGGACACGGCAATATCGAGACGGCCGTGTCGGCGATCCGCCGCGGCGCCTATGATTACATCGAAAAGCCGTTCAAGGCTGACCGGCTGATTCTCGTCGCCGAACGGGCGCTGGAGACCTCGAAGCTGAAGCGCGAGGTTTCCGAACTGCGCCGACGTTCGTCCGATTTCGCCGAATTGATCGGCAAGTCGCATCCGATGAACCAGTTACGGACGCTGATCGAGCGGGTCGGCCCGACCAACAGCCGGGTGATGATCCTTGGCGCCTCGGGTTCCGGCAAGGAAATGGTGGCGCGCGCGATCCACGCCGGGTCGAGCCGCGCCGACGGGCCCTTTGTCGCTCTCAACGCGGCCGCCATCATGCCCGATCGCATGGAGGTGGAGCTCTTCGGCACGGAGACACCGCCGGGGGTCGAGCGCAAGGTCGGGGCGCTCGAGGAAGCCCATGGTGGCGTCTTGTATCTCGACGAGGTTGGCGACATGCCGCGCGAGACCCAGAACAAGATCCTGCGCGTTCTTACCGAGCAGACGTTCGAGCGGGTCGGCGGCTCCAAACGGGTGAAGGTTGACGTTCGGATCATTTCGTCGACGGCGCAGAATCTGGAATCGATGATCGCCGACGGAATATTCCGCGAGGATCTCTACCATCGGCTCGCCGTTGTCCCGATTGTCGTGCCCCCGCTCGCCGACCGGCGCCAGGATATTCCGCTGCTCATGGAGGCCTTCATGACGCAGATCAGCGAGCAGACCGGCATCAAGCCGAAGGCCATCAGCCCCGAAGCGATGGCGGTCTTGCAGTCCAGCGACTGGCCAGGAAACGTCCGGCAATTGCGCAACAATGTCGAACGGCTGATGATCCTGTCCAGGGAGGGCGATGCGGAAACGCAGATCTCGGCGGACATGCTGCCACGTGAGGTCGGCGAAATGCTGCCGCGCACACCCAGTCAGTCGGATGGCCAGATCCTGGCCCTGCCGCTGCGCGACGCGCGCGAAGTGTTCGAGAAGGAGTATCTCGTCGCGCAGATCAATCGCTTCGGCGGCAATATCTCTCGCACCGCGGAGTTCGTCGGCATGGAGCGGTCTGCTTTGCACCGTAAGTTGAAGTCGCTTGGCATCTGACGACGTGGACCGACGCGCACCTATGGACGGGAACGGCGGATGGCGCCGCGTTCTCCCCGGCGGATGATAGGCAACATGGGGCCTCGGCAGACCCGGAATCCTTTGCGCAAAACCTCTCAAGCCGATATGGACGCCTGTGGTGATCGGCTCGCGGGTCGGCAAAAGAGGCGCATTCCATGAGAGTGGTGATTTGTGGCGCGGGCCAGGTCGGCTATGGCATCGCCGAGCGCCTTGCATCCGAACGCAATGACGTGTCGGTGATCGACACGTCGCGGTCGCTCGTCCAGGCGATCCGCGACAATCTCGATGCTCGCGGCTTCGTCGGCCACGGGGCTCATCCGGACGTGCTGGCCGAGGCCGGCGCCGAGCAGGCGGACATGATCATCGCGGTGACCTTGCATGATGAGGTCAACATGGTGGCCTGCCAGGTCGCCCATTCGCTGTTCAATGTTCCGACCAAGATCGCGCGCATCCGGTCCCAGAGCTATTTGCGTTCGCATTGGCAGGATCTGTTCTCGACCGATAACATGCCCATCGACGTCATCATTTCCCCGGAGGTCGAGGTCGGCGAGATGGTGCTGCGACGGATCGCCCTGCCTGGGGCGATGGATGCCGTGCGTTTTGCCGACGATACGATCGCGATGGTCGCGATCGAATGCCGCGACGATTGTCCGGTGGTCGACACGCCGCTCGATCAGCTGACCGAACTGTTTCCCGATCTCAAGGCGACCGTCGTCGGGATCTGGCGTGGGGAGCGGCTGTTCATTCCGACCTCGAACGACCAGATGGTGGCCGGCGACATCGCCTATGTCGTCGCCGAGCGCTCCCACGTACGCCGGACGCTTGGTCTTTTCGGACACGAGGAGCCCGAAGCCGGCCGCATCGTGATTGTCGGCGGCGGCAATATCGGCCTTTACGTCGCGCAACAGATGGAGCGCCGTAATCTCGGCGCCAAGGTTCGTGTCATCGAGGCGGATCACGACCGGGCGGTCGCTATCGCCGACACATTGAAGCGAACCATCGTGCTGCACGGCAGCGGTCTCGATCAGGTGATCCTCAACGAGGCTGACATCAGGCAGAGCGATCTGTTGGTGGCGCTGACCAATGACGACAAGGTCAATATCCTCGCGAGCGTCATGGCCAAGCGACTCGGCTGCGGCGGCAATCTGACATTGCTGAACAACCCCGACTACCAAAGTTTTACCCGAACGCTGGGAATCGACGCCTTCATCAACCCGCGGTCGGTCACTATATCGCGGGTCCTGCAGCATGTGCGGCGCGGACGAATCCGCGCGGTCCACTCGATCCAGAACGGCGTGGCGGAGGTGATCGAGGCCGAGGCGTTGGAGACATCGCCGCTGGTCGGCAAGCCGCTGCGCGAGCTGGATTTGCCGGAGAACTTGCGGATCGGCGCGATCTATCGCAATGGCGAGTTTGTTCGACCCAGTGGGCAAACCAAGATCAAGGCGAAGGACCGTGTCGTGATCTTTGCGACCGCCAGCGCCGTCCGTCATGTCGAGCAGTTGTTCCGCGTGAGTTTGGAGTTTTTTTGATCCGGTCGCTCCGCCGGAGCCCGATCATCGGCCAGACGGCCGAGTTTTTGTTGTGGTCGAGGTTGCGAGGCAAAGCACCGACACCGTAAGCGCTCAGTTAGAGAGCGAGCCAAACGCACGGATCGACAGCCGCCAGGCGGTCGTTGCCGCGGCCAATAAGAATAGGAAAAGGACAAGGTTTGATGCCTGAACGCACACAGAATCTGCAGGATCTCTTTCTCAATACGGTCCGGAAGCAAAAGATTTCGCTGACGATCTTCCTCGTCAACGGCGTGAAATTGACCGGCGTGGTGACGTCGTTCGACAATTTCTGTGTCCTGCTGCGGCGCGACGGTCATTCCCAACTGGTCTACAAGCACGCGATCTCGACGATCATGCCCTCGCAGCCGGTCAACATGTATGATGGCGACGAAGACGGGAAGGCGTGATTGGCCGAGCATAAGGAATCCAGACCAAAGGGTCCGATCGAACACGGCAGTGTGGTAACGCGCGCGGCGGTTTTCGTGCCGGTTTTCAAACAATATCAATCGCGGGACGAAGCAAGCCAGGGCAGCTCCGAGTTGGTGCGCCGGAGCGACGAGGCGCGCTTGGACGAGGCTATGGGCCTGGCCGCAGCGATCGGTCTCGATATTGTCGCCAGCGGCGTCGTTAGCGCCGTTCGGCCGCGCCCGGCGACGCTGATCGGCGCCGGCAAGGTCGAGGAACTGAAGGGCCTCGTGGCGAGCGAAGACATCGGTCTTGTCGTCTTCGATCATTCGCTCACGCCGGTCCAACAGCGCAATCTCGAAAAGGAACTCGACGCCAAAGTCCTCGACCGAACCGGGCTCATCCTCGAGATATTCGGACAACGCGCCCGAACGAAGGAGGGCCGGCTTCAGGTCGAATTGGCGCATCTGAACTATCAGCGCGGCCGGCTCGTACGCAGCTGGACCCATCTCGAGCGACAGCGCGGCGGTGCCGGATTTCTGGGCGGCCCCGGCGAAACGCAGATCGAATCCGATCGCCGCCAGTTGCAGGAGCGCATCAAGCGGCTGGAGAAGGATCTGGAGTCGGTGCGGCGCACACGTCAGTTGCATCGCGCCAAGCGCAAGAAAGCGCCGCACCCGGTGGTGGCGCTGGTCGGTTACACGAATGCGGGAAAATCGACACTTTTCAACCGGTTGACCGGCGCCGACGTCTTCGCCAAGGACCTGCTTTTCGCCACGCTCGATCCAACCCTGCGCCGTGCGGCACTTCCCCACGGAACCGAGGTGATGTTTTCCGATACCGTGGGTTTTGTGTCAGACCTGCCGACCCATCTCGTCGCGGCGTTTCGGGCAACCCTGGAAGAAGTGATCGAAGCCGAGATCGTCCTGCACGTGCGCGACATGGCCGATCCCGACACTTTGGCGCAGGCCGAGGACGTGCGGAAAATCCTGCGCGATCTCGACATCGATGCCGACGACAGCGAGCATGTCGTCGAGGTCTGGAACAAGATCGATCTGCTGGACGAGTCCGTCAGCCACCATTTGGCGACGGTCCGCGAGGGACAGCAAGCAACTCAGGCCGCACACCTGGTTTCGGCGATCACCGGCGAAGGCGTGCCCGAGCTTCTCGCGGACGTTGAGCGGCGCATCGCCGGCCGTCTCCGCGAAGTGAGCATCGAGGTCGCGCCGGATGGCATGGGTGTTCTGCCCTGGATCTACCAGAATTCATCGGTGATCGGCAGAGATGATCGGGATGACGGCTCGGTGGCTCTCAGCGCCGAGATGACCGTTCAGGCCGTGACTGAATTACGCCGACTAAGCGAGCAATTACCCGGCATAGAATTTCGATAAGCCGATCAACTGCAGTGGATCAAGCACGGTTTCGCGCGTTCCGCCGATATCGTGATCTTCTCCAGGCGATCGACCAATGCGGCTGAAAGCGATTGACGCGAAACGCATCCATTCGGCGCGCCAGGACATCCTGGTCCGTCCGATATGTGCGCGCGAGACCTGCGGCGGGTGGCGTTAAGCGCCGGTGCCGATGAGCATGAAGGCTGGAATGTCTTCGCCGAAGCCGACCGGAGCGTTGCCGTCGTCGGTCCGCGCGCGACTTGCCGGCTGCGCCGCCCGTGAGCGGGGAGCAGCCGCGGCGGCCGGTCTGGCGCGTTCGCCGTTCGTGCCGGACCGCTTGCGGCTTGTCCGGCTGCGTTCAGGTGCCTCAGATGATGATGCGACACTCTCCTCGGCGAGAGCATCGACCGGAACATCCAATTCTCCGGCTTCGGCGCGCACCACTGCCGGCTCTTCCACCACTGACGCGGCTTCAGGCGCCAAAGGCGCCTTCTCGCTGTTGTCGCGGCGGCGCGTGCCGGTGCCACGACGACTGCTACGACGGGCTGGCTTGTCTTCTGACGGGGCGTCGACGAGCGTCGCGACCGACTCGCCATGCCATGCGATCTCACCGCCGATCAGCTTCTCGATCGCATCCAGATATTTCTTGTCGGACTTGGCGACGAGGGTGAAGGCCTTGCCCGACCGACCAGCGCGGCCGGTTCTGCCGATGCGATGCACGTAGTCTTCGGCGTGAATTGGAACGTCGAAGTTGAAAATATGGCTGACGGCCGGGATATCGAGTCCGCGGGCCGCGACATCGGACGCGACCAAAAGCTGGATCTGGTTGTCGCGGAAGCTCTGGAGCATCGCGGTTCGCGAGCGCTGGTCCATGTCGCCGTGCAACGCACCCGCCGAGAAGCCGTGTTTCTCAAGCGAGCGGAACAGCGTGGCCACGTCGCGCTTGCGATTGCAGAAGATGATCGCGTTGGTCAGGTCGTCCTGCTCGCGAATGATCGTGCGCAGCGTCTCTCGCTTCTCGAAATCGTCCTTCTTCGAGGCGATCAATCTTTGGGTGACGGTGAGGGCGGCGGACGCCGGCTTCGCCACTTCGACGCGGACAGGATTCTGTAGAAACTGCTCGGTAAGCCGGGTAATTTCAGGTGGCATCGTCGCCGAGAAGAACAACGTCTGCCGCGTGATCGGCAAGAGCTTGCAGATCCGCTCGATATCCGGAATGAACCCCATGTCGAGCATGCGATCCGCCTCATCGATGACGAGCACTTCGACAGCGGTCATCAACAGCTTGCCGCGCTCGAAATGATCGAGCAGGCGACCTGGCGTCGCGATGAGAACGTCGACGCCGCGGTCGATCTTCTTGTTCTGATCGCCGAACGAGACGCCGCCGATCAGCAGNTCGAAATGATCGAGCAGGCGACCTGGCGTCGCGATGAGAACGTCGACGCCGCGGTCGATCTTCTTGTTCTGATCGCCGAACGAGACGCCGCCGATCAGCAGCGCGATATTGATCTTCTGGTCGAGGCCGTATTTGACGAAGGATTCCTCGACCTGCGCCGCGAGCTCGCGGGTCGGCTCGATGATCAGCGTCCGCGGCATCCGAGCGCGCGCGCGCCCCTTTTCGAGCCGCGTCAACATCGGCAGCACGAAGGAGGCCGTCTTGCCAGTACCCGTCTGCGCGATGCCGAGCACGTCCCGGCCTTCGATCGCGTGAGGGATGGCCTGTTCCTGGATCGGCGTCGGTTCACTGTATCCAGCTGCCTCTACGGCGGCCAGGACCTTGGCGCTGAGGCCGAGTTCGGAAAAGAGTTTCAAGCTAGCGGTTCTCTTGAATTGTTGAATTGGGGGGTCGATAGCGTTTGAAAGCCCAGTCGAAAGGGCGATAGGGTGACGCTCGTCGCGAGTCAACCGCAGCGCCGCATATGGGGCGATTTCAGGTGATTTACAGGGTACAAAAGATGAATCTGACACAGATTGTGATGATTCCGGGTCTGTTATGTACCGACGATCTCTATCGGGACCAGATCGCGTCCGTCCCATCCTGCGGCGTCGTGATGGCCGATACGACGTCCGATCCGACCATCGCGGCGATGGCCGAGCGTCTGCTAGAGGTCGCGCCGGATCGGTTCCTCCTCTGCGGCTTGTCGATGGGCGGCTATGTGGCCCTCGAAGTCATGCGGATCGCACCCGAACGCGTCACCGACCTGGTTCTGATGGCGACCAGCGCCAAGGCCGACACCGCACAGCAGACGGCCATGCGCCGGCGCTTGGTCACATTGGCTCACGACAAGGGTATCGCGGCCGTCGCCGAAATCCTTTCCGACCGACTGCTCGGTCCCAATGGCCGCACCGACCCGCAGCTACGCCGGCGGATCGTCGCAATGGCGGAAGCGATCGGAGCCGATATCTTCGCGCGTCAGCAGGAGGCCATCATCGGACGGCGGGACCAGACATCGCTTTTGCCGTGCATAGACGTCCCGACGACGGTCTTGGCCGGGATCGAAGATCAGATCATTTCGCCGGACCGATCCCGTGAAATGGCTGCCGCTATGCCGGCCAGCACGCTTGATCTCCTCGACGGCGTCGGTCACATGGTGACGATGGAAGCGCCCGACGCCGCGAGTGCGGTGATCCGACGGCATCTTCAACGGGATGCCTCGGTCACGCCTTATCAGTTGGTTGCCGGACCGAAGGTGTAAGGTTCCCCCGGAAAGAAATGCAGCTCGTAGGTCTCGGTGACTTCCCCGTCGGTAGGCAGGATGTCGAAGAACAGCGTCAGGCTGTTCGGCTGTTCTTCGCTCGGCTCGTCAGCGCGATAGCCCACGACCGCGCCTTCGATCTGATTGATCTCGACGATCTCCGTCGTGGCGAGCACGCTCAGGTCGCTTCCCGCACCCTCGAGTTGCTGAACGAAGAAATGAAAGGCGGAATCGTCGGTCTGCGACTGCACCATGACCGTCCGCCAGACGCCCTCACTCGTATCGTCCGACCATGGTCCGACGATTTGGACATCCTGGACCTGCGGCGACAGGGCTTCGGCGGCCGTCTTTGCCTTTGCGGCGAGCTCGGGATCGCCGGAGGTTGCCGGCGCCGTCTTGGCCTCGGCGGGCTGCGCGGTGTCGGGTGTCACCGGGGCTTCAGCCGGTTGAGCGGCGTCCGGAGCGGCAACGGGGGCTCCGGCGTCTGCCTGGGCCAGAGCGGCCGTATGGCTCATGGCCATGACGAGGAATGCGGTACCGGCAAGCCAGTGTCTGAGATGGGGCATGGGAAGTCCTCCGATTGAGCAATCGACGGCATTTCAGCTGGATCGGATCAGATGTCCAGTTCCTTGACGAATGCGGCGCGATCCTGAATGAAGCGGAAGCGGGCTTCCGGCTTGTTTCCCATCAGCGCATCGACCGCGATCGACGTGCCCGATTCCGGCGCTTCGTCCATAACGACCCTGAGCAAGGTGCGTTTCCTTGGGTCCATGGTCGTTTCCTTGAGCTGCGAGGGCAGCATCTCGCCAAGGCCCTTGAAGCGCGAGACCTCGACCTTGCCGCGCCCATTGAACTCTTTTGCGATCAACCGCTCGCGATCCTTGTCGTCGCGGGCGTAGAAGGATTTTCCACCCTGGGTCAGCTTGTAAAGCGGCGGCACCGCCAGGAACAGGTGACCGCTACGGATCAGTTCCGGCATTTCCTGATAGAAGAAGGTGATGAGCAGAGAGGCGATATGGGCGCCGTCGACGTCGGCGTCGGTCATGATGATGACACGCTCGTAGCGCAAATCCTCGTCGCGGTATTTCGCGCGGGTGCCGCAGCCCAGCGCCTGGATCAGATCGGCGAGCTGTTGATTGGCGCCGAGTTTCTCGCGACCGGCGCTAGCCACGTTGAGGATCTTGCCGCGCAGCGGCAGGATCGCCTGCAGGCGGCGATCGCGTGCCTGCTTGGCCGAACCGCCGGCGGAATCCCCCTCGACGATGAAAATCTCGGCCCCGGCGGCGCCGTTTTGCGAGCAGTCCGCGAGCTTGCCCGGCAGCCGCAGCTTGCGCGTCGCGCTCTTGCGGCTGACCTCCTTTTCCTGGCGGCGGCGTAGCCGCTCGTCGGCGCGCTCGACCACCCAGTCGATCAGCCGCGCCGCGTCCTGCGGCGAGGAGGCAAGCCAGATGTCGAAGGAATCGCGCATCGATTGCTCGACGATCCGCTGCGCCTCGGCGGTGGCCAGCCGGTCCTTGGTCTGGCCAACGAATTCCGGTTCCCTGATGAAGATCGACAGCATGGCCGAGGCCGTCAACATCAGGTCGTCGCCGGTGATGATCGAGGCTCGCTTGTTACCGGAAACCTCGGCGAAGGCCTTGAGGCCGCGCAGCAGCACCGAGCGTAGGCCGGCCTCGTGGGTGCCCCCCTCGGGTGTGGGAATGGTATTGCAATAGGAGCGGATGAAGCCGTCTTCCGGCGTCCAGCTGACAGCCCATTCGACGGCCCCGTGGCCCGAGACTTTCTCGGTGCGGCCGGCGAAGATCTGCGCGGTGACGCGGTGCTCCTTGCCGAGCGTGACGTCGAGATAATCCTTCAGCCCGCCGGGGAAGTGGAATGTCTCGCGAGCCGGGATGTCGCCGCCGGGCACGAGCAGGCTCTGATCGCAAGACCAGCGAATCTCGACGCCGCCGAAGAGGTAAGCTTTCGAGCGAGCCATGGCGAACAGCCGCTCGGGGCGGAACCTGGCACCGTCGCCGAAAATCTGCGGATCCGGCTTGAACCGCACCCGCGTGCCGCGACGATTGTGAACCTCGCCGACTTCGTCGAGCGTCGAGGTCGCCAGTCCCCGCGCATAGGTCTGGCGGTAGAGCTTGCGATTGCGCGCGACCTCGACTTCCAAGACCTCCGACAGGGCGTTGACCACGGACACGCCGACGCCATGCAGGCCGCCCGAGGTCTCATAGACCTTCGAATCGAATTTTCCGCCGGCATGCAGCGTCGTCATGATGACTTCAAGCGCCGACTTGTTCTTGTATTTGGGATGGGGGTCGACCGGGATCCCGCGACCGTTGTCAGCGACGGACAAGGTGCCGTCCGCTTCCAGCGCGACCTCGATGAAATTGGCGTGTCCGGCGGTCGCCTCGTCCATCGAATTGTCGATGACCTCGGCGAAAAGATGATGCAGCGCCTTCTCGTCGGTGCCGCCGATATACATGCCGGGGCGGCGGCGAACCGGCTCCAGCCCTTCCAGCACCTCGATATCGGCCGCCGTGTATTCAGCGGGCTGCGCTGAATTCTGCACCGGCAAAGGCTGGTCGGCCGGCTTTGGCGATTTCGGCCGACGCGCCGCATTGCCCGAAAACAGGTCGTCGCTCATCGCGGACCCGTCTGCGAAACGTGCGGGACAAACTCGTGCTGCAATGAATTCTCGCGCCCATCAACCATGGGGTCTGCCTATACTTTCACGAAATGTTCTTCAAGAGTCCGGTACCGTTTCCCAGCGCATAACGCTTCCGCGACAGGTTTATCCACGGGTTCCGTCGGGCGGGTGCGCCAAAACCGGCGGCGCGGCACGTGTGCTCGGGCGCCACACACTCCAAAACAAAGGATGCGGAACGGCGTCCCTTTCTCCATGGTGCCGACATCCGCTTGCACCGTCGTGTGAAGTCCGGCAGCGACGGTCGAGCAGGAAACGAAAGAATGCCGACGACGGGACGAAACGCCAGACGGCCGTCGCGGCCGCGTGGCGGTCTCAGGCCCGCGTGATCACGATACGTCCACGGCTGCCCCGTCGCCTTGCAAGCCATCGCAATCCGGCCCGTCGATGAGCGAAGTGGGCTTCGCCAGCGCCTCCAGTGCAGGGCGGTCCGTGATGATGACCCGCTGACCGTCGGCCACGGCGCCATCTGTCTGCAGCGATTTCATCGCTCGTGAGAGACTCTCGGGCGTCATCCCGAGGAACGAGGCGAGCACCCGCTTTTCCATGGGTAGGACAAAGCTTGCTCTGTCGCCGGCGGCCCCGGCTTGACACAGAAGGTAAGCGGCCAACCTCTCGCGTGCGCTGCGCAGCTTGAGATCCTTGGCATGCCGGACCATGCCGCGGTAACCGGCCGAAAGCTCGGCGATGGTGGCCAACGCAAATTCGCCATCGGTGCGGAAGATGGTTCGCACATCGCTGCTGGGCACCAGGATGAGGCGGGTTTTCTCCAGTGTGCGCGCCGACATCAGGTAAGGCGCGTCTCGCATGCAGGCGGCGAGGATGAAGGTCGAACGCGGCCGCACCACCGCCAGCGTGGTTTCACGCTCCTGCCAGCCCGCGAAGAGCTCGATCGAGCCCTCCACGACGATGTGGAGAAAATCGGCAGACTCGCCCTCGTCGATCAGCTGGATCTGGGGCGGAAAGGTCTGATCGTACGCCGCGCGCGTCAGGGCGAGAAAATTCTCCTCCGCCATCGATCGAAACAGCGGAAGGCGGCGGATCGCCGGAAGGACCGTTTCACGCATGAATCAACTCATCTCCGACAGTTCGCTTGATATTTGGTAATTGATGAACAGACATCAGTCTAGTGGATATAGGCAATATCAATCCCTGACGCCTGACAAACCCAGGTCATTGCGGCGCCTATCATCAAATCTGGTTCGATTGCTCTCGCCGGCCGCTGCGGTTTGATCTCGGTCAAGTCGCGGCGGCTTCTTCCGTCCCACTCCGGCGCGACGAAACGCGTCGGAAGCGGAGATAGATCATGATGGAGCAGGCACACGTCTCGGATGCCGAGCGCACACGAGCGCTGGGGCTGAGCACGATCGCCTTCACGGCCTGCTTCGCGGTCTGGACGATCTTTTCAATCATCGGCGTCGAGATAAAGGCCGAGCTGGGGCTCAACGAGTTCGAGTTCGGCTTGCTGGTCGCCACGCCCATTCTGACTGGATCGCTTACCCGGCTAATCCTCGGTGTCTGGACCGAGAAATACGGCGGCCGCGCTGTCTTCACGACGCAGATGCTGCTGACGGCGGCGGCGACATGGATGCTGACCTGGGCGTCTACCTATACGATGTATCTCGTCGCCGCGCTGGGCATCGGCCTGGCCGGCGGATCGTTCATCATCGGCGTCGCCTATGTCTCGCGCTGGTATGGCGCGGGCAGGCAGGGCACAGCTCTGGGGATATTCGGCGCCGGCAACGTCGGCTCGGCGGTCACCACATTCGTCGCGCCCTTCGTGATGGTCGCCTATGGCTGGCACGGGGTCGCCCATGTCTGGGCCGCTGCCCTGGCGCTGATGGCGGTCGTGTTCTTCCTGTTTGCCAAGGATGACCCGGAACTCGTGGCCCGCCGCAAAAGCGGCGCGCGGCCACCCTCGCTGGCCGAACAGTTCGCGCCCCTGAAGAACCTGCAGGTCTGGCGCTTCTCGCTCTACTACTTCTTCGTGTTCGGCGGCTTTGTCGCAATCGCGCTCTGGACGCCGCATTACCTGATGGATGTCTACGACGTTGACATCCGCATGGCTGGCATGGCGGTCGCGGCCTTCGGGCTTTCGGGATCCCTGTTCCGGGCCTATGGCGGAGCGTTGTCGGACCGTTTCGGCGCCCGGGCGGTGATGTATTGGAGCCTCGGGTTTTCCACCATCTTGCTGTTCATGCTGTCCTATCCGGCAACAGACTATGTGATCCAGGGCAAGGACGGCCCGATCGCCTTTTCGACCCAGCTGGACTTCTGGCCTTTCGTCTTAATCCTGTTCGCGCTCGGCTTCTTCATGAGCCTCGGTAAGGCGGCGGTATTCAAGCACATCCCGGCCTATTACCCCAAGCATGTCGGCGCTGTCGGCGGGCTGGTGGGCATGATCGGCGGCCTTGGGGGGTTCATCCTGCCGATCATATTCGGCGCAGCGCTGGACTTGACTGGCATCTATACCTCGGCCTTTGCGCTGCTGTTCCTGCTGGTGGGCGTTTCGCTGCTCTGGATGCACATGGCGATCCGCGTGATGGAGCGGACGGAGCAGGGCGCAGTCCTGAACCATTTGCCGCAACTACCCGAAATGCTGGGGATGCCGGTCTCGGACGCCTCGCAGGATGCGCACACGCTGGAAGAGTGGAGCCCCGAGGACAAGAGCTTCTGGGAGGACAAAGGCCGCCGCATCGCGCGCCGGAATCTCTGGATCTCGATCCCGGCACTGCTTCTGGCCTTCTCGGTCTGGATGGTGTGGTCGGTGGTTGTGGCGCGTCTGCCGGCGATCGGCTTCGACTTCACGCCGGGCGAGCTGTTCTGGCTGGCGGCGCTGCCGGGGCTTTCCGGTGCAACCTTGCGCATCTTCTACAGCTTCATGGTGCCGATCTTCGGCGGCAGGCTGTGGACGACCCTTTCCACCGCCTCGCTGCTGCTACCGGCCATGGGCATCGGCTATGCGGTGCAAAATCCCGATACGCCTTACCTGATCTTCCTGGTTCTGGCGCTGCTGTGCGGCTTCGGCGGCGGCAACTTCGCCTCGTCGATGGCCAATATCGCATTCTTCTACCCGAAGGCGGAAAAGGGCAACGCGCTGGCGCTGAACGCGGGCCTCGGCAATCTCGGCGTCTCCGTCATGCAGTTCCTGGTGCCGCTCGTCATCACCGCCGGTGTCTTCGGCGCGTTGGGCGGTCAGCCGCAGACCATGTCGGATGGCGGCCAGCTTTGGATGCAGAACGCCGGCTTCGTCTGGGTGCCGTTCATCATCGCGGCCACCATCGCTGCCTGGGTCGGGATGAACGACATCGCCGACGCCAAGGCCAGCTTCAAGGAGCAGGCGATCATCTTCAGCCGCAAGCACAACTGGATCATGTGCGTGCTTTACACCGGCACTTTCGGCAGCTTCATCGGCTATTCCGCTGGTTTCCCGCTGCTCACCAAGCTTCAGTTCCCAGACGTGAACGCGCTGCAGTTCGTATTCCTCGGGCCGTTGGTCGGGGCGCTGTCGCGCGCCGGCACGGGCTGGATCTCCGACAAATACGGCGGCGGCCGGGTCACCTTCTGGACGTTCCTGGGGATGATCGTGGCGGTGTTCGGGGTGATCTTCTTCCTCGGTATCAAGGAACAGCCGGGCGCGTTCTGGGGCTTCTTCGCTTCGTTCATGACGCTGTTCTTCCTGACCGGGGTCGGCAACGCCTCCACATTCCAGATGATCCCCGCGATCATGGGGCGCGAAATCCCGCGTCTGATGCCGGAGCTGGACGGGGGCGCGCTGCGCAAGCAGGCGGAGCGTGAAAGCGCGGCGATCATCGCCTTTACCAGCGCCATCGCGGCCTATGGCGCCTTCTTCATCCCGAAAGCCTACGGCACCTCGATCGCCATGACCGGCGGGCCGGTGGCGGCGCTCTGGGGGTTCCTCGGCTTCTACGTGATCTGCGTCGTGCTGACCTGGTTTTACTACACCCGGCGGGGCGGCCTCCTGGCCGCAACCGAGCGCGCCGGCCGTTCCTCGCCCGCCATCTCCGCAGTCTGACCTGAAAGGAGAGCAAGATGAGCCATCTTCTCGACCGACTGAATTTCCTCAAGTCCACGCGACAGGACACCTTCGCCGATGGTCACGGCCAGACCACGGTGGAAAGCCGGGACTGGGAGGAAACCTACCGCAACCGTTGGCGGCACGACAAGATCGTGCGCTCGACCCACGGGGTGAACTGCACCGGGTCCTGTTCGTGGAAGATCTACGTCAAGTCCGGGATCGTGACTTGGGAGACCCAGCAGACCGATTATCCGCGGACCCGGCCCGACATGCCCAACCACGAGCCGCGCGGCTGCGCGCGGGGGGCCAGCTACAGCTGGTATCTGTATTCGGCCAATCGGGTGAAGACGCCCTTGGTGCGGGGGCGGCTGATGCGGCTGTGGCGCGAATTGCGCGCCACGATGAGCCCGATCGAGGCGTGGAAGGCGATCCAGGCCGATCCGGCCAAGCGGGGCAGCTACACCAAGACCCGCGGCAAGGGCGGATTCGTTCGCGCCAGCTGGGACGAGGTCACCGAGATCGTCGCGGCGGCCAATGCCTACACCACCAAGATCTACGGACCCGACCGCGTCTTCGGTTTCTCGCCGATCCCCGCGATGTCGATGGTCAGCTACGCGGCGGGCTCGCGCTACCTCAGCCTGATGGGTGGCACCTGCATGTCGTTCTACGACTGGTATTGCGACCTGCCGCCCGCCAGCCCGCAGACCTGGGGTGAGCAGACTGACGTGCCGGAAAGCGCCGACTGGTACAATTCCGGCTTCCTGATCCTTTGGGGATCGAACGTGCCGCAAACCCGCACGCCGGACGCGCATTTCTATACCGAGGCGCGCTATCGGGGCACCAAATCCGCCGTGGTCAGCCCGGATTACAGCGAGGCCGCCAAGTTCGGCGACATCTGGCTAAACCCGCAGGCTGGCACCGACGCCGCGCTGGCAATGGCGTTTGGCCACGTCATCCTGCGTGAATATCATCTCGACCGGCAAGTGCCGTATTTCGAGGATTACACCCGCAAATATTCCGATTTCCCGCTGCTGGTACGGCTGGACAAGAAGGACGGAGGCTACGTTGCGGGCCGGATGCTGCGCGCCGCCGATTTCACCGATGCGCTGGGCGAATCCAACAACCCCGACTGGAAGACGGTCGGGATCGACAGCAACACTGGCGCTGTCGTCGTCCCCAATGGCTCGATCGGCTTCCGCTGGGGGCAAAGCGGGCATTGGAACCTTGAGGAGAACGCGGGCGGAAAGGCGATCGACCTGAAGACGACGTTGGTCCTCGAGGAGGATCGCGACGATGTGGTCGGTGTCGATTTTCCCTATTTCGGCGGCGAGGCAACCGAGCATTTCACCAAATGCGATCACCCCGAGGTGCTGACCCGCAACGTTCCAGTCCGCCGCCTGAAGCTGAAGGATGGCGAGGCGCTGGTGACGACGGTGTTCGACCTGTTCTGCGCCAATTACAGCCTCGACCGTGGGCTGGGCGGCAAACATGTCGCCACTTCTTTCGACGCCGATGTGCCGTTTACGCCGGCCTGGGCCGAGAAGATTACCGGGGTCAAGCGCGACCGGATCGTCGCCGTGGCGCGTGAATTCGCCACCAATGCCGAAAAGACCAACGGCAAGTCGATGGTCATTCTGGGCGCTGGCCTGAACCACTGGTACCATATGGACATGGCCTATCGCGGCATCATCAACATGTTGGTGATGTGTGGTTGCGTCGGTCAGTCGGGTGGCGGCTGGTCGCACTATGTGGGCCAGGAAAAGCTCCGTCCGCAAACCGGCTGGACAGCGCTCGCCTTCGCGCTGGACTGGGCACGCCCACCCCGGCACATGAACTCGACATCGGCCTGGTACGCGCACACCGACCAGTGGCGCTACGAAACCGTCACGGCGGGGGAGATTCTGTCGCCGACCGCACCGGCGGGCAATTGGGCCGAGCGCAGCCTGATCGACTACAACATCCAGGCCGAACGCATGGGCTGGCTGCCCTCTGCGCCGCAACTGAAGACCAACCCGCTGGAGGTTGGCCGCGCCGCCAAGGCATCGGGCAAGACGGCGCCGGAATACGTGGCCGAAGGGCTGAAGTCAGGCGCGCTGGAAATGTCCTGCGAAGACCCGGATGCACCGGAAAACTGGCCGCGCAACCTGTTTGTCTGGCGCTCGAACCTTTTGGGGTCGTCGGGCAAGGGACATGAATATTTCCTGCGCCATCTTCTGGGCACCGATCACGGCGTCCTCGGCAAGGATCTGGGCGAGGAAGGCAGGGTCAAGCCGATCGAGGCCAAGTGGCACGATCAGGCGCCCGAAGGAAAACTCGATCTTCTGGTGACGCTGGATTTCCGCATGTCGACCACATGCGTCTATTCCGACATCGTCCTGCCCACAGCCAGTTGGTACGAAAAGGACGACCTCAACACGTCCGACATGCACCCCTTCATCCACCCGCTGCAGGCGGCCGTGGACCCGGCTTACGAATCGAAATCGGACTGGGAGATCTTCAAGGCCTTGGCCAGGAAGTTCTCCGAAATCGCGCCCGAGGTGTTGGGAGTGGAAACCGACGTGGTCGCGCTGCCGATGCAGCACGACAGCCCCGGCGAGCTGGCCCAATCGGTCGTGGCCGACTGGAAGGCCGGCGAATGCGAGCTGATTCCCGGCAAGACCGCGCCGAACTACATCGCGGTGGAGCGGGATTATCCCAACCTCTACAAGCGCTTTACCGCGGTTGGGCCGTTGATGGAGAAGGTCGGCAACGGCGGCAAGGGCATCGCCTGGGACACCAAGACCGAGGTGCATCACCTTCGCGATCTCAATGGCCGCGTTACCGACGAGGGCGTGACCATGGGCATGGCCAGGATCGACACCGCGATCGATGCTTGCGAGGTCATCCTGATGCTGGCGCCGGAAACCAACGGCGAGGTGGCGGTCAAGGCCTGGGAGGCGCTGGAGAAGATCACCGGGCGCGAACACACCCATCTGGCAAGGCCCAAGCAGGACGAGAAAATCCGCTTCCGAGACATCGCCGCGCAGCCGCGCAAGATCATCTCGTCGCCCACATGGTCCGGGATCGAAAGCGAGGACGTCTGCTACAACGCCGGCTACACCAACGTCCACGAACTGATCCCTTGGCGCACGCTGTCTGGCCGCCAGCAGCTTTACCAGGACCACGAGTGGATGCGCGCCTTTGGCGAAGCCTTCGTGACCTGGCGGCCGCCGGTGGATCTGAAGACCATCGCGCCGGCGATAGGGCAGGCGGGCAACGACAAGCATGTCGTTTTGAACTTCATCACCCCGCACCAGAAATGGGGCATCCATTCGACCTACACCGACAATCTCCTGATGCTGACGCTGAACCGCGGCGGCCCGGTGGTGTGGATATCGGAGGTGGACGCGGCGAAGGCAGGGCTGGTCGACAACGACTGGGTCGAAGTCTTCAACGCGAACGGCGTGCTGACGGCGCGGGCGGTTGTTTCGCAGCGCATCAAGGAAGGCACGCTGTTCATGTATCACGCGCAGGAAAAGATCGTGAATACCCCCGGCAGCCAGATCACCGGCAAGCGCGGCGGTATCCATAACTCGGTCACGCGGACGGTTCTGAAGCCGACGCACATGATCGGCGGCTATGCCCAGTTGAGCTACGGCTTCAACTACTACGGCACCGTCGGGTCGAACCGAGACGAGTTCGTGATCGTGCGCAAGATGGAAAAGGTCGATTGGCTGGATACGCCGGTCGCGTCAGCGGAGGCAGCGGAATGAAAGTTCGCGCGCAAATCGGCATGGTGCTGAATCTCGATAAATGCATCGGGTGTCACACCTGCTCTGTCACTTGCAAGAACGTCTGGACCAGCCGCGACGGCGTCGAATACGCCTGGTTCAACAATGTCGAGACCAAGCCCGGGATCGGCTATCCGAAGGATTGGGAGAACCAGAAACGCTGGAACGGCGGCTGGGAACGCACCAAGGGCGGCAAGCTGCGGCCCAAGCAAGGCGCCAAGTGGCGCATCCTCGCCAATATTTTCGCCAATCCGGACCTGCCCGAGATCGACGATTACTACGAGCCCTTCGATTTCGACTATGACCATTTGAAGTCGGCGCCCGAGATGGAGGCGTTCCCGACCGCGCGGCCGCGCTCGAAGCTGACCGGCGAGCGGATGGAGAAGATCGAATGGGGTCCGAACTGGGAGGAGATCCTCGGCGGCGAGTTCGCCAAGCGATCGAAGGATTACAACTTCGAGGGCATCCAGAAGGAAATCTACGGCCAGTACGAAAATACCTTCATGATGTACCTGCCGCGGCTGTGCGAGCATTGCCTCAACCCGGCTTGTGCCTCGGCCTGCCCCTCGGGCGCGATCTACAAGCGCGAGGAAGACGGCGTGGTGCTGATCGACCAGGAGAAGTGCCGCGGTTGGCGGATGTGCGTGTCGGCCTGTCCCTACAAGAAGATCTATTACAACTGGTCGACGGGGAAGTCGGAGAAGTGCACGCTGTGCTATCCGCGTCTGGAATCCGGCCTTCCAACGGTCTGCTCGGAAACCTGCGTGGGGCGCATCCGCTACATCGGCGTGATGCTCTATGACGCCGACAAGATCGCCGAGGCCGCCTCGGTCGAGAGCGACCAGGATCTTTACGATGCGCAGCTCGGCGTGTTCCTGGACCCGAACGACCCCGAGGTGATCGCCGCGGCAAGGGCCGAGGGCGTGCCCGAGGACTGGATCGTGGCGGCCCGCAAATCGCCGATCTGGAAGATGGCGATGGAATGGAAGATCGCCTTTCCGCTGCACCCCGAATACCGGACCTTGCCGATGGTCTGGTACATTCCGCCGCTCAGCCCGATTCAGAACGCCGCCGAGGCCGGCCAGATCGCCGCGGACGGTGACATGCCCGACGTGAAGTCGCTGCGTATCCCGGTGAAATACCTCGCCAACATGCTGACGGCGGGCGACGAGGCGCCGGTCGTTTCGGCACTGGAGCGCATGCTCGCGATGCGGTCCTACATGCGTTCGAAAACGGTCGACGGCGTGATCAACCTCGGCGTTGCCAAGCGCGTCGGCCTGACCCCGCATCAGATCGACGAGATGTATCAGATCATGGCGATCGCCAATTACGAGGATCGCTTCGTCATTCCCACAACCCACCGCGAGGTGGTCGAGGATGCCTATGATTTGCGTGGCGGCTGCGGCTTTACCGATGGCAACGGCTGCTCGTCGGGGGTGTCGAAGGGCACTCTGTTCGGCGGCCGCAAGCACATAACCCCGGCGGAGGGCTGGTCATGACCCGGACGTTCAAAGCGCTTTCCGCGCTGCTGACGTATCCCTCGAGCGAGCTGCAGGCGGCGATCCCGGACATCCGCGCCGTCCTGACCGAGGAGGCGGTGCTGCCGCCGCCTCGGATCGAGGCCCTGAAGCCCCTGCTGCAGCGTCTCGCCGAGGGCGACATCATCGAATTGCAGGAGGCTTATGTCCTGCTGTTCGACCGCTCGCGAACCCTGTCGCTCAATCTGTTCGAGCATGTCCACGGGGAAAGCCGCGATCGCGGCGGCGCGATGGTGGATCTCCTGGAAACCTACCGGGCAGGGGGCTTTGACCTGGTCGGGCCGGAACTGCCGGATCACCTGCCGGTGCTGCTGGAATTCCTCTCGACCCGGCTCCTGGCGGAGGCGCGCGAGATCCTGGCCGACGCCGGACCGATCCTGGCGGCGCTCGCCGAACGCCTGACCCGGCGCGAGACGCCCTATGCCGCGATATTGGTCGCGCTGGCCGATATGGGCCAGGCAGGGGCCGACACCGGGGTCGCGGCGGCGCTCTTGTCGCAAAAGGACGACGACCCCGAGGATCTGGCGGCGCTCGACGCGGTCTGGGAAGAGGCGCAGGTCACCTTCGCGCCCGATCCCAACGCGGGCTGCCCCGTATCGCGCGACATTCTGGCCGCGATGGACACACCCCTCAACCCGGCGCGAGCCGGGGCAGGCAACTGACGGAGGTCGGAATGAACAACTTCCTGTTTGGAATTTACCCCTACATCGCACTATCGGTCCTGCTGATCGGATCGGTGGTCCGTTACGAGCGTGACCCGTTCACCTGGAAATCGTCGTCCTCGCAGTTGCTGCGACGGCATCAGTTCATCATCGGGTCCGTACTGTTCCATGTCGGCGTCCTGGTCATTTTCGCGGGCCATTTCGTGGGCCTTCTGACCCCGATCTGGATCTTCGACGCGCTCGGCGTCAGCCACGGCGCCAAACAGTTGCTGGCGATCATCTTCGGCGGCATCGCCGGAATCATGGCGCTGGTGGGCGGGACGATCCTTCTGATGCGGCGGCTGAACGACCCGCGTATCCGCGCCAGCTCGACCTTTGCCGACACCGGTATTCTGGTGTTGCTGATGGCGCAGCTGGTGTTGGGGATCGCCACCATATTAGTCTCGCTCCAGCATCTCGACGGCGAGGAGATGACCCGGTTCATGGCCTGGGCCCAGGGCATCTTCACCTTCCGCGCGGGCGCCGCCGATCTCATCGCCGACAGCAGCCTGATCTTCAAGCTGCATATCGTGCTCGGCCTGACGATCTTCCTGCTGTTCCCGTTCACGCGGCTCGTGCACATGCTGTCAGCTCCGGTCCGGTATCTCTGGCGGCCCGGTTATCAGATCGTGCGGACCAGAAAGCGGGCCGTCAATCATCCGGTGGAGCGGACATCATGACATCTCTCTTCAGCGAAGTGGTCGTGAACGGCGAGACGATCCCGACCAAGGTGATCGCGTCCGAGGCGCAGAATCATCCGACGCCCAAATCGAAGCCCGGACAGGCCTGGACCGCCGCCGCGCGGGCCTTGGCGATCCGCGCGCTCCTGCTGCAGGAGGCACGGCGACGCGGGCTTGCCCCCGACCCGCAAGAAGTGGCCGAGGGTCGGGTGGAGACCGACGACGAGGCCCTGATCCGGCAGGTGCTGGACGCCGCGGTCGATCCGGCCGCGCCGCGGGAAGCCGATCTGCGTGCCGCCTATGACGCTTCGCCGGAACGCTGGCGCGCGCCGACGCTCTATGAGGCGGCGCACATCCTGTTCCCGGTCAGACCGGGCGACGCGGCGGCCTTGGCCAAGGCCCGGATCGAAGCAGCTGCCGTGCTGACCGAGGTGCGGCGGGATCCGCGCGCGTTTGATCGTCTGGCCCGCGAGCACAGTGCCTGTTCCTCGCGCGACACTGGTGGAAGGCTGGGACAGCTGATCAGCGGCGACACCGTACCCGAGTTCGAAGCGGCGCTCGATGCGCTCGCCGAAGGCGCGATCGCGCCAGAACCGGTGGCATCGCGTTACGGGCTGCACATCATCCGGTTGGATGCGCGCGCCGAAGGTGCGGTTCTGCCGTTCGAGGCCGTGGCGCCGCGTATCCGCGACATGCTGGAAAAAGTCGCCTGGGCGAAGGCCGCGCGTGATTTCACGGCGGCCTTGGTCGGTGACGCCGAGGTGACCGGCATCGCGCTGGTCGCCGCCTGACAGGCGGCCGGCGGACCCGGGGACGTTGCGTCGCCGGGTCGTCGGAGGACGGCGAGCGGATGCTCAGCCGAAGGGAATAAACGCCACGAGATCGCCGGCCGCGAGGCTGTCGATATCGGCCGGGATGTCGGCCAGCCCGTCGGCGCGCGCCAGTTCGGCCAAGCGGGCAGAGAACTCCGCCGGACCGGGCTTGAGAACCGGCAGGCCGTCAAGGCCCGTGCCCACCCAGCGGACGGGGCGGAACTCGCGGCGCCCGGGTCGGCGGCTGAGGCCCTCGGACAAGCGCGCCATCAGGCGGCGGGGGCGATGCTCGGCGCCGCTCAGTCCCGCGACGATCGTTCGGCCGAAAACATGCCAGCTGACGAAGGCCGCCACAGGGTTGCCCGGCAGACCGAGCACGAGAGCCTGGCCGATACTTGCGATCGTCAGTGGCTTGCCCGGTTTCATCGCGACCTTGCGCAGATGGATCGTGGCCCCGGCCTCGGCCAGCGCGGGCGGCAGATGATCCTCCTCGCCGACCGACGCGCCGCCGGACGTGACGACGAGGTCGGCGCCGCGACTTGCGGCGATCAGCGCCTTGGTGAAGGCCCGGCGATCGTCGCGAATGATGCCGCCATCCGTCAGGTCGAGCCCGGGACCGGCCATCTGAGCGGCCAGCATGGCGCGGTTGACGTTCCAGATCTGGCCCTTGTCCAGGGTCTCGCCCGGCTCGGCCAGTTCGGCGCCGTTGCTGAGCAGCGTTACTCGTAGCCTGCGCCGGACCGACAGATGACCGGCTCCGGCCGCCGCCGCTGCGGCGATGTCGCGCGGTCCCAGTTGGCGGCCGGCGGGCAGCACCTCGATGCCGCGCACCATGTCCTGGCCGCGTCGGCGAATATTCTGTCCCGGAGCCGGCCGTGTCGCGATCACGATCAGGTCGTCCCGCCGCGTCACCGCCTCCTGCATCACGACAGTGTCCGCTCCTTCGGGCAGTGGCGCGCCGGTGAAGATGCGCGCGGCCTGGCCGTGAGGCAGGGGGCCAGCCGTCTGGCCGGCCGCGATCCGGGAGCCGACCGGCAGCATCCAGGGGCCGTCACCGCGCAACCCGTCGGCACGCAGCGCATAGCCATCCATCGCCGATGCGTCGAAGCCCGGCGCATCGGCGGCGGCATGCACGGCCCCGGCCAGCACCCGGCCCGTCGCCGCGCCGAGCGGCAGCGTCTCGCAGTCCGCGACCGGTCGCGCCAGATCCGCCACTATCGCTAACGCCCGATCGACGGAGATCAAATCCGCGGCCGCCTCGCAGCCGCAGTCCGGCTCGCGCCGGACCGAAATCCCCGGCGACCGGGACGTCATCACGCCACCTTTGACAGGCGGGCCGCGCGCACCCAGGCCAACAGGGCCGAGGGGTCGGCGGGGAGGACCTCGGCCATGCCGTCGGTAAAGGCCTCGAAGGCAGGGCGGTTGAGCCCGTTGATGCCGGTGAGGACCGGGACTCCGGCGGCCAGCGCCTCGGCGATCAGGTCCCGAAACCCGTGCCCGTCGGCCTCGTGCTTGCCGAATTTGTTGAGGATCAGCAGATCCGCCCCGGCCGCCAGGCGCGGGCCGACCAGCGCAACCGCCTCTTCGAGCGCCGCCGGGTCGAGGCGGCAGCCGCGCGAGGCGGTCCCCAGATCCTGGCTGATGCGGATCAGGGGGCCGTCGGGCAGCACCCGCACGTCCATGTCGCACTTATGCCGGTCCGGATTGACGCAGTTGGTCTGGACCACCCCGGCCAGCCGCAGGCCTTGCGACAGCAGCGTCTCGGCAACCTCGCTCATGACCGCGTCGAGACGGCCCGGCTCACTGGAGTGTACGGCGGCAATCAGCATCGATTTTCCTTTCGCAGCATAGAATTCGCCCTAGGAGCGGCGGCGTCGCGGTTATTCATCCGGTTCAATGGGTCCACTCCGCGCCGGATTGTCCGAACAGGAAGCCGTTGGCGAAGCGCCGTTCCGGTGCCAAAGCTGCGAGTTCGGCAAGCGCTTCGTCCGGGGCGATCCGGTCGTCGGCCGCTGCCCGAAACAGACGCGCGACTTCCACCATGTCGCCGGTATGGGGCGAAAGCCGCAGCGCGCCGACGCCGGCTTCGGCCAGCGGCGCCAGATCGCCTGCGAGGTTGGCCCAGCGCTCGGAGACCGTCTGGACTCCGTTGATCGCAAGGAAGGGTTGTCCGTCGAGGGTTTCGACCGGCAGCCCGTCCGGGTCTTGCTCGCAGACGAACTGACAGGAGTCTTTGGCCAGGCCGGCAAGGCGGGCATGGTAACAGCGCGCCGAGAGCGCCAGCGGCAGCCGCCCGAACGCCCAGACCTCGATGTCGACGCCAAATCCTGCCCCGGTAGCCGCCAGCGTCGCGACGGACGAGAAGGCGAGCTCGGGGGGCAGGCAGAACGAGATTCCTCCCCGCCTGGCGAGGAAGCCCAGCGTGCCCCTATTGTAGACATTGACCAACGGGCCCACCGTGAAGGGCGTGCCCGGCGCGAGATGGCGCAACGCCGTCAGGTCGTTGACCTCGACCGGCAGGCCGGACTCGACCAATTCAGCCAACATCCTTCGCTCGCGCCGCAGAGTGACCAGCCCGAGCGAGGCGAGAACGACCTCCTTGCCGCCGCGCTGCAGCCGCTCGACCACCTCCGGGATGCGGTTCTGGTAGAAGGGCAGGCGTTTGGAACAGACGACCTCGCCGACCACCACTCGATCGACCGGCGCCTCGTCGGCAATCCGCGCATAAAAGTCAGACCAATCATCCGCCGGCCAGTTGTAGAGAACCGGGCCCAGTGTCAGGCGCATCGTCGCGCTCCCTTGCTCATGGCGCCCATGTTCAGCGCCAGATCTTGCGATAGGCGCCGAGCGTGCTCGCCTGCCCCTCGGTCAGATGCGCCAACTCGCTAACCGGCACCGGTTGCCCGGCGGCGATCGCGTCGGTGGCCCGGCGGAAGCTCTTCACCACCGCCGAGACATAGGCGCGGCTGCGTTGGCGGCCCTCGATCTTCAGCGCCGTCACCCCGGCCTCGGCCAGCCTGGGGATCAGTTCGGCGGCGTCGAGGCTGATCGGGTCCTCGAAGACATGACCGGTATGCCCCCCCGCCGAAAAGCATCCCTTGCACAGCGTCGGGTAGGGGGCCGGCGCATCCTTGGCGACCTTGTGAATGGTGAAGCCGCCGAGGCGCGAGACCAGTTCCTCCTGCTCCTCGCCATAGACGACGTGACTGGCGGGCGAGCAGACGCCATTCATATTGGGCGAACGGCCGGTGGCGTAGGAGGACAGCGAGCAGCGCCCCTCGGCCATCACGCAAAGCCCGCCGAAGACGAAGACTTCGGTCTCGACGTCGATGTCGCGGTTGATCGCGGCGATCTCCTCGACGCTCAGCACCCGGGGCAGCACGACCCGCTTCACGTCGAATGCCTCGGCGTAGAACATGATCGCATCGGCATTGGCGGCCGCCGCCTGCACCGAGAGATGACGCCGGAGCGCCGGCCGGTGTTCGGCGGCATAGGCGAGCAGGCCGAGATCGGCCATGATCACCGCGTCGGCGCCGGCGGACTCGGCGTCGTCGACGGCGCGGTGCCAGAAATCCTCCGCACCGGCGCGGGGAAATGTATTGATCGCGATCAAGAGCTTGGCGCCCGCCTTGTGGGCGTAGGCGGCACCGGCGGCCATCTCGTCACGCGAAAAATTCAGTCCGGGAAAATTGCGGGCATTGGTCTCGTCGGCGAAGCCGCAATAGATCGTGTGCGCACCCGCGTCGACGGCCGCGCGCAACGCCGCGGGCGTACCGGCCGGGCAGACTAGTTCCAGCGCCGGCCCGCTCACGCGTTCATCTCCGGCCGCATCAGCGCGACCCCGGTGATCCGTTCCGCCACCCGCGCCAGCGGACGCAACCGCCGCCCCACCGCGCGACCCGGCGCGCCGAGACTTCCCGCGACCGCCTCGAACAGGTCGATCTCGGCATCGTCGGTCGCGTTGCGCAGTGCCAGCGCGGCCTCGGTGTCGCCCTCCACGGCAATGTCGCGCGAGAAAAACAGCGCGTCGCCGTCATAGGCGCCATGGATCATGCCGAGAAGCGCGGCCAGCGGTCCAGCGATCCGGCAGTCCCAGTGGCACGGGGCCGAACGGCTCAGCGCGTCGATGCTGGGCCGGCTGGGCCTGGGACAGAGCAGAAAGGCAAATGGCAGATCCGTTGGGTCGATCAGAAAGCGCTTTTGTGCATGCGGGCCCAGGCGCGTGAACAGGCCGGGATGATGCTCCGCCATGTCGCGCGCGGCGCGTCCCAGGATGAGAGACAAGGGACCGGGCGGCAGCTGCGCGAGCAACCGCGCGCCCGCGGACGGAAAATGAGGGATCGAATTGGCGCCGTTCATGCCGTTCGAGGTAACCGCGACCGCTCCTCCCGGCATTGATCGAGATCAAGTCCGGCGAACCGATCGGCAGGCTATCAGGGCGGATCGAGAGGAATGATGCCGATCCGCGACCTGCCCCCCTTCGCCAACCTTGGCGAGTTCCTCAGCCACCTTGACCGCTCGGGCGACCTGGCACGGGTGGCGGAACCCGTTTCGCTGGAACACCAGATGACGGCGGTGCATCGCCATGTCTTGCGTGAGGGCGGGGCGGCGCTGCGCTTCGACGCGGCGACGGATGGCCAGGGACGCCTCGCGACAATGCCGGTTATCGCCAATCTGTTCGGCACGCAGCAGCGGGTGGCGGCGGGCCTGGGGCTGACCTCCGACAGAGTGGAGGAGCTGGGCGAGCTCCTTGCCGCACTGCGCGAACCCGCCCCGGTCGAGGGGATGCGCGACGCATTCTCGCGCTGGCCGATGCTGCGCTCAGCGCTGGCGACCCGGCCCCGTCTGGTGAACCGCGCGCCCGTGCAGCATACGGTTCTGGAGGGCAGGGATGTCGATCTCGGCCGCCTGCCGGTGCAGACCTGCTGGCCCGGCGAACCGGCGCCGCTGATCACCTGGCCGCTGGTGATCACCCGTCCACCGGAAACGGAAGCCGGCGACACCACCCAGACCAATATGGGCGTTTATCGGATGCAGGTGCTCGGCCGCGATCGTGCGATCATGCGCTGGCTGGCGCATCGTGGCGGCGCCGCGCACCACCGGGCCTGGGCGGCGCGTGGCGAGGCGATGCCGGTAGCGGTGGCGATCGGCGCCGATCCGGCCACGATGCTGGCCGCCGCCCTGCCGCTGCCCGAGGGAATCGCGGAACTTCGCTTCGCCGGCGTGCTGCGCGGCGAACGCCAGGCGCTGGCCCCGGCGCGCACGGTTCCGCTGATGGTGCCCGCCGAGGCCGAGATCGTACTCGAAGGCTGGGTTTCGCCGACCGAGACGGCGCCGGAAGGTCCCTATGGCGACCACACCGGCTACTACAACGCGGTCGAGCCGTTCCCGGTGATGCGGATCAGCGCCATCACCATGCGCCGCGACCCGCTGTATCTGACCACCTTCACCGGCAGGCCGCCGGACGAGCCGTCGGTGATCGGCGAGGTCTTCAACACGCTGGCGCTGCCCATGATCCGCCGGCAGATTCCCGAAATCGTCGATCTGTGGCTGCCGCCCGCTGCGTGCTCCTATCGCATGGCCGTGATCTCGATTCGCAAGCGCTATCCCGGGCAGGCGCGGCGGGTGATGATGGCGCTGTGGGGAATGCTGGCGCAGTTCTCCTACACCAAGACGATCATCGTCGTGGACGATGACATCGATCCCAGAAGCTGGTCCGACATTTCCTGGGCGCTGGCGACGCGCATGGACCCCTCGCGCGATCTCATGGTGATCGAGCGGACGCCGATCGACTATCTCGACTTCGCCTCGCCCGAGCCGGGTCTCGGCGGCAAGCTGGGGATCGACGCCACCAACAAGATCGGCGCCGAGACCCGGCGCGAATGGGGAAAGGTGCTGGATATGCCGGCTCCGCTGGCCGAAGAGGCGGCGCGATTCTGCGAGCGGCTCGGACTGGTCGGATCGAAGGAGCTGCCGGCATGAGCGCCGCCCCTGTCATTCTGGGCGTCAGCGGCGCCTCCGGCGCGGCGATCGCCCTGCGCCTGGCCGAGCTGTTGAGCGCGGCGGCGGTGTCGGTCGAACTGATCGTCACCCGCGGCGCCGAGCGGACCCTGAACGAGGAAGTCGGCCCCGATGCGCTGGCCCGGCTCGACCGCCTCGCCACCAGACGTCATGCGATCGACGATCTCGGCGCCACTGTCGCCTCCGGCTCCTATCCCGTCGCCGGGATGATCGTGGCGCCTTGCTCGATGCGCAGCCTCGGCGCGATCGCGAATTCTCTGAGCGACAATCTGCTCGTCCGCGCCGCCGACGTGCAGTTGAAGGAGCGGCGCCGGCTGGTGCTGATCGCCCGCGAATCGCCGCTGCATCTCGGCCATTTGCGGGCCATGTGCGCGGTGACCGAGATGGGCGCCATCGTCGCGCCCCCGAGCCCGGCCTTCTATCTGAAACCCGTAACCTCAGACGAGATCATCGACCAGATCGCCCGGCGTGCGGCCGATCTTCTCGGTGTGCTGCCGCCGATGGCGCGACAATGGACCGATGCATGCCGGCCTCCATTGTCCAGACCGGGCGGTGTTTGATCACGTCGTTCGCGAAGAGCGGTCGCCCTGAAAAAGTACTCGATAAGATGGGACTTGCCCCGCTTTGGTGCAGAGCGTTTTCAGTTTTACGCGGCCTGCCTTTCGAATTGCACGAGCTGCCGAATGTAATTATCGAACGGTGTTCGCATAGAAAAAGTGGCTCGGCTTAGGGACTTTACGTCCCAGATTCCGAGCCACCTTCCACCCCATCCGTCAACTCCAATCCCTTGAAAAGGCGGTTATCCGTCCAATCCAAGGGCTCCGATTCTAGACGCTATAATACATGTCGAACTCGACCGGATGCGGCGTCATCTCGAACCGCAGCACTTCGGCCATCTTCAGGTCGATGAACGAACTGATCTGGTCGTCGTCGAAGACGCCGCCGGCTTTCAGGAAGTCGCGATCGGCGTCGAGGCTTTCCATCGCCTCGCGGAGCGAACGGCAGACAGTCGGAATCTCTTTCAGCTCCTCCGGCGGCAGGTCGTACAGGTCCTTGTCCATGGCCGCGCCCGGATGGATCTTGTTCTTGATGCCGTCGAGGCCGGCCATCAGCATGGCCGAGAAGGCGAGATAGGGGTTCGCCGTCGCATCGGGGAAACGCACCTCGACGCGCTTGGCCTTCGGCGACTGGCCGAAGGGGATGCGGCAGGATGCCGAGCGGTTGCGCGCCGAATAGGCCAGCAGCACCGGCGCCTCGTAGCCCGGGACGAGCCGCTTGAACGAATTCGTCGACGGGTTGGTGAAGGCGTTGAGCGCCTTGGCGTGCTTGATGATGCCGCCGATGTAGAACAGCGCGCTTTCCGACAGACCGGCATATTCATTGCCGGCGAAGGTCGGCTTGCCGCCCTTCCAGATCGACTGGTGAACATGCATGCCCGAGCCGTTGTCGCCGAAGACCGGCTTTGGCATGAAGGTCGCCGTCTTGCCGTAGGCGTTCGCCACCTGATGGATGACGTATTTGTAGATCTGCATCTTGTCGGCGTTGCGGGTCAGCGTGTCGAACTTGATACCGAGCTCGTGCTGCGCGGCCGCCACCTCATGGTGATGCTTTTCGACCGAAACGCCCATTTCGGCCATCACCGTCAGCATCTCGGAGCGGATATCCTGGCAGGAATCAATCGGGGGCACAGGGAAATAGCCGCCCTTGACGCGCGGACGGTGACCCAGATTGCCGGTCTCGTAGTCGGTGTCGTCATTCGATGGCAATTCCGTCGAGTCGAGCTTGAACCCAGTGTTATAGGGATCGGCCTTGTAGCGCACGTCGTCGAAGATGAAGAACTCCGCCTCCGGACCGACGAAGATGGTATCGCCGGTTCCGGACTGGGTGAGGTAGGCTTCTGCCTTCTTCGCCGTCGAACGCGGATCGCGGTTGTAGGCCTCGCCGGAGACAGGGTCGAGGATGTCGCAGACGATCGCCATGGTCGACTGGGCGAAGAACGGGTCCATGTAGGCCGTTTCCGGATCCGGCATCAGCACCATGTCGGATTCGTTGATCGCCTTCCAGCCGGCGATCGACGAGCCGTCGAACATCGTGCCTTCGGAGAACAGGTCCTCGTCGACGAGGGTCACATCCATCGTCACATGCTGGGTCTTGCCCTTCGGATCGGTGAAGCGCAGATCGACGAATTTCACGTCGTTGTCCTTGACCTGCTTCAGGATGTCGTTGGCGCTCGTCATGGTTGTCTTTCCTGTTACTGAACGATGTAATTGTTGCGGGAGAGGGCGGGCGTCAGATCGCGTCTGTGCCGGCTTCGCCGGTGCGGATACGGATCGCTTCCTCGATATTGGAGACGAAGATCTTGCCGTCGCCGATGCGTCCTGTCTGGGCCGCCTTGCGAATGGCTTCGACCGCCGCCGCGACGGTTTCGTCGGCGAGCACGATCTCGACCTTCACCTTCGGAAGGAAGTCGACGACATATTCGGCGCCGCGATAAAGCTCGGTGTGCCCCTTCTGGCGCCCGAAACCCTTGGCCTCGGTGACGGTGATCCCCTGAAGTCCGACCTCCTGGAGCGCTTCCTTCACCTCATCCAGCTTGAAAGGCTTGATGATAGCCTCGACCTTCTTCATCGATCGTCCTTTTCGACGTTGCCCTCGTCACGGGCCGCCGGCCCGTCACCTCTGCCGAAAGCAGGAGACGTGCCAAAGACGGCTTAGAACCGTGACCGGTTCGAAATAGTTTCACGAACGCTCTTCCGTGACCGCAATCGGCCCGGTCCGCGCGCTGGAAGACCGAGCAAACGCATCGGTGGAACCGAAGGCGGATGCTTGCGATCATTCTCTCGGCTACACGAGGCCGGTCCTTCTGTCACCTGGAATGCCCAATACGCTGTCACAATGATGAAGGAATAGGCAGGACAATGGTCTTTCAAGATGCATGCGGCACCGCGCTTCTGACGCCCGATGAGATGGCCGAGGCGGATCGCCGGACCATCGCGGCCGGAACGCCCGGCATCGCGCTGATGGAGCGGGCGGCGGAGTCGGTCGCCGTCGCCGTCCATTCGCATTATCCGCGCGCCGAACGGATCGCGCTGCTGGCCGGCCCCGGCAACAATGGCGGCGATGCCTATGCCGCGGCCCGGTTGCTGGGTGAGGCGGGGCGCCGGGTGGAGATATTCGGCCTCGTCGCTGCGACGAAGCTTCACGGAGACGCCGCCATCGCCGCGACGGCTTTCGGCGGAACCACGCATCCGCTCGACAGCTTCGATCCCGCGGCGTTCGATCTGGTCATCGACGGCCTGTTCGGAGCCGGCCTGTCGCGCCCCGTCGAGGGCGGGGCGGCCGGGGTGATCCGCAAGCTGAACGCGGCGCCGACACCGGTCGTCGCCATCGATCTTCCGTCAGGCGTCTCAGGCGCTACCGGCGAGCGCCTGGGCGAAGCGGTTTCGGCCGATCTGACGGTGACCTTCTTCCGGCGCAAGCCGGGCCATTTGCTGGAGCCGGGCCGGAGCCTTTGCGGACCCACCATCGTCGCCGATATCGGCATCCCGGCGACGGTTCTCGACGCCATTGCCCCGATGATCTTCGCCAATGAGCCGGCACTGTGGATGGACGCGCTCAAGCGTCCACCCATAGCCGGTCATAAATACGACCGCGGCCATGCCGTCGTCTTTTCCGGCGGCGCGACGCGAACCGGCGCGGCGCGACTGGCCGCGACGGCGGCGTTGCGCGGCGGTGCCGGACTGGTCACGATCTTTTCACCGGGCGCGGCGCTGATGGCCAATGCCGCGCATCTCACCGCCATCATGCTGAAGCGTTGCGACGACGAGGCGGCGCTCGGAGAACGCCTGGAAGACTCGCGGTTCAACGCCTTTGTGCTCGGGCCGGGCTTCGGTGTCGGCGAGCGAGCGCGGTGTTTCGCCAGCGCGGTGCTGGCGGCGGGGCGGCGACTGGTTCTCGACGCCGACGGCATCACCGCTTTCGCGGACGATCCGGACACCCTGTTCGCAGCCGCCCGGGCCGGGGGGAAGGGGGCTTCGGCGCTCGTGCTGACGCCCCATGATGGCGAGTTCAAGCGGCTGTTTCCCGACATTGCGGATCGACATGCCTCGAAGCTGGAGCGGGCGCGGGTGGCGGCCACACGCGCCGGCGCGATCATTGTCCTGAAAGGGCGTGACACGGTCATCGCCGCGCCGGACGGGCGAGCCGCGATCAATGCGACCGGAACGCCCTGGCTGGCGACAGCGGGGACGGGCGACGTTCTCGCTGGGCTCGTCGCGGCGCAACTCGCGCAAGGCACGCCCAGCTTCGAGGCAGCCTGCGCGGCGGTCTGGATGCATGGGCGGGCCGCCGAACTGTTCGGGCTGGGACTGATTTCGGAGGATTTGCCTGCGATGCTGCCGAAGGTTCATCGCCAACTGGAAGCCCTTGCTTCCAATCCGCGCGCCTGATTTCCACTCGCTCGAGTCGGAGGCGCGGCGCAGCCTGCTCAGCGGTTGCCGAGCCGCTCCATCAACGCCATCGCCGCCTGCGGCGCCCGTACCTTGCCCTCGCGGATGAAGTAGACGAACACCTCGCGCGGCGTCTTCGCGGCATGCGTTTGCGGATCGGCGCGTGGCAGGTCGTCCGGTTCGCCGCCCGTCGCCCAGAGCCGTGCCCGCTCGGCCCAGCGATCGAGTGCATCGGACGGATAGCCGGTCTCGATCTCGGCATTGCCCTTCTGCAGCCGCGCATAGACGAAATCCGATGTCACATCGGCGATCTCGGCATAATCGGCGCTTTCCGCGTAGACGATGGCGGCGCCGGCATCACGGCACAGCGTCAGCGCCTCGGGACACACGAAGCTTTCGTGGCGCAGCTCAACCGCGTGACGCAGCCGGATTCCGTCGATGTCTTTCGGCAACAATTTGAGGAAGGCGCCGAAATCGTCCGGCTCGAAGCGCTTGGTGCCGGCGAGCTGCCACAGGATCGGCCCCAGCTTGTCGCCCAGTTCAACGATGCCCGAGCGCACGAAGCGGTCGATGGATTCGCCGCCCTCGCCCAGCACCTTGCGATTGACCGCATAGCGCGGCGCCTTGAGCGAGAAGACGAAGCCGTCCGGCGTCTCGCTCGCCCATTTGGCGAAGGTCTCGGGCTTTTGCGAACGGTAGAAGGTGCCGTTGACCTCGATCGTTGTCAGCTTCGAGGCGGCATATTCCAGCTGACGCTTTTTCGGCAGACCATCAGGATAGAACGAGCCTTCCCAGGGCGCGAAGGTCCAGCCGCCGATGCCGGCGCGGATAGCCGCTGATTGGGTCATGGCGCACTCCACTTGTTCTTAGCTAAGCGATTAGCTATATTGCAATTCATGGCGACTTTCACGGTTCATCAGGCCAAGACCGAACTCTCCAAACTCATGGCTCGCGCCGAAGCAGGCGAGGAGATTGTCATCGCGCGTCGCGACAAACCTGCGGTCAAGCTGGTTCCCGTCGGCGAAATGCGAAAGAAGGAGCGTATTCCAGGGGCGCTGAAGGGCATGTTCAAGGTTCCGGACAATGTCTTCGACCCCCTTCCGGAGGACGAATTGCAGGCGTGGGACGGTAAATATTCGTTTGAACCCGATAAATGAGATTGCTTCTCGATACGCACACCTTGGCGTGGTGGCTATTGGACCACCCGCGGCTGTCCGCCACAATCCGGAATCTGCTGAAAGATACCGACAACGCGGTCTTCGTGAGCGCGGTCTCCGCCCTCGAGGCAGCGACGAAGTTCCGGCTCGGAAAGTGGCCGGAAGTCGGGCCGATGGCGACAGCCTTCGAAGAAGTGATGCGCGACCAGGATCTGCCGATCATCCCGATTGCCGCGCGCCACGCGGCGCGCGCCGGACTGATGGACGGAGCGCATCGCGATCCGTTCGATCGCATTCTCGCAGCTCAGGCCGAGATCGAAGACCTGGTGCTTGCGACCAATGATCCGCGTTTCACCGATTTCGGAACAAAAACGGTGTGGTAGATGGCCGGGCGAACTACGGGCTTCTTTTGACCGGTTGATCCTCGCACAGGAAATTGAGGTCGCTTACTCGGCTGCCACGCTGCTCACATGCGGGCGCCGCTGAAGCAGACCCTTCAGGAACTGCCCGGTATAGGAGCGCTCGGCCTTGACGATATCCTCCGGTGTGCCGGACGCGACGATCTCGCCGCCGCCGTCGCCGCCCTCAGGCCCGATGTCCACCACCCAGTCGGCCGTCTTGATCACCTCGAGATTATGCTCGATGACGACGACCGTGTTGCCGCGGTCGACGAGGTCGTGCAGCACGGTCAAAAGCTTCGCGACATCGTGGAAGTGCAGTCCCGTCGTCGGCTCGTCCAAAATATAGAGCGTGCGGCCGGTCGCCTTGCGGGACAGCTCCTTGGCGAGCTTCACCCGCTGCGCCTCGCCGCCCGACAGCGTGTTCGCCTGCTGGCCGACCTTGATGTAGCCGAGCCCGACCTCGTTCAGCGTGGCGAGCTTGTCGCGCACCGCCGGCACGGCGGCGAAGAACTCGACGCCTTCCTCGACCGTCATATCGAGAACGTCAGCGATCGACTTCTCCTTGAAGGTGACCTCCAGCGTCTCGCGATTGTAGCGCTTGCCGTGGCAGACGTCGCAGGTGACGTAGACATCCGGCAGGAAGTGCATTTCGATCTTGATGACGCCGTCGCCGTGGCACGCCTCGCAGCGCCCGCCCTTGACGTTGAACGAGAACCGGCCGGGCTGATAGCCGCGGGCCTTGGCCTCTGGAAGCCCGGCGAACCAATCACGGATCGGCGTAAACGCGCCGGTGTAGGTCGCCGGGTTCGAGCGCGGGGTGCGGCCGATCGGCGACTGGTCGATGTCGATGACCTTGTCGAGATGTTCCAGACCCTCGATATGGTCGTGCTCGGCCGGTACGTCACGGGCGTTGGCGATGCGGCGGGCCGCCGCCTTGAACAGTGTCTCGATCAGGAAGGTCGACTTGCCGCCGCCGGAGACGCCGGTGACGCAGGAGAATAGGCCGAGCGGAATCTCGGCGGTGACGTCCTTCAAATTGTTGCCGCGCGCGCCGACCACCTTCAGCCGCTTGCCTTTGACCGGCTTGCGGCGCTTTTCCGGCACCGGCACGCCGAGATCGCCGGACAGATAGCGCCCGGTCAGGGAGTTCGGATGTGCCTTGATCTCGGCGGGCGTGCCCGAGGCGATGATCTCGCCGCCATGGATGCCAGCCGCCGGCCCTATATCGACGACATAATCGGCCGACAGGATCGCGTCCTCGTCATGCTCGACGACGATGACGGTGTTGCCGATATCGCGCAGGTGCTTCAGCGTGACCAGCAACCGCTCATTGTCGCGCTGATGCAGGCCGATCGACGGCTCGTCCAGAACGTAGAGAACGCCGGTGAGCCCCGAACCGATCTGCGAGGCGAGGCGGATGCGCTGGCTTTCGCCGCCGGACAAGGTGCCGGAGGAGCGCGACAGGGTCAGATATTCCAGACCCACATCGTTGAGGAAGCGCAGCCGCTCGCGAATTTCCTTCAAGATCCGCACGGCGATCTGATTGTGCTTGTCGCTGAGCTTGGCCGGCAAGGCCTCGAACCAGTCGCCGGCCGCGCGAATCGACAGCTCGGTCACCTCGCCGATGTGGCATCCGCCGATCTTGACCGCCAGGGCCTCCGGCTTCAGCCGATGGCCACCGCAGGCCGGGCAGGGGGTCGCCGACATGAAGCGCTCGATCTCCTCGCGCATCCAGGCGGAATCGGTCTCCTTCCAGCGGCGCGCGAGATTGGGCACGATGCCCTCGAAGCTCTTGGTCGTCTTGTAGGAGCGCATCCCGTCATTGTAACGAAATTCGATCTTGGTCTTGCCGGTGCCGTTCAGGATCGCACCCTGAGCCTCTTCCGACAGCTCGGACCATTTGTCGGTTTGTTTGAAGCCGAAAGTGCGTCCGAGCGCGTCGAGCGTCTGCGCGTAATAGGGTGAGGTCGATTTCGCCCAGGGCGCGATCGCGCCGCCCTTCAGCGTCACCGCCTCGTTGGGGACGATCAGCTTGGGATCGACGGCGCGCTGCGAGCCGAGACCGTCGCAGCGCGGGCAGGCGCCGAACGGATTGTTGAACGAAAACAGGCGTGGCTCGATCTCCGGGATCGTGAAACCCGACACCGGGCAGGCGAACTTTTCCGAAAACACCAGTTGCCGCGGCTTACCGTTCTCATCGACGCCGTCGGCGAATTCGGCCACCGCCAGCCCTTCGGCGAGACCCAGCGCGGTCTCCAGCGAATCGGCAAGGCGCGCGGATATGTCGCCCCGCACGACAATGCGGTCGACCACGACGTCGATGTCGTGCTTGTATTTCTTGTCGAGGGCCGGCGCGTCGGCGATGTCGTAGAACTCCCCGTCGACGCGGACGCGCTGGAATCCCTTTTTCTGCAGTTCCGCCAGTTCCTTGCGGTATTCGCCTTTGCGGCCACGCACGATCGGGGCCAGCAGATAGAGCCGGGCGCCCTCGTCGAGTTCCAGGACGCGGTCGACCATCTGGCTGACCGTCTGGCTTTCGATCGGCAGGCCGGTGGCGGGCGAATAGGGAACGCCGACGCGCGCGAACAGCAGCCGCAGATAGTCGTAGATTTCGGTGACCGTACCGACGGTCGAACGCGGGTTCTTCGAGGTTGTCTTCTGTTCGATCGAGATCGCCGGCGACAGCCCGTCGATCTGATCGACATCGGGCTTTTGCATCATCTCAAGGAACTGGCGGGCATAGGCCGACAGGCTCTCGACATAGCGCCGCTGCCCTTCGGCATAGATCGTGTCGAACGCCAGCGACGACTTGCCCGAGCCCGACAGGCCGGTCATCACGATCAATGTGTCGCGCGGCAGGTCAAGATCGACGTTCTTGAGATTATGCTCGCGCGCGCCGCGAATGGAGATCGTCTTCAGTTCGGCCATGACGCGTCCGGCGGTCCTTGTGATTGGGAGACCGAGCCTACTTAAGTCGTCCAGGCGACTCTTCCAAGGCGGCCTGTCCTTGACTCGATTCCAATAATGTTCTTTTTTTGTTCCCAACGAATTCGAGCGGCACTGCCAAGTCGGCCCTTTCTTCCGATGGTGGAAATCGCCAAAGGTGACGAGGAAAGACTTTCAGCGGTGGACGAACGCGTCCGCGTCCTTTCGCCCCAAGGCTCGGTTCTATAGGATCGCGCCGGTTTTAAAGCATGGAGTTCGATAATGGCAGGCAGCGTGAACAAGGTGATCCTGGTCGGAAATCTGGGAGCCGATCCGGAGATCCGCCGCCTGAACTCCGGCGACGCGGTGGTGAATCTGCGAATCGCCACCTCGGAAAGCTGGCGGGACAAGAATAGCGGCGAGCGCCGGGAAAAGACCGAGTGGCACAATGTCGTGATCTTCAACGAGAACCTCGTGAAGGTCGCCGAGCAATATCTGAAGAAGGGCGCGAAGGTCTATATCGAGGGCCAGCTCCAGACCCGCAACTGGGAGGACCAGTCGGGGCAGAAGCGCTACACCACGGAAGTCGTGCTGCAACGCTTCCGCGGCGAACTGCAGATGCTCGACAGTCGCGGCGAAGGTGGCGGCGGTGGCAGTTATGACCAGAGCGGGGGCGCGCGCGGCGGCTCCGGTGGCAGCGGAAAATCCGGCAGCGGTGGTTACGACCAGGGCGGCGGTGGTGGCGGCGGATCGTCGCGCGATCTCGACGACGAAATCCCGTTCTGATTCGGAGGACACGGCCGATTCGAACCTTTGTCGCGCTCGGCATCGTCTGGCTGACTGGCAGCGCCGTCGCATCGCTCAGTGTTGCGACGGCGGGCGAGGTGACCGTGGAAGCGGCCCGCGTCACGCCTGAAAACGGCGGTACCTTCGGCTTCGCCGTGACGCTTCGCCACACCGACGAAGGCTGGGACCATTATGCCGACCGCTGGGACGTGGTCGGATCGGACGGGACGGTCTACGGGACCCGGACGCTGCTCCATCCTCACACGGACGAACAACCCTTCACCCGAAGCCAGTCGGGGATCGCGCTTCCGGACGGGGTTCGCGAGGTCGTGGTGCGCGGCCACGACAACATCCATGGCGATGGCCCGGGCAAGAGCGTGATCATCCCCGGACGCTGAAGCGGCGGCGGCCGCGCGAATTTGCCGGTCAGCCGGCGGTGGCGATGCTCTGGCTGGATTGAACCAGGGCCGCGATTCCATCCGCGACGAACTGCACCGCCAATGCCGCCAGGAGCACGCCCAGGAGCCGGGAAATCACCGCGCGGCCGGTGGCGCCGAGCCAGCGGTCGAAATGGTCGGCCACCGCGAGAAAGCCGAAGGTGACGGCAAGGGCTGCGAAGACGACGACGACCAGGCCGATCTGGCCAGCCAAGCTCGGGACCGCACCGGACAACAGGATCACGGCGGAGATCGCGCCCGGTCCCGCCATCAGCGGGATCGCCAGGGGAAAAGCCGCGACGTCGGCGAGATCCGGATCATCCACTGCGCGATTGGCGCTGCGCTCGTGGCGTTCCTTTCGCTTTTCGAAGACCAACTCGAAGCCGATCCAGAACAGGAACAGGCCGCCGGCCACACGGAAGGCCCCAAGTGTGATGCCGAGACCTTCGAGCAGCATGAGACCGGCAAGCCCGAACAGGGTCAGGATCACGAAGGCGATGATGCAGGCCCGGAGCGCGATGCGGCGTCGTTCGACAGCCCCCACGCCGGGTGTCACCGCCAGAAACAGCGGCACGAGCCCGAGCGGATCGAGGATGACGAAGAGCGTGACAAAGCCGCTGAGAAGAAGATCGAACATATTCCAGCCGTCCGGTGATGCTGCATTCTCGGTAGCAGGTGCCGGTCGCCCGTCAACCTCGGCGATTGGCAAAACCGCCCGGCAGACAATTCGACGGGCTGATTCTTTGATTTCGCGCCGCTTTCGGCCCGATGTTGGGACCGTTGTCGCAAGTTTCTTTTGCCGTTCGCGTAAGCGTTTGAAAGATTTGGGGGAATTCGCTCGGCTCGATGGCCGGGGGAATTGCTCTCGACGCGCCATTCGCGCTATAGCCAAGCAATGAATTTCAAGCCCATCGGGACATGATTTTGGCCGAAGACGACGACAACACGACGCCGCCGGAACGCCCCAGCGGTATCGACTCCATTTCGATCATCGAGGAAATGCAGCGCAGCTATCTCGATTACGCCATGAGCGTGATCGTCAGCCGTGCGCTTCCGGACGTGCGCGATGGCTTGAAGCCTGTGCATCGGCGCATCCTCTACGCCATGCACGGGATGGGCCTCAGCTTCAACAAGCCCTATCGCAAGTCGGCCGGTGTCGTCGGTGAGGTGATGGGTAAATACCATCCGCACGGCGATTCCTCGATCTACGACGCCCTCGTGCGAATGGCGCAGGATTGGTCGTTGCGGGTGCCGCTCATCGAGGGGCAGGGCAATTTCGGCTCGATCGACGGCGATCCGCCGGCGGCCATGCGCTATACCGAGACCCGGCTCTACAAGGTCTCTGAAGCGCTGCTCGAGGATATCGACAAGGAGACCGTCGACTTCCAGGACAATTACGACGGCCGCGAGCGCGAGCCGGTCGTCCTTCCGGCGCGTTTCCCGAACCTTCTCGTCAATGGCTCCGGCGGCATCGCCGTCGGCATGGCGACGAACATTCCGCCGCACAATCTCGGCGAGATCGTCGACGGCTGCGTGGCGATGATCGACAATCCGGCGATCGCGCTGGAAGAGCTGATGGAGTTCATCCCCGGTCCGGATTTCCCGACCGGGGCGATCGTTCTCGGACGCGCGGGCATCCTCTCCGCCTATTCTACCGGCCGCGGCTCGATCCTGATGCGCGGCAAGGCTCACATCGAGCCGATGCGCGGCGACCGCGAAGCGATCATCATCACCGAGGTTCCCTATCAGGTGAACAAGGCCTCGATGATCGAGAAGATGGCCGATCTCGTGCGCGACAAGCGCATTGAGGGTATCTCGGACATCCGCGACGAGAGCGACCGCGACGGTTACCGTGTGGTCATCGAACTGAAGCGTGACGCGTCCTCCGACGTCATCCTCAACCAGCTCTACCGCTTCACGCCGCTGCAGACCTCCTTCGGCGCCAATATGGTCGCGCTGAATGGCGGCAAGCCGGAGCAGCTGACGCTGATCGACATGCTGTCGGCCTTCATCGCCTTCCGCGAGGAGGTGGTGAACCGGCGCACCAAGTTCCTGCTGCGCAAGGCGCGCGAGCGGGCCCACGTTCTCGTCGGCCTGGCCATTGCCGTGGCCAATATCGACGAAATCATCAAGCTGATCCGCGCCGCGCCGGACCCGGCGACGGCGCGCGAACAGCTGATGGCCCGCGCATGGGAAGCCAAGGACGTCGCCCCGCTGATCCGGCTGATCGACGATCCGCGCCACCGCATCGCCGAGGACGGCACCTATCGCTTGTCGGAAGCCCAGGCACGGGCGATCCTCGATCTGCGCCTCCAGCGCCTGACCGCGCTCGGCCGGGACGAAATCGGCGACGAGCTCAACAAGATCGGCGAGGAGATCAAGGAGTATCTCGAAATCCTCTCCTCGCGCACCAAGGTCCGCGAGATCATCAAGGCCGAACTCATCGCCGTGCGCGACGAGTTCGCGACGCCGCGCCGCACAGAGCTGACCGAAGGGGCGGCGGACATGGACGACGAGGATCTGATTCCGCGTGAGGACATGGTCGTCACGGTCAGCCATGGCGGCTACATCAAGCGCGTGCCGCTGACCACCTACCGGGCGCAGCGGCGCGGCGGCAAAGGCCGATCCGGCATGTCGCTGAAGAACGACGAGGATTTCGTCACCCGGCTGTTCGTTGCCAACACGCACACGCCGGTCTTGTTCTTCTCATCGCGCGGCATCGTCTACAAGGAAAAGGTCTGGCGGCTGCCGCTGGCGAGCCCGCAGGCGCGTGGCAAGGCGCTGATCAACATGCTTCCGCTGGAAAAGGGCGAGCGCATCACCTCGATCCTGCCGCTACCGAGCGATCCCGAGGCGGCCGCCGAACTCAACGTGATGTTCGCGACGACCCGTGGCACGGTTCGCCGCAACAAGCTGTCCGACTTCGTGCAGGTCAATCGCAACGGCAAGATCGCGATGAAACTGGACGAGGAGGGCGACGAAATCCTGGCCGTCGCCACCTGTTCGGAAGACGACGACGTGTTCATGACGGCGGCCTCCGGCCAATGCATCCGCTTCCCGACGACCGATGTGCGCGTCTTCGCCGGCCGCAATTCGGTCGGCGTCCGCGGCATCGCGCTCGCCAAGGGCGATACCGTCATCTCGATGGCGATCCTGCGTCATGTGGATGCCACCCCGGCCGAGCGGGCCTCCTATCTGAAGATGCGCCGCGCCGTCGAGGGCGAAGCCGCCGCCGAGACCGTGGTCGAGGAGGAGGGCGTCGAGGACGTCGCGATCGACCAGGAGCGCTATGGCTTCCTCAGCGCCAACGAGGAATTCGTGCTGACGCTGAGCGAGTTCGGCTATGGCAAGCGCTCCTCCTCCTACGATTTCCGCACCATCGGGCGCGGCGGCAAGGGCATCCGCGCCACCGATCTGTCGAAAGCGAGCGAGATCGGCAATCTCGTCGCCGGCTTCCCGGTCGAGGACGGCGATCAGATCCTGCTCGTCACTGATCGCGGCCAACTGATCCGGGTGCCGGTCGAAGGCATCCGTATCGCTGGCCGGGCGACGCGCGGCGTCACCATCTTCCGAACGGCTGAAGGTGAGCGTGTCGTTTCGGTGGAACGGATTCCCGATCAGGGCGCCGATGACGCGGAGGAGACGGAAGCGCCACAGGCGGACGATGATATCGGGAGCGATGGCGGCCCCGAAGGCGAGACGTCCTGACGTTTCCTTTTCGACGCGCATCACCGCACAAATACAAAAGCCGTCCGGAGCGATTCCGGACGGCTTTCTGATTTGGTTCTACGATGTCTGCGCCGCGGCGAGGATACGCGCGGCCGGCTCGCTCGGTGAGCGGCGTCTATTGCATGAAGCGGGTCCGGCGGGCAGTCGCCTTGACGCGCACGTTCTGCGACTCGCTATGGAGCGTGATGGCGGTTGCGGAAAGCAGGGTGACTATCATGGCGAGGGCAAGCGCGAAAACCAGCATGTCAATACTCCGTTGTTCGCATTAAAAACCCGGTAGCGGCGAATTTGTTCCATATAAACTCCGCGAGCTGAACGACGGCACAGGAAGTGGTTCACAAACCGTTCATCCGCGTGGGGGTCTCCGCTGGGCCTCTCGCGAATTTTTCTTTGGCAAGGATAGGATATTCGAAGCCATGAAACGCGCGTTTTACCCTGGATCCTTCGACCCGATCACCAACGGTCACCTCGACATTCTGCGTCAGGCGGTGGCGATTTTCGACGAGGTCGTCATCGGCATCGGTGTCCATCCGGGCAAGCAACCGATGTTCAGCTTCGATGAGCGCGCCCGGTTGATCGCCGAATGTGCCGAGACGCAATCCATTACCGGCCACACCGGCCCGATCCGCGTCGTCGCCTTGGATGGGCTCGTGGTTGAGGCCGCGCGTGACGCCGGTGCAGTGGCGTTGGTCCGCGGCCTGCGCGACGGAACCGATCTTGATTACGAGATGCAGATGGCCGGGATGAACGGCGTCATGCGGCCGGAGGTTGCGACAATCTTCTTTCCGGCTTCGCCTGCGACAAGGCCCATAACCGCCACATTGGTCCGCCAAATCGCCATGATGGGCGGGGACGTTACGCCGTTCGTGCCCGGAAACGTCGCGGAAGCGATACGAGGAAAAGTCGCCTGACGCGAACTGCGGGCGCCACAATCTGGGAACCATCTCGCATGAAGTTTTTCGCTACACTCGGCCTGGCCGTGTCGATCGCCGCCGCATCCTTCACGGGTCTCGCGTCAGCGCAGCAGTCAGATCCCGAAAACACTCTGGTCATCACCACCAAGACCGGCGACATCGCGATCGGCCTTCGCCCCGATCTCGCGCCCGAGCACGTCAAACGGCTAAAGGAACTGGCGCGCGAGGGCTTCTACGACGGCGTCGTCTTCCACCGGGTCATCGACGGCTTCATGGCCCAGACGGGCGATCCTGACGGCACTGGCATGGGCGGCTCCGACAAGCCGGACCTCAAGGCCGAGTTCTCCGACGAGACCTTCGACCGCGGCACCGTCGGCATGGCCCGCTCGCAGGATCCCAATTCGGCGAATTCCCAGTTCTTCATCATGCTGGCCGATGGCGATTTCCTCGATGGCCAGTACACGATCGTCGGCGATGTCGTGTCGGGCATGGAGAATGTCGACGCCGTCAAGAAGGGCGACTCGGCTCAGAACGGCACGGTGCAGGACCCCGACAAGATGATCAAGGTCAGCGTTGCCGCCGACGGCAAGTGATCTGAAAGCCGCCGCCGATTGATGGCGGCAAACCTTGTGCCTTGGAGCGAATCCGCTCAAAGAGGCTCCACCGATACGGTCCGGGCTAGATCCGGGCCGTTCCCGTTTTCGAGATACGACAAGCAAGGAGAGCAAGATGGCGCATGATAACCCCGACGATACCCTGGTACTCGAGACGACGAAGGGCCGCGTGGTCATCAAGCTGCGACCCGACCTCGCGCCCGCCCATGTGGCGCGCGTCAAGGAGCTCGCGCGCGAAGGTTTTTACGACGGCGTTGTTTTCCACCGCGTCATCGACGGCTTCATGGCCCAGACCGGCGATCCCACGGGAACCGGTTCCGGCGGCTCCGACAAGCCGGACCTGAAGGCCGAGTTCACGGCCGAGCCGCACAAGCGCGGTACGGTCTCGGCCGCCCGCACCGCCAACCCGAATTCGGCGAACTCCCAGTTCTACATCTGCTTCGACCGGGCCCCGTGGCTCGATCGCCAGTACAGCGTGTGGGGCGAGGTCGTCGAGGGCATGGACAATATCGATCAGATCAAGCGCGGCGAGCCGGTGAGCGATCCCGATTCGATCACTACCATGCGGGTCGCGTCCGACCTCTAGCGCCGAATGCGGAAAACTGGGAACCGGTTTTCCGCTTTTGCGCCGCTCACGTGTATTCCATCCATGTCGTTGCGGACGGCGGGTCTGTTCGATCCGCCGCCGTCATGATTCACAGATCCGGCTGGCCCAGCATGCGCGTCGATCAGTTCGACTTCGAGCTCCCGGAAGACCGCATCGCCTTGCGGCCCGCGTCGCCCCGGGAGAGCGCGCGTTTGCTTGCCGTCGGCGCGGACGGCACGCTCGGCGACCGTCACGTCGGGGATCTGCCGTCGCTGCTCGAACCGGGCGACGTGCTCGTCTTCAACGACACCCGCGTCATCCCGGCCCAGCTCGAAGGCGTGCGCCAGCGGCCGGATGCGCGGGACGGCGAGGGCAGGGCGCGCATTTCTGCGACGCTGCACATGCGCGTCGCGCCGGATCGCTGGCGGGCCTTTCTGCGCCCGGCAAAGCGGGTGCGGGTCGGCGACCATCTCGCCTTCGGCCCTGACGAAACCGACGGCCTTTCCGGCACGCTCGATGCGGCCGTCGAGGACAGGGGCGACGACGGTGAGGCAACCTTGCACTTCGACCGCTCCGGTCCGGCGCTGGACCAGGCGATCGCAGTGGTCGGGCACATTCCCTTGCCGCCCTACATTGCGTCCAAGCGGCCGGACGATGAGCGCGACCGGGCCGACTACCAGACCATCTACGCCCGCGAGGACGGAGCCGTGGCGGCGCCGACCGCCGGCCTGCATTTCACGCCCGCGTTGCTCGACCAACTGTCGAAACGTGGCATTGGAACCGAATATCTGACGCTCCATGTCGGGGCAGGCACGTTTCTGCCGGTCAAGGCGGAAGATACGGCAGAGCACCGGATGCACGCCGAGATCGGTCGGATCGGCGCGGCGACGGCGCAGCGTCTGAATGCCGCGCGCCAGGCCGGTGGACGCTTGGTCGCTGTCGGCACCACGTCGCTGCGGCTTCTGGAAAGCGCGGCGCGCGACGATGGCATCATCGAACCCTTCGCCGGCTCGACCGACATCTTCATCACCCCCGGCTATCGCTTCAAGGCTGTCGACAGACTGATGACCAACTTCCACCTGCCGCGCTCGACCCTGTTCATGCTGGTCTCGGCCTTTTCGGGCTTCGCGACCATGCAGGCGGCCTATGCCCACGCCATCAAATCGGGCTACCGGTTCTATTCCTATGGCGATGCCTGCCTGCTGGATCGGGTGCCGGCATGAGCGAATCCTTTCAGTTCCGGCTGCTCGCCACCGACGGCAAGGCGCGGCGCGGCAAAATCACCATGCCGCGCGGCACGGTGCGCACGCCGGCCTTCATGCCGGTCGGGACCGCCGGCACGGTCAAGGCGATGTATCTGGATCAGGTGCGCGAGCTCGGCTCCGACATCATCCTCGGCAATGTCTATCACCTGATGCTGCGGCCCGGCGCCGAGCGCGTCGCCCGGCTCGGCGGCCTGCACGCATTCGCCCGCTGGCCGCATCCGATCCTGACCGATTCCGGCGGCTTCCAGGTGATGTCGCTGGCAAAACTGCGCAAGCTCGACGAGACCGGCGTGCGTTTCCGCTCCCATGTCGACGGCTCTGAATACGCGCTGACGCCCGAGCGGGCGATCGAAATCCAGGGGCTACTCGGCAGCGACATCCAGATGCAGCTCGACGAATGCATTCGCCTGCCGGCGGAGCGGGCCGAAATCGAGCGGGCGATGGAGCTGTCGCTGCGCTGGGCTGAACGCTCCGCCACCGCCTTCGGCGACCAGCCCGGCAAGGCCATGTTCGGCATCGTGCAAGGCGGCGACGCCATCGACTTGCGGATTCGCTCGGCCGAGCGTCTGGCGGCCATGGACCTGAAGGGCTACGCCGTCGGCGGTCTCGCGGTCGGCGAGCCGCAGGCGGTGATGCTCAAGACGCTCGACGAGACGCTTCCCGTCATGCCGGCGGAAAAACCCCGCTATCTGATGGGCGTCGGCACGCCGGACGACATCCTGCGGTCGGTGGCGCGCGGTATCGACATGTTCGACTGCGTCATGCCGACGCGCTCGGGCCGGCATGGGCTCGCCTTTACCCGCTTCGGCAAGGTGAACCTCAAGAACGCCCGCCACGCTGAGGACCCGCGCCCGCTCGACGAGGCCTCGGACTGCCCGGCCTCGCGCGACTATTCGCGCGCCTATCTGCACCATCTGGTGCGCTCGAACGAAGCGCTCGCCTCGATGCTTCTGACCTGGAACAACCTTGCCTACTACCAGTCGCTGATGGCCGGCATCCGGGACGCGATTGAAGCCGGGCGGTTCGCCGACTTCGCCGCGGCGACCGAGGCCGATTGGGCGCGGGGCGACATTCCGGCGCGCGCCTGAGCCGTTCAGGCGGCGAGATCGTCGCCCTTGCGGATCGCGCAGCCGGTGATCTTCATCGACCCGTCCGCCGCCTGGCGATCCAGCTCTGCCCGTTCTGGTCGGTGAGATAGACCTCCTGACGGAAGCCCACGCCCTCGGCCTTCAGTGCGCCGAAGACGGTGTTGCTGGACCGGTAGACCGGGTCATAGCCCGACCGGACCATGCCCATGAAGATTTGCGGCGAGGGAAACATCGCCTGAATATTCGGTGCGGCATAGGAATAGGCGCTCGCGCCGTCGTCGGAACGAAAGGCCTCGAGCTGGCCGGATATCGCGGCCCGCACATCTGACGCATCGCCCGCGCGGGCAGGGAAGGCGAGAACCATCGCCGTCAGCGCCACCGTCGCCATCAGCATGACCAGACGACTCGCCATCGCTTACTCCTTTCGCGTCACACGAAAAGGATCGAACGGAACCGTCGCGGCGGCAACCGTCGACGCTCAATTCCGCGTGATGGCGCATGCCACGTTGCTCGCAAGGCCCAGCGGGCGCCGGTTTCAGCCGTCGTTCGCCGAATTCAGGTCTTCGGGCCGCCGGCCTTCGTCGGGATGGGCGACATGGGCCACGACCTTGCGGTGGCTGGTGCTGGCAAGCGTGACGATGTCGAGCTCCACCCGCACGCCGAGATCGGCGGCGGCGTTCACCGCGTCGGTCAGCGCTGCCGCGGATTCCATCACATCGTCGATTGCCGCCTGCATCGTGCCTGTGACGTGCGATTCAAGAATTTCTTTTGTCATGGGATTAAAATGGAAATCGAAGGGCGTTTGGACAAGGACGGTTGCGTCGCATCGTCGCCGATAAGGGCGAATCCGTACGAACGGACATCGCACCGCGTGTTCAAGACCTAGAGGCCATGCTCAAATGAGGCCGGTGCGCGAGGCGATGTAGCGGTTGGGAGCCGCTACACCGCCCACCTTCCCGACGAGGTTGTGCCCACCGTGAGAAGCACTTCTTCCCTAACGGAATTTCCGAAATGGCGCAATCTGTGTCGAATGGTCCGCTGCGAAACGTCGACTTGCTGAATGCCCGTCTGGTGACGGGCAAAATATAGCGGCATCGCCGGTTAACGGTGATCGGTTATGCCCGATCAGTCCTGCCGACGCCCCTCCTGCATCTCTTGGCCCCGCAGAACCAAACTGAAATATTGCTCCCAACTCGATCGCAGGGACAACAGATTGTCGGTCAGCGCGGCCGAAACTCCAGCCAACTCTTCCAATGTATTGACGCTCGCGTCGAACCGCTCGGTGAGATTTCCCGTCACATCGCCATTCTTGGTGCTCTCCATGAGCAGCGCGAGCGCCTTCCCGTCGGCAATTGCCTCCTCGGCGGTCTTGGCCAATGTCTCGAGCAGCGCGCCGCGTTCCGCTTCCAGCGTTTCCAACAGAGGACGCTGCTGCGCGATGGCGCGGGACATGTTCCGCCATTCGCGCGCGCGCTCGTCGAGGTCGTCCCGCACACCGAGAAACCCGCCTGCGATTCGACGCGGTAGCGCCACCGGCGTCGCCTCTTTCGGATTGGCGCGGACTGAAGAATTCTTCGGTGACTGCGACACAGCCTTGCCGAATTCGTCGCTCAACTCTCTTTCAAGAGTGTCGGCGATATCGTTCGATGAATTGTCGGTATTGTCTTTGGCCATTTCGAAACTCCGATCTCATCTGCCTAAATAGGCAACGGCTCACGGACCAATCCACTGAATTATCGCGCCGTGGTTAATCGCAAGCACTCGGCCGTCCGGAAAATTCGGTCCCGATGGCGATAGACCGAGGCGTGAATTCGACAAGCAATGCCGCCCACCGCCGCAGGCTATCAGCACTGCCGCGCACGTTGCACCCCTGCGGGAAGAACGCGGCGAGCGTTCGAACAAAAGCCATATCGATCCGGCGTCAAGACGACGGTAGCTTTCGGCTTGCCTGCTTCATGCGAGACAATTCGGGATATCGGCTGGAACAGTAAAGTGTGCAGGCCATCGACAACCCGTTCGGCACGCGGTTGTCACCCATGTCTTAGGTACGCTCTGTTACCCATGTCTCCGGGCCGGACAGGGGGGGCTGGTGAGCGCGCAGGGACTCGAACCCTGGACCTACAGATTAAAAGTCCGTTGCTCTACCAACTGAGCTACGCGCTCGAACCGCCGGGGCGCGAGCGACCCGGCGAGAACGGGCGGAACATAGAAAGGCGGCATATGCCGGTCAACCGGAAATCGCCGCCCCCGGTGACGGATTTGCGATTTGCCGTGCGGCGCTCGGGCAATTAAGACCCGGCCGACGGTCCGCGTCCCAGATCGTCGCCCTCAAAATGCGGTTTCGCGCCCAGTGAAGCCGGTGTCGGGCGACCCGCGAATCGGATCAATGCGATAGAACCGAGGCATGCCTTGCTCGCCGAACTTTCCTACCCGACAGCTATCTTCGCGGGAGCACTCTCGTTCCTGTCGCCCTGCGTCTTGCCGCTTGTGCCGCCCTATCTGTGCTACATGGCGGGCGTCTCCGCCGACGAGTTACGCGCCGGGCCACAGCTCGGCTCGGCTCGCTATACGCGGCTGATCGTGACCTCGCTCGTCTTCGTGCTTGGCTTTTCGACGGTGTTCGTGGCGCTCGGCGCCGGCGCCAGCACGATCGGACAGGTTCTTCGGCAAAATCTCGATTGGCTCGGCATTGTCGCCGGCGTCGCGATCATCATCATGGGACTGAATTTTCTTGGAGTCTTCCGGCTGTCCTTCCTGTCGAAGGAAGCCCGGCTGACCGCGCCCGACAAGCCGCGCAGTGTCGTCGGTGCCTATCTGATGGGGCTGGCCTTCGCCTTCGGCTGGACGCCGTGCATCGGGCCGGTGCTCGGGGCAATTCTCGGCCTGGCCGGCGCCAAGGGCACGGTCGGGGAGGGGGCGCTGATGCTCACCTTCTACTCGGCCGGGCTCGGCATTCCGTTCATCCTCGCGGCGGCCTTCTCCGGAGCCTTCTTCCGCTGGATGAACGGCTTCAAGGCGCATCTCGCCACGGTGGAGAAGGTGATGGGAGGCCTTTTGGTCGTTACCGGCCTCCTGTTCCTGACCGGCAGCATGCAGACGATGTCGTTCTGGCTGCTGGAGAATTTCCCGGTGTTCCAGACCATCGGCTGATCGCGGCGGCCGACACATCCTTTTTCGGCCAGCCTGTGCTATGGCCTCGCCGTCTTGATGTGATTTTTGCGAGTTGCCGATGGCGAGAAGCTGCCTGTCGATCATTCTGGCTGCCGGCGAAGGCACCCGAATGAAATCGTCCCAATCCAAGGTGCTGCACGCGGTGGCGGGGCTGGAGATGATCCGGCACGTCGCCCGTGCGGCACGAGATGCCGGCTCGAACCGCGTCGCCGTCGTCGTTGGGCGTGACGGCGAGACCGTCGCGGCGGCCGTGCGCCAGGATATCGCCGAGGTCGCGACCTATCCGCAGACCGAGCGGCTGGGCACGGCCCACGCGGTGTTGGCCGCGCGCGACGCTATCGCCGAAGGTCGCGACGATGTCCTCGTCTTGTTCGGCGATACGCCGCTGATCCGACCGGAAACCCTGACGCGAGCCCGAGCCGTACTCGCCGAAGGGGCGGAAATTTGCGTCGTCGGATTTCGGCCCACCGATCCGACCGGCTACGGCCGGCTGATCGAAGAGGGCGGCGAACTTGTCGCGATCCGCGAAGAGAAGGACGCCAGCGACGCCGAACGCGCCGTCGACTTCTGCAATGCCGGCGTCATGGCGTTCGCCGGCGAACGCGCGCTCGCCATGCTCGACGCGATCGGCAACGACAACGCCAAGGGCGAATATTACCTGACCGATCTGGTCGAGATCGCTCGCCGCGCCGGCCGCAGCGTCAAGGCCATCGAAGCCGATGCCGACGAGGTGCTCGGCGTCAACTCGCGGCTGGAACTCGCCGCCGTCGAAGCGCTCTGGCAGGCTGCGCGGCGACGCCAGGCGATGCTCGACGGGGTGACGCTGATGGATCCGGCGAGCGTGTTCTTTGCCCATGACACGGACATCGCCGCCGACGCCTTCGTGGAGCCGAATGTCGTCTTCGGCCCAGGCGTGACCGTGGCCGCCGGCGCCGTGATCCACGCCTTCTCCCATATCGAGGGCGCGACGGTGGGCGAGGGGGCCTCGATCGGACCGTTCGCGCGCTTGCGGCCCGGCACGCGGCTCGCGGAAAACACCAAGGTCGGCAATTTCTGCGAGGTGAAGAACGCCCAGTTCGCCGCCGGCGCCAAGGTCAATCATCTCAGCTATGTGGGCGATGCGACCGTGGGTGCGAAAGCCAATATCGGCGCGGGCACGATCACCTGCAATTACGACGGCGCGCTGAAGCATCTGACCGAAATCGGCAAAGGCGCCTTCATCGGATCGAACTCCGCGCTCGTCGCACCGGTGCGGGTGGGCGACGGCGCCTATGTCGGGACGGGAAGCGTGGTGACGGACGATGTGCCGGACGGAGCACTGGCGATCGCACGCGGACGGCAGGTGACCAAGCCCGATCGCGGCCGCCAGATCACCGAACGCAATGCGGCGGCGAAAGCCGCCAAAAGCGCCAAACAGCCCGACCCGGCGTAATCTCGCGACACCAAACGTGAATCCCGGCAAGCGGCCGTGGACGCTAGAATCTCGTCCATCTCGTCCATCTCGTCGTCCCGCCGCTTCGTTCGAGCGACATATCCAAGGACCATCCCATGTGCGGAATCATCGGCATTATCAGTCGCGAACCAGTCGCGGATCGTCTCGTCGACGCGTTGAAGCGCCTGGAATACCGGGGCTATGACTCGGCCGGCGTCGCGACGCTCGAAGCAGGGGTGCTCACCCGCCGCCGGGCCGAGGGCAAGTTGGTCAACCTGGCCAAGCGTCTCGACGACGCGCCGCTCAACGGCACGATCGGCATCGGCCACACCCGCTGGGCGACCCATGGCGCGGCGACCGAGCCAAATGCCCATCCGCATGCGACCGAGGCGCTCGCCGTCGTCCACAACGGCATTATCGAGAACTACCGCGACCTCAAGGCCGAGCTCGAAGCCGAGGGCGTGACCTTCGAAAGCCAGACCGACACCGAGACGATCGCCCACCTGGTGACGCGCGAGCTCAAACGCGGCCTGTCGCCCAAGGATGCCGTCCATGCCGTGCTGGGGCGGCTGGAAGGCGCCTTCTCGCTTGGCTTCCTGTTCAACGGCGAAGAAGATCTCTTGATCGGCGCCCGCCGCGGCAGCCCGCTTGCGGTTGGCGAAGGCGAGGGCGAGATGTTCCTTGGTTCCGACGCGATAGCGCTGTCGCCCTTCACCGACACGGTCCGTTATCTGGAAGAGGGCGATTTCGTCGTCCTGACCCATGACGGGGTGGATATCTTCGACGCGCATGCCAGGCCGGTGACCCGCGAGATCCGGCGCTCTGTCGGCAAGGCGTTCTATGTCGACAAGGGCAATCACCGGCATTTCATGCAGAAGGAAATCTACGAACAGCCGGAGGTGCTGTCTCACACCCTCGGCGCTTTCGTCGATATGACGACCGGGCGAACGCGGATTCCGAACGGACAGGCGCTCGATTTCGCCAAGGTCGACCGGATGGCGCTGTCGGCCTGCGGCACCGGATACTACGCGGCACTGGTCGGCCGTTACTACTTCGAGCGTTATGCTCGGATTCCCTGCGATCTCGATGTCGCGTCGGAATTTCGCTACCGCGAAAGCCCGCTCGGCGACGTCGATCTGGCGTTGTTCGTCTCGCAGTCCGGCGAGACCGCGGACACGCTCGCCTCGCTACGCTACGCCAAGGCCGAGGGGCTGCAAATCGCCTCGGTGGTCAATGTGCAGGAATCGACCATCGCGCGTGAATCCGATTTCGTGCTGCCGACGCTGGCCGGCCCCGAGATCGGCGTCGCGTCGACCAAGGCCTTCACCTGCCAACTGATGGCGCTCGCCGCGCTGGCGATCAAGGCGGGCGTCGACCGGGGGGTGATTTCGCCCGACCGCGAACTTGAACTCACCCGTATTCTGGCCGAAGCGCCGCGGCTGACCAACGAGGCGATCCAGCTCGAAGACCGGATCGAGGTGCTGTCGCGGAACATGGCGACAAAGCGGCACGCACTGTTCCTCGGACGGGGCTTCTCCTTCCCGCTGGCAATGGAAGGTGCGCTGAAGCTCAAGGAGATCAGCTACATCCACGCCGAAGGCTACGCGGCCGGCGAATTGAAGCACGGGCCGATCGCCTTGATCGACGAGACCATGCCGGTCGTCGTCATCGCACCCCACGACCGGAGTTTCGAAAAGACGGTCTCCAACATGCAGGAGGTCGCGGCGCGCGGCGGCGAGATCATCCTGATCACCGACGTCAAAGGCGCGGCCAGCGGCGCGGTGGAGGGCGCTGAGATGATCGTCCTGCCGGACATGCCGGAAATCCTGACCCCGATCGTCTACGCGATCCCCTTGCAATTGCTCGCCTATCACACCGCCATCCAGATGGGCACGGATGTCGACCAGCCGCGCAATCTGGCGAAGTCGGTCACCGTCGAATAAGCCGAGCCGTCGTCTTCGCAATTGCGGCAATCATCTTGCAATTGCAGTGTCGGATCGCGATGTTTCAATCGCTTGGCGTCTGCGGCGCCTTTGCAGGGCGCCGTACTGGCGCTAGGGATTATTGGCGATAATGGCTCGTCTGCGTAATTATTTCCTGACCGGGTTCATCGTCTGCGCGCCGCTGGCGATCACGGCTTGGATCACTTGGTCGTTCATGGGCTGGGTCGATGGCTGGGTGAAGCCCTATATCCCGGTCCAATATCTTCCCGATTCCTATCTGCCCTTTGCCGTCCCGGGTTTCGGCCTGATCGTGGCGCTGGTGCTGATCACCTTGGTTGGCTTCCTGACCGCCAATTTCATCGGCCGGACGGTGGTCCGATGGGGCGAGCACCTGCTCAGCCGAACGCCGTTGGTGCGCTCCGTCTACACGGCGCTCAAGCAGATTTTCGAGACGGTCCTCGCCGACCGGTCGTCGTCGTTTAAGACAGCGGCACTGATGGAATATCCGCGCAAGGGCGTGTGGTGTCTCGTCTTCGTGGCGACGACCGCCCGCGGCGAGATCGCGACGGTGCTTTCCGACCAGGGCGAGGAAATGCTCGCCGTCTTCCTGCCGCCGACACCCAACCCCACGTCGGGCTTCCTGCTCTTCGTGCCGCGGGAGGACGTGCGGGTGCTCGATATGAGCATCGAGGCGGCGTTGCGGCTGGTCATTTCGGCAGGGCTGGTGTCGCCGGATGAGGTGGTGCGCCAGGACAAGCCGGTCAGCATGGCGAAAGCCTCGCGCGTGGTCGCCGCGCGCGAGAAGCGGACCGAGCGGCCGATCGAGCCGGCCGAGTAGCGCCACCGATGCTCTAACCGGAGCGCAGCAGCCGCACCGCCTCGTCCTTGCCGAACAGATAGAGGAGCGTGCGGAGCGCTTCGCCGCGCTCGGATTTCAGATCGCCGTCGGTCGCGAGGATCAACCGCGCATCATCGCGGGCTATCTCCATCAGATGGGCGTGATGTTCCATCGAGGCGATTCGGAAGAACGGCATGCCCGACTGCTGGGTCCCGAGGAGATCGCCTTCGCCGCGCAGCTTCAGATCCTCCTCGGCGATGCGGAAGCCGTCCTCGGTTTCCCGCATGACCGCGATGCGGGCCGCCGCCGTCTCGCCGAGCGGCGCGCGATATAAAAGCACGCAGGACGAGGCCTTCTCACCGCGTCCAACCCGGCCGCGCAGCTGGTGCAGTTGCGACAGGCCGAAGCGCTCGGCGTGTTCGATGACGATGATCGAGGCGTCCGGCACGTCGACCCCGACTTCGATCACCGTCGTCGCAACGACGAGTTTCGTGCGCCCGGCCTTGAAGGCGGCCATCGCGGCGTCCTTCTCCTCACCGCTCATCCGGCCGTGGACGAGCCCGACCATGTCCCCGAACAGACCCTTGAGCTGGCGAAACCGCTCCTCGGCCGCCATCAGGTCGCTCTTTTCCGATTCCTCGACCAGCGGACAGACCCAATAAAGCCGGTCGCCAGCCGCCATCGCCCGGCCGGCGCGATCGACGATCTCGTCGAGCCGCTCCATCGGTACGGCGACGGTGGTGATCGGTTTGCGCCCGGCGGGTTTGCCTTCAAGCCGCGAGACATCCATGTCGCCGAAGGCGGCAAGGACGAGGGTGCGCGGGATCGGCGTCGCGGTCATCACCAGCAGATCGGCCGCGCGTCCCTTGGCGGTCAGGCTCAGCCGTTGGTGAACGCCGAAGCGATGCTGCTCGTCGACGACGACGAGGCCGAGATCGCGGTACTCGACCCCCTCCTGAAACAGCGCGTGGGTTCCGACGACGATCTGCGCCTCGCCCGAGCCGATGGCTTCGAGTTTGGCGGCCCGCGCCTTGCCGGTATCGCGGCCGGTGAGGAGGATGATCTTTAGCCCGACCGCCTCGCAGAGCTTCGAGAGGCTATCGAAATGCTGGCGCGCCAGAATTTCGGTCGGGGCAAGCAGCGCCGATTGCGCCCCGGCCTCGGCCGCCGTTGCCATCGCCATCAGCGCGACTACCGTCTTGCCTGCGCCAACATCGCCCTGCAGCAGGCGCAGCATCCGGTCCTCGTCCGCCATATCAGCGAGGATCTCGGCGATGACACCTTGCTGGGCTGCCGTGAGAACGAAGGGAAGCGCCGCCCGAAGCCGCGCCGCAAGGGCGCCGGAGCCGGTGAGCGGGCGGCCGCGCGCCTTCTTCATGCGTTGCCGCGACAGCGCGAGAGCCAATTGGCTGGCCAGGAACTCGTCATAGGCGAGCCGGCTGAAGGCGGCGCCCTCGGGCGCCAGATCGCGTTCGTCGGACGGATCGTGCAGGCGCTTCAGCGCGGCTCCGAAGTCCGGGAAGCCGTGCTTGGCGACGATCGACGGATCGATCCACTCCCGGATCGTCGGCAGGCGCTCCACTGCCTGGCCTATCGCCTTGCGCAGGATCTTGGGCGAGAGCCCGGCGGTCATCGGATAGACCGGTTCGACCAGGGATAGTGATTCGGCTTCGTCAACCGACGCTACGAAGTCGGGATGGACCATCGACGGGCGGCCGTTGAACCACTCCACCCGGCCGGACACGATCATCGTCTCGCCGATTGGTAGGAGCTTTTCTAGCCAGCCGGATTGACCGCGGAAATAGGTGAGGGCGATCTCGCCGGTCGCGTCCTGGGCGAACACCTTGTATGGCGCCGATTTCGCCGCCCGTCCGGGCGTCTGGTGGCGGTCGATGCGAACCGTCAGCGTCACGATCCCGCCCTCCGGTGCGGTCGCGATTTCGGCGCGCTTGCGCCGGTCGATCAGGCCGGTCGGAAGGTGGAACAGGAGGTCGCGGACGCGCACGGTCTCGCCGGTTCCGACCAGCAGCGTCTGGAACTGGTTTGCGACCTTGGGTCCCACGCCTTCCAGCGTCGTCACGGGGGCAAACAGCGGGTCGAGGATCGAAGGGCGCATCGAGGGCGAGGTTTAGTCGGATATGGGCCGATGGCAAGGCTGACAGGGCCGGTCCAGCCCTATATAGAAGCCTTACTCACACGACAGGTTCGATATGACTGGTATGCAGCGCTCTTCGAGCGATCTCGACGTCCGCCGCCGCAAGGCGTTGTTCCGGTCCTGGCATCGGGGCATCCGCGAGATGGATCTGGTGCTCGGCCGTTTCGCCGACGCCGAGATCGACCGTCTGACCGACGCCGAGCTCCACGACTACGAGCAATTGATGGAAGCGCCCGACCGCGATCTTTTTCAGTGGCTGACCGGGGAAACGGCAACGCCGGCGAATTTCGACACCAGCGTGTTCCGGCGGATTCGGGACTTCCACGTGGTGGAGGAGGAGCCTCGGCCATGAGTCTGCCTGAGCCGTTGAAAAGAGCGCTGACGAAAGGCGCGGGCCTTGAGATCGGCAACGTCCTCGACGGCTACGAGGCGTTTCTTCTCGCCGATATCGCGCGCCTACGCGGCACGAAGAAGCCGGTGGTCTACGTCATGCGCGACGGCAACCGGATTGGCGAACTCGAGGACGCGCTCAAATTCGTGGCGCCCGAGCTGCCGGTGCTGACGCTGCCTGGCTGGGATTGCCTGCCCTACGACCGGGTCGGACCCTCGGGCGAGGTGGCGGCGCGCCGCCTATCGGCGATGGCCGCGCTCGGGGCGTTGCGCCGCGAACCGCACCGCGCGCTGATTCTCACGACGGCGAACGCGCTGTTGCAGAAGATGCCGCCGGCCGCTGTTCTCGGCGAGGAAACGATCGCGGCCAAGGCCGGCAACCGCATCGCCATGGAAGACATCGTGCGCGCCCTCCAGCGCGGCGGTTTCGATCGGGTCGCCACCGTGCGCGAGCGCGGCGAATTCGCGGTGCGCGGCGGCATTCTCGATCTCTTCGCGCCGGGCGAGGAGGAGCCGGTGCGCCTCGACTTCTTCGGCGATACGCTGGAGACGATCCGCGGCTTCGACCCCGCGACCCAGCGCACGACCCGGCAATTGCAGAGCTTCGAACTCACGCCGGTCTCCGAGATCACCTTGCGCGAGGAGACGGTCAGCCGCTTCCGTACCAATTACGTCAAGCGCTTCGGCGCCGCACAGCGCAACGACGCGCTCTACAGCTCGATCAGCGAGGGCAAGCGTTTCTCCGGGATGGAGCACTGGTTACCGCTGTTCTACGAAAAGCTCGACACGCTGTTCGACTATTGCCACGGCTTTCCGATGGTTCTCGACCACCTGGCGCTCGAAGCGGTCGGCGAGCGACGCGAGACGATTGGCGATCATTACGAGTCACGCAAACGCAATGCCGGCGAGGCCAGCGGGGAGTCCATTCCCTACCATCCGGTCGATCCGGACGATCTTTATCTGTCGGAGGACGAACTGGCGGGCGGTCTGGCCAGTGCTGACCCGATCCGCCTGTCGGCCTATGGCGCGAGCGACGCCGCCAATCATGTCGTCTTCAATCTCGAGATCAGCCGAGGCCGCAATTTCGCGGCCGAGCGCGCAAGCGGCGACGTCAACGTCTTTCAGGCGGCGGTCGACCATATTGGCCGGCTGCGCGCCGACGGCAAACGCGTGCTGCTAGCGGCCTGGAGCGAGGGCTCGCGAGAGCGCCTCAGCCAGGTCGTCGAGGAACACGGGCTCGAAGGCCTGAAGCCCGTCGACAACCTCAAGAAGCTGAACGAAGCCCCCAAGAACCTCGTCGTGACCGCCGTCCTCGGCATTGAGGCGGGCTTCGAGACCCCCCATCTCGCCGTCGTCGGCGAACAGGACATTCTCGGCGACCGACTGGTGCGGCGGGGCCGCAAAAAGCGCGCCAAGAATTTCATCGCCGAGGTCTCCGGTCTCGACGAGGGCGATATCGTCGTCCATGTCGATCACGGCATCGGCCGCTTCGTCGGCCTGAAGACCATCGAGGCGGCGGGCGCGCCGCACGATTGCCTGGAACTGCGCTATGCCGGCGAGGACCGGCTGTTCCTGCCGGTAGAGAATATCGAGCTGTTGTCGCGCTATGGCGGCGAGGGCTCGGAGGCAATGCTCGACAAGCTTGGCGGCGGCGCCTGGCAGGCCCGTAAGGCCAAGCTGAAGAAGCGCTTGCTCGACATGGCGGACGGGCTGATCCGCATCGCCGCCGCGCGGCAGATGCGCGGCGCGCCGAAGCTGCTACCGCCGGAAGGGCTCACTGACGAATTCGCCGCCCGGTTCCCTTATGAGGAAACCGAGGACCAAATGAACGCCATCGACGCGGTGGCCGACGATCTGGCGCTCGGGCGGCCGATGGACCGGCTGATCTGCGGCGACGTCGGCTTCGGCAAGACCGAGGTGGCGATGCGCTCGGCGTTCATCGCGGCGATGAACGGCCTGCAGGTCGCCGTCGTCGTGCCGACCACTTTGCTGGCCCGCCAGCACTACAAGACCTTCGCGGAGCGCTTCCGCGGCCTGCCGCTGAATGTCGCACAGGCCTCGCGGCTGGTGACGTCGAAGGAACTCGCAGCGACCAAGAAGGGCGTCACCGAAGGCACCGTCGACATCGTCGTCGGCACCCACGCGCTGCTCGGCAAGGCCATCAGCTTCAAGAATCTGGGGCTGCTGATCATCGACGAGGAGCAGCATTTCGGCGTCAAGCACAAGGAGCGGCTCAAGGAGTTGAAATCCGACGTCCACGTGCTGACGCTGTCGGCGACGCCGATCCCGCGCACCTTGCAACTGGCACTGACCGGCGTTCGCGAACTGTCGCTGATCACCACGGCGCCGGTTGACCGCATGGCGGTCCGCACCTTCGTGTCGCCCTTCGATCCGCTGGTGGTGCGCGAGACCTTGCTGCGCGAGCGCTATCGCGGCGGGCAGAGCTTCTATGTCTGTCCGCGCGTCTCCGATCTGGCCGACGTAAAGGCGTTTCTCGATTCGGACGTGCCGGAGCTGAAGGTGGCGACCGCCCACGGCCAGATGGCGGCGGGTGAACTCGACGACATCATGAACGCCTTTTACGAGGGGCAATACGACGTGCTGCTGTCGACGACGATCGTCGAATCCGGTCTCGACATCCCGTCGGCCAACACGATGATCGTCCATCGGGCCGACATGTTCGGCCTGTCGCAGCTTTACCAGCTTCGCGGTCGTGTCGGCCGCTCCAAGGTGCGCGCCTACGCGTTGCTCACCATTCCGGCGAACAAGACGCCGACCAAGGGCGCCGACCGGCGGCTCAAAGTGCTGCAATCGCTCGATACGCTCGGCGCGGGCTTCCAGCTGGCCTCCCACGACCTCGACCAGCGCGGCGCCGGCAATCTGCTCGGCGACGAGCAGTCCGGCCACGTCAAGGAGGTTGGCTTCGAACTCTACCAGCAGATGCTGGAAGAGGCGGTCGCGGAGATGAAGGGCGAAGAGCTGGAGAGCGATGGCCAGTGGTCGCCGCAGATCGCGCTGGGCACCGCGGTGATGATCCCGGAGGGCTACGTGCCCGATCTGCAGCTTCGCATGACGCTCTACCGGCGGCTGGCGGACCTCTCCGACGCGCGCGAGATCGACGCCTTCGGCGCCGAGCTCATCGATCGCTTCGGGCCGTTACCGGCCGAAGTCGAACATCTCCTCAAGGTGGTGTTCATCAAGTCCCTGTGCCGCAAGGCCAATATCGAGAAGCTCGACGCCGGGCCGAAGGGCATCGTCATCACCTTCCGGGAGAAGACCTTCCCCAACCCCGGCGCGCTCGTCCGCTACATCGCCGAGCAGGGCGCGTCGGCGAAGATCCGCGCCGATCAGTCGGTCGTCCTCATCCGCGACTGGCCGACGGCGGACAAGCGGCTCAACGGCGCGGCGACGGTGGCGACCCAACTGGCGCGCTTCGCGGACGAGGTACAGAAAAAGGCTGCGTGACGGAAAGGCGGAAAGGGCCGTATCCCCCTGATGCCCCTTCCACAATTTGGCCGTCTGGGCGGGCGAAGGCGCACGGATGATCAAATATCGTCTCTCGCTTTCCCGGTCCGCCGTCAGGCAGCGTCTTTTCGCCGCGATCGCTGTGTCCCTTGCGATCGCTTCCAGCGCGCATGCCCAGGATGTCGAAGCTGACCAACGCATCGATGCCGATCTCGCAACGCTGGTCGCGATCGAGGACCGCTTGAACGCCGCTGACATTTGCCAGCCGCTCCAGTTCGATCTGCGCACGGTTTCATCGCTCGTCGGCTTGCCGATTCCCGCCTTCATTCCGATCGACACCAATCTCCGTTGGGACCAGAGCCGCCACCGGGTGACGCGTTTCGCATCGACGCCGACCGATGTCGTCCTGGATTTCCGGATGGGGTGCCAACCGAGCACCAATGGCGCGGTTCTCGACTATGTCGGCCTGTCGCCCGACAAGGTCCGGCTCGACGACGCAGTGTCCTGCAAGGGCGAGCGGATGGCGAACGGCGACCTCGATACGCTGGTCTGCACGGTGGAGGGCAAGGTCGGAAAGCTTCTCGCCAACACCATCATCGGCCTGTCCGACAAGGTCGGACGGCTCTTGCCGATGCAGTTGGCCGTAGTGGTTTCGGCCACCCTAGCACAGACGACAGTGCCGGATACCCGGACCGACGCGCCACCCGGTGCCAGCGACCCGGTCGATACCGGCGTGTCGCCGGACGCCGATACCGCGAAGCAGACGCCGACGGCGTCTCAAACGTCAGGCCAAGAGCCATGGCGGCCGCTCGTCGCCCCAGGGCGCGCTATTTTGCGTCCGGCGCCTTCCAGAACGTCGGCAGCTGATAGCCATAAAGCGGCGTCGTTTCGGGGTGCTCAATGAACTTCCAGCGGGCCAGCCACTGCTCCGGCAGGTGGAACAGCGGCACGACATAGTGGCCCGAAATCAGCACCCGGTCATAGGCGCGCACCGCGTCGACGAAGGCCTCGCGGCTACGTGCCGAGACGATCTCGTTAATCAGCTTGTCGAGGGCCGGGTCGGCGACGCCGGCGAAATTAAACGTTCCGTTGGCGTCCTTCGAGATCGATCCCCAGCGATAGACCTGCTCGGCGCCTGGCGACAGCGAGGCGCTGTAGGTCGCGATGATCATGTCGAAGTCGTAGGCTGACTTGCGCGCCTGATACTGGGCGTCGTCGACCTGCCGGATCGTCGTCTGGACGCCGATTCGGTCGAGGGTCCGCTTATAGGCGAGGCCGATCCGCTCCTGTTCCGGCGATTGCACCAGAATCTCGAACGACAGCGGCTTGCCGTCGGGACTGACGAGCGAGCGCCCCTCGAAGCGGTAGCCGGCTTCCTGGAAAGCCTTGGCCGCCGCCTGCAGCACCTTGCGATCGCTGCCGCTGCCATCGGTCGCCGGGGGCGCATAGGTCCCATCCATGACATCCGGATCAATCTGATTGGCATAGTCCGCAAGCAGCGCCTTTTCGGCCTCGGATGCCGGATTGCCGGCACTGGACAGCTCGGAATTCTGGAAGAAGCTCCCCGTCCGTTTGTAGGCGTCGTAATAAAGATTGCGGTTGGCCCATTCGAAGTCGAACAGCATCGACAGCGCCTTCCGGACCGCTCGATCCTCGAAAACCGGCCGGCGGGTGTTGAACACGAAGGCGAGCATGTTCGACGGTGCGCCGGAGGTGAAGGTCTCCTTGACGACGTCGCCGTTCGTCACCGCGGGAAAATCATAGGCCGTGCGCCAATGGTTCGGATCGCCCTCGATATAGACGTAGGACAGCCCCTTCTTGAACGCCTCGAACTGGGCGTTGGAATCGCGAAAATACTCGATGACGATGGTGTCGTAGTTGTCGACGCCTTGCTTGATGGGCAGGTCGCGGCCCCAATAATCCGGGTTCTTCTTGTAGGTGATGCGCTGGCCGGGCTCGACCTTGTCGATCAGATACGGCCCCGAGCCGGTCACCGGCTCCAATGTCGTCCGCTCAAACGTGTCGCGATCGAAGGCGTGCTCGGGAAGCACCGGCAGCCCTGAAATGAGGAGAGGAGTTTCGCGGTCGGCGGTCGCGTCGAAGGTGAAGCGAACGCCGTTTGCGCCAGCCTTCTCGATCTTGACCGCCGGCCGCAGCCAGTTGGCGTACATCGGCCGGCCATGCTCGCGCAGCATCTCGACCGTGAACAGCACGTCCTCCGGCCGGACGGGCTCGCCATCGGAAAATTTCGCCGCCGGATTGAGCTGGAATTCCACGAAGCTGCGCTCGGCGTCGGTCTCGACGGTTTCGGCAAGCAGCCCGTACATGGTGAAGGGTTCGTCCGCCGAGCGCTGCATCATAGGCTCGAAGACCAGATTGCCGAATTCCTTGTCGAACCAGATGCCCCGCGCCGTGGTCAGCGCGCCGCGCACGATCACCGGGTTGAGATTGTCGAAGGTCCCGAAGACGCCGTAACGCATCGTGCCGCCCTGTGGCGCGTCCGGGTTCACAAAGGGCAGACGCTCGAAATTCGCGAGCAGGGCCGGCTCACCCTGCATGGCGATCGCATGCTGAGGCTCGGCCGTACCGGGCACGGTGAACGCCGCGAGAAGAGCCACGACGACAGGCGCCAGGATGCTCGCGCGGCGCTTGGCTGAAAAAAGGATCTGCATGCGGATGGACGAGCTCCCGATGGTTGTCTGCGTTTCGCGATTCTAACGGCAAAGCCCTGTCTTGCCTACCGCGACAACGGCGGGCGCAGCGCAACCGAGGCCTTCAAACGGCCGCATTTGCGAAACAGGGCGTGGGCCGCTAAGGAACACTGTTTCCCGATTTTGTTTATGCCGAGAGGATTTGAGGCCTGTGACGCACCGTTTGTCGAACGCTTCCACCACGATGCTCGCCGCCGGGCTGGTCGGACTTGCGACGCTTGCCGTCGGCGTTTCAGGGGCGATCGCCCAGGACGCCAAGCCCGCCGCCGGCCAAGCGCGGGCTGCCAACCCCGCACAAGCCCAGGCGATTCCCGCCGAATGGTTCAAGGTCTGCTCGACCCAGGGTGAAAACGAAATCTGCAACACCCAATACACGATGATCGCCGATACGCGGCAGTTGATCACCGCGGTCAACCTGATCAACGTCAAGGGCAAGGTGAACCAGAAGGTCATCCAGGCCGTGGTCCCGACCGGACGGGTCATTCCCGCTGGCGTTCAGATGAAGGTCGACGACGAAAAGCCGCAGACCCTGAACTACTCGGTCTGCTTCGCCGACCGCTGCATCGCCGAGGCTGAACTGACCGACGCCCTGGTCGCTTCGATGAAACGCGGCAAGCAGATGACGGTGACGTCGATCAACTTCCAGCGCCAGGCCAATCCGATCCCGATCAGCCTGTCCGGATTCACCCAGGCCTTCGACGGGGCTCCCAAGGCTGAGCCGGAGCTGGCCCAGCGCCAGAAGGAGCTGAACGAGGCCTTGCAGAAGCAAGCCGACGAGCGGCGCAAGAAGTTCGAGGATGCCCAGAAGGCGGCCAAGGACAACACCGGCGAGGCCAAGCCCGCCGCGCAATAAGCAAGGCCTGGCTCGGCGGGACCATTTTCCGAAGGATCAAACGGCGGCGTCAGCCGCCGTTTGCTTGTCCGCGCGCGGCACGCCGTCTTGCGACTGCGGCAGGTTCAATTGCGGTGGGCACCTTTCAGTTGGTACGAACCATCGATGGGGCCATCGAAGATCTCGCCGATCTGGGGATGGCGAACCGGGACCCCGGTCTCGTCGGGCAGGAGGTTTTGCTCCGAGACATAGGCGATATATTCGCTCTCCGCGTTCTCGGCGAAGAGATGATAGAATGGCTGGTCCTTGCGCGGACGCACGTCCTCTGGGATCGAGTTATACCATTCTTCGGTGTTATCGAACTCTGGATCCACGTCGAAAATGACACCGCGGAACGGATACATGCGATGGCAGACGACTTGTCCAATGAAGAAGCGGGCAGTTTGCATCAAATTCACGACTCCCTTAAGGGACCGGCAATAGCCAATCTCGAAGCGACAACGCAAGCGCGTCTGTCGCCGCCGCCGACGAACCGCACACCGATGACGCGTTTCCTCACACTCCGGACTGCCCGTTGATCGCGATCGTCGGCCTGATCTCGCCGTTCTTCGGCCTGATCGCGCTCGGATTCGCCACCGGTCGGATCGTCCGCCATCCGGTCGACGGGCTCGCCTGGCTCAATGTCTTCATCATCTATATCGCGCTGCCGGCGCTGTTCTTCCAGCTTTTGTCGAAAACCCCGGTCGAAAAGCTCGCCAGCGGCGGCTTTATCGTCGCGACGACGCTGGCAACTTTCGTCATCTTCGCCCTGGGCTTCGCGGTGGCGTTGGCGAGAACGCGGGGCGACATTCCCGTTGCGACGATTCAGGGGCTCGCCGGAGCCTACGGCAATATCGGCTATATGGGTCCGGGACTGGCCCTTGTCGCCATCGGCCCGGAAGCCGCGGTTCCGGTGGCGCTGATCTTTTGTTTCGACAACACCCTGCATTTCACCATGGCGCCGCTGATGATGGCGCTGGGCGGCGATCGCAAGGGATCACCGGCGAAGATCGCGCTCGGCGTAGTGGTCAAGATCGTCACACATCCGTTCATCATCGCGACCGCCCTCGGGGTCGCCGCCGCCATCGTCGGGGCCACGCCGCCGGAGCCTGTGGACCGCTTCCTCCAGCTTCTCGCCAACGCGGCGGCGCCCTGCGCGCTATTCGCGATGGGGGTGACGCTGGCGCTGCGGCCATTGAAACGGGTGCCGGTGGAACTTGGCTATATCGTGCCGATCAAGCTCGTGCTGCATCCGCTTGCCGTGTGGCTGCTGCTGGGATTGTTCGGCAACTTCGATCCGGTCTGGGTGAAGAGCGCGATCCTGCTCGCCAGCCTGCCGACGGCGACCAACGTCTTCGTCATCGCGCAGCAATACGGCGTGTGGGTGGAGCGCGCCTCGGCCTCGGTCCTGGTGACGACGGTGTTCTCCGTCGCCTCGGTCACGCTGTTGCTCTTCCTGATTTCCTCAGGGATCGTTCCGGCCGATCCCTTCGCGTAGTGATCGGGAAACTCCGGCGAGGCCCGCGCCGGGCGACAAACCCTCCCGCATGGCGAACTGGCGCAGAAGCGGAACGCTCCGCATAGCGGCCAACCCGGCGGTCCGCGCGAGCTGCGTGGGCAGGAAGTCGGCGAGAAGCGAGCGGTTGAGAAGATCGACCCCGACGGTGCGCGAGCGGACGTCGGCCCGGCGGGCCGCTTCGTAACGCGACAGCGCCCCTCGCTGACCGGGATCATCGCGGCTTTCGGTGGCGAAACGGACGATCGCCTCGCAATCCCTCAAGCCGAGATTGAGCCCTTGCGCCCCGATCGGCGGAAACGCATGGCCCGCTTCTCCGACGAGAGCGAGGCGTTCGCCGGTCATCCGGTCGACCGATGCCCCGGACAGCGGAAAGCGCTGGATGGGCTCCTCGATTTCCACTGAACCGAGAATTGAATGCATCTTGTCCTCGACCATGCGCGCGAGACGGTTCGGCTTCAGGTCAACGTACAGCTCGGCGAGTTCGGGCTGCTCGACCCACACGAGGGATGAACGCCGGCCGGGCAGCGGCACCTGCGTGAACGGGCCGGCCCGCGTGTGGAATTCCGTCGAGACGGAATGATGATCGAGGCGATGGCGAAAGTTGAAGACGATGGCGCTCTGCGGATAAGTCCATTGCCGGACGCCGATTCCGGCCGCCTCGCGCATTGGCGAGTGTCGTCCGTCCGCCGCAACGACCAGATCGACGCAATAGGACCCGCCATCCTCGAGCGTCACCACGGCCCGGTCGCCTTCGATCTTGAAGCCCCGTGCGGCCGTCTCCCGAACCTCCAGCTTCGGCGCCTCCGCAACGCCCTCGCTGAGCGCCGCCTGGAGATCGGCGTTGAGAACATTGTAGCCGAATGAGGCCAGGCCGATTTCGCTGGCGCGGAACTCCACGACCGGCGCGCGAAACAGGCGTTTGGTGTCGTCGATGAGCCGCATCACCGCCAAGGGCGCCGCTTTTGCGCCGAGCCGATCCATTACGCCCAGACTGGACAAAAAGGCGACAGAATCGCCCAAAAGCGCGGTGCTGCGCCCATCCGGCGTCGACTTCGGCGCGATCAGCACGGTGTCGAAGCCGGCGGCGGCAAAAGCCAGCGCGGTGGCGGTTCCCGCCAACCCGCCCCCGACGACGGCGATCTCTCTACGCTCTGTGGCCACTTGCACAATCTCCCGCCGTTTGTCCGGTGAAATGGTCGGAAACCGCGAGCGGTGTCGCTCGTTTCGCTTGGAATCCCGACATACGCCGGTTACAGCGGATGGCAATGGTCGTTGGCCGAGGGGCGGCGAAAAGCGACAGCGCAGCGTGGGGATTCATGGCAGACGCAGTCACCGCCTTCGATAAATGGCGCGCCTTCGGCGTGCATCTTTTGACCGCCAGCGGTGCCTTCCTCGCGTTCATGTCGGTCATTGCAGCGGCGGAGCAGCGCTGGGTGGCGATGTTCGGCTGGTTGGGATTCGCGCTGTTCGTCGACGGTATCGATGGCCCACTGGCCCGCCGGATCGAGATCAAGCGGGTTTTACCAAACTGGTCGGGGGATCTCCTCGATTCGATCATCGACTATGCGACCTTCGTGATGATTCCGGCCGTCGCGCTCTATCTATCGGGCATGATCGGCCGGCCATGGTCGTTCGTCGCCGCGGCGCTGATCGTCATCTCGAGCGCGATCTATTATGCCGATCTCCGCATGAAGACGAAGGACAATTTCTTTCGCGGATTTCCGGTCGCCTGGAACATGGTCGTCTTCACGTTTTTCGCCATTCAGCCGAACGAGTGGACCGCATTCGCATTCGTGGTCTTCTGCTCCGCGGCGACGTTCCTGCCGATCAAGTTCCTGCATCCGGTGCGCGTCGAGCGGTTGCGTCCTGTCAATCTCGGCGTTTTCGCGATCTGGTCCGTTCTGGGGCTCGCCGCGCTGTTTTCCGACTTCGCGCCGCTGTGGTGGATCAAATGGGGACTTGTCGCCTCCGGCCTCTATCTGTTCGCCATCGGTGGCGTCCTCCAGATGGTCGACCGCATGCGGGGCGTTTCGCACGATTAGCGCGGAATGAGGACGAGTGGGAACCGGTTTTCCGCCCGCATTCCGCGCTGACTTTATGGACTCGATGGCGACGAAACCGGATCGAAGGTTTCGATTTCATCGTGATCTGGGAATAACGGGAGTGAAAGCATGAGCAAGGCAATTGTCGTTCACGAAGTGGGTGGCCCGGAGGTCCTGAAGTGGGAGGATCACGATCCGGGTCGGCCGGGTCCCGGCCAGATCCTGGTCGATCAGAAGGCAGCCGGCCTCAACTTCATCGACGTCTATTTCCGCACCGGCGTCTACAAGTCACCGACGATGCCCTTCGTTCTCGGCAAGGAGGGTGCGGGCGTCGTCTCCGAAGTCGGGGAGGGGGTCGACCGCTTCCAGGTGGGTGACCGCGTCGCCTATAACGGCGTCACCGGCAGCTATGCCGAGCGGCTCGTGACCGAGGCGGACAAGGCCGTGAAGCTGCCCGACTCGATCGACTTCAAGACCGCCGCGGCGATCATGCTGAAGGGCATGACGGCGGAGTATCTTCTGCGGCGGACCTTCAAGGTAGGGCCGGACACGGTCCTTCTGTTCCACGCCGCAGCCGGCGGCGTCGGCCTGATCGCCGGACAATGGGCCAAGCATCTCGGCGCGACCGTCATCGGAACCGCCGGCACGCCGGAAAAATGCAAGCTGGCCCGCGAGAACGGCTGCGACCATGTGATCAACTACCGCGAGGAGGATTTCGTCGAGCGGGTGAGTTATATCACCGACGGACGGAAATGCGACGTCGTCTACGATTCGGTCGGCAAGGACACCTTTCCGGGCAGCCTCGATTGCCTGAAGAATCGCGGCCTGTGGGTCGCCTTCGGCCAGTCCTCAGGCAAGCTGCCCGATATCGACCTCGGCATTCTCAACCAGAAGGGCTCGCTCTACGCGACCCGGCCGAGCCTGTTCGGCTACAACACCAATCGCGAGGAACTCGACGCCTCGGCCAAGGCACTGTTCGACGTCATCGAATCGGGCGCCGTGAAGATCACCATCGGTCAGACCTATCCGGTTTCGGAAGCGGCCCAGGCGCACCGCGATCTCGAGGCGCGGAAAACCACCGGCGCGACCGTCTTGACGATCTAGCTGTTTGCTTCCGGACCGAGGACGCCGTCGCGTGGGAATTGCGGCGGCGCTACTTCGGTGCAAACGCCTTGCATACGACGCAACGGGGGTCGCCAAAACTGAATCCCCGCGCGCTGGAGCGATCCGATGTTCGACCTCATCGTCACCAACGCCAATTTGCCCGATGGCCGCACCGGGATCGACATCGCGGTCCGCGACGGCCGGATCGCCGCCGTCGAACGCGGCATCGGTGCTGAAGCCGCCGAGACGATCGATGCCTCCAATCGCTTGATCTCGCCACCCTTCGTCGATCCGCATTTCCACATGGACGCGACACTGTCGCTGGGTCTGCCCCGGATGAACCAATCCGGAACGCTGCTGGAAGGCATCGCGCTGTGGGGCGAGTTGAAGCCGCTCCTGACCCGCGGGGCTCTGGTCGAGCGGGCGCTGTGCTACTGCGATCTCGCCGTTGCGCAAGGCCTGCTCGCGATCCGCAGCCACGTCGACGTCAGCGATCCGCGCCTCGTCACCGTCGAAGCGCTGCTTGAGGTCAGGGACCGGGTAAAACCCTATCTCGACCTGCAACTCGTGGCGTTTCCGCAGGATGGCTATCTGCGCGCTCCCGGCGCCGCCGACGCGCTCGCCCGCGCTCTGGACATGGGCGTCGATATCGTCGGCGGCATCCCGCATTTCGAGCGAACGATGACGGAGGGGGCCGCCTCGGTCGCCGCGCTCTGCCGGATCGCCGCCGAGCGAGGCCTTCCCGTCGACATGCATTGCGACGAATCCGACGACCCCCTGTCTCGCCATGTCGAGACCCTGGCGGCCGAAACCATCCGGCACGGGCTTCAGGGCCGGGTCGCCGGCTCGCATCTCACGTCCATGCATTCGATGGACAATTATTACGTCTCGAAGCTGATCCCCTTGATCTACGAAGCCGGAATGCATGTCATTCCGAACCCGCTGATCAACATCACGCTGCAGGGCCGCCATGACAGCTATCCCAGGCGCCGTGGCATGACCCGCGTGCCGGAACTGATGGCCGCCGGGATCAATGTCGCCTTCGGCCATGACTGCGTGATGGACCCCTGGTACGCGCTCGGCTCCGGCGACATGCTCGAGGTCGCGCACATGGCCATCCACGTCGGCCAGATGACCTCGCGCGAGGCGATGCGCGCCTGCTTCGACGCGGTCACCGTCAATTCCGCTCGGGTCATGGGGCTCGACGGTTATGGCCTCGCTGTCGGCAACCACGCCGATTTCCTCGTCCTGCAGGCGGCGGACCCGATCGAGGCCATCCGCCTCAAGGCGCATCGACTGGCGGTGGTGCGAAGAGGGCGGATACTCGCCCGATCGGAACCACGGGTGAGCCGATTGTTCCTCGACGGCCGCGATGCGATTGTCGATGCCGCCGCCTACGCGCCGCAAGCCGGACGCGATTCCGATTGATCACTTGATAAGCGACGATCGAAGCCCGGCAGATAGGCATGGCGGGTCGGCACTACGTCCGTTGCGATGAGTCCCGACCGTGGGGAGGTGGCGCGCCGAAGTCCGGACTTGCAAAGAGATAGTTTAACTATAAAATATCTTGTGCGACGACCCGTTCGACCCGACAGGAGAGAGCCCATGCGTATCACCGTGATCGGTGGCGGTCCTGGGGGCCTCTATTTCGCCCTCCTGACCAAGAAGCAGCAGCCGGACTGGTCGGTCGAAATCTACGAGCAGAACCGCGCCGACGACACGTTTGGCTTCGGTGTCGTGTTCTCCGACGAGACGCTGCACGAGTTCCTGTCGCGCGACCGCGAATCCTTCGATCGCATCCGCACTGAATTCGCCTATTGGGACGACGTCGCAATCCACAAGCAGGGCACCGAGATGCGCTGCGCCGGCAACGGCTTTGCCGGCATCTCACGGATGAAGCTTCTCGCCATTTTGCAGCAGCGCTGCCGGGAGGAGGGGGTGGACCTGCACTTTTCCGCGGCGGTCCGACCGGAGGAGATCGCCACCCGCTTCGCCGATTCCGACATCGTCGTCGCCGCCGATGGCGTGAACTCGCGCATTCGCGAGCATTTTCGTGAGGCCTTCCAGCCCGAGGTGACGATCAAGTCGAACCGCTTCTGCTGGATGGGCTCGACCCGGCCGATGGACGAGTTCAACTATTTCTTCCGCGAAACCGAGCACGGCATCGTCTGCGCCCATTGCTACCAGTACGAGCCGGGTCGCTCGACCTGGGTGTTCGAGATGGATGAGGCCTGCTTTCAGGGCCTCGGCTTCTCGGAGACCGACGAGGAGGATTCACGCGCCAGGCTCGAAGCGCTGTACGAGGAAGAGCTGGAGGGGCACGGTCTGCTGCTCAACCGCTCGCAATGGCGCCGGTTTCCCCGCATTTTTTGCCATCGCTGGTCGCACGGGAACATCGTGCTTCTGGGCGATGCCAAGGCCTCGGCGCATTTTTCCATCGGCTCGGGCACCAAGCTCGCCATGGAATGCGCGATCTCGCTATCCCACGCGGTCGTCGAACACGGCGAGACGAGCGTCGAAGACGCCTTTGCGGCCTATGACGCGGAGCGGCGCACGCCCTGCCAGATCATCCAGCACAATGCCGACGTCTCGCTGGCCTGGTTCGAGCATATGAACCGCTCCTGGGAGATGAGCCCCGAGCAGTTTTCGATGGTCGTCATGTGCCGGGCGAAGTCGATCACCTACGACAATCTGATCGTCCGCGATCCGCGCTTCGTCGAGCAGGTCGATACCGCCTATTACGACCAACTCTATCGCGAGACCGGCGACGATTACCGCGACAGCCGGCCGACGCCGATGTTCACCAAATTCCGCCTCCGCGACATGGAGGTTCAGAACCGCGTGGCGATGTCGCCGATGGCGCAATATTCGGCCGACGCGGATGGCAATCCGACCGACTGGCACTTCGTCCACTACACCTCGCACGCGCTCGGCGCGCCGGGCCTTGTCTTTACCGAGATGACCTGTCCGTCGGCCGACGCGCGGATTACCCCAGGCTGCACCGGGCTGTGGACCGATCGCCACGAGGCCGAGTGGAAGCGGATCGTCGACTTTGTCCACACTAACACCGCGACCAGGATGGTGATGCAGCTCGGCCATGCCGGCCGCAAGGGCTCGACCCAGCTCGGCTGGGAGAAGATGGACCGGCCGCTGGCGGACGCGGCGAAGAACTGGCAAATCTATTCGGCCTCGCCGATTCCCTATTTCGAGGGTGTCAGCCAGGTTCCGGCGGAACTCGACCGCGACACGATGGACCGGATTAGGGACGAATTCGTCCAGGCGACGGAGCGGGCGGAGCGGGCCGGCTTCGACATGGTCGAGCTTCATTGCGCCCATGGCTACCTGCTTGCCTCATTCCTCTCGCCGCTGACCAACACGCGCGACGACAAGTATGGCGGGGCGATCGAGAACCGGCTGCGCTATCCGTTGGAGGTGTTCGAGGCGATGCGCGCGGTGTGGCCCGCGAAGAAGCCGATGTCGGTGCGCATCTCGGCGACCGACTGGCAAGAGGGGGGTATCGACGAAGCCGACAGCGTCGCAATCTCCAAAGCCTTCGCCGAGGTCGGCTGCGACCTCATCGACGTTTCAGCCGGGCAGACGGTCGCCGACCAGACTCCGATCTATGGCCGGATGTTCCAGGTGCAGTTCGCCGAGGCGATCCGCAACGTGGCGAAGCTGGCGGTGATGGTCGTCGGCGCGATCACCGAGCCGGCGCAGGTCAACACCATCCTGCACACGCGGCGCGCCGATCTCGTCGCGCTCGGCCGTCCGCATCTGTGGAACCCGTATTTCACCCGCGAGGCCGCCGCCTGGTACGACGCGCGCAACCAGCACTGGCCGAAGCAGTATCTTGCCGGACGTGACCAGGCGCATCGCGAACTGGCGAAAAAGCGCGAGCAGGACATTGACACCCGGCGCAAGGCCCGCCCGCGGCCGCATGATACCGGCAACGTTCAGGCGCCGCGGGATCGGCGCGAGGCGGAGGAGTAGGGGGCGGGCCGCGCGATCGACTTCAGCCGAACGCCTTGAAGGCGACCAGCGTAAACGTGTCGGCGACGCCCTCGGTCACCTGGAGACGCTCGGTGACGAAGTGGCCGATGTCCTGGTCATCGCTGAGATAGAATTTGGCGATCAGGTCGTAATGGCCGGACGTGGAGAACACCTCCGAAATTTCCTCGATGTCCTGGATGAGGCTGTCGGCGACTTTGTAGGCCATGCCGGGCTGGCATTTGAACTGGACGAAGATCGGTTTCATGAAGGCTCCTGCCGGGGCGGGCGGCGGTGGTTCGTTTGTCTGGATACGACGGTTTCAGGAGTTCGGGGCACCCGTCAAGATCGCGACGAGTTCGCTCGCCGGATCACGGAGTTCGTCGATGACATCGAAATGATGCTTTCCCGGCCGCTCGACTGCTCGCGTCAGCACGCCGAAACCATGCCAGACATTGGCGAGCAGCGCGTTCTGACGGCGAAATTCGCCCAGTTCGGCGCCACCGACGAGACAGGTGATATCGATATTCGCACGCGGCTCGAGAAGCGCCGGGCTCTCGGCGCGCGCCTCAGCGAGGTCGAGTTGGAGAATGTCGTTTATGCCGGTCGCGAGCAGCGGGCGAAGGTCGTGAACGCCGCTGATCGAAACCGTCCGATCGATGCGGTCTGCCGTGGCGCGCGCGATCGGCGCGTCGGTGCAGTGCATGCGCGAGACGAGGTGGCCGCCGGCGGAATGACCGGAGAGGCGGATCGGCCCGGGAATCTCGCCGGCGACGTGGTCGAGGAACGCGCCGATTTCGCGCGTGATCGTGCGGATCGTCGCGTCGGGGCAGAGCGTATAGCTCGGCATTGCGACCGCATAGTCGCGTTGCAGCGCCCCTTCGGCCAGATGCGACCAGAGCGATTTGTCGAAGGCTTTCCAGTAGCCGCCATGGACGAAGACGACGAGACCGAGCGGAGCACCGTCCGGGAGAAACAGATCGTATCGGTTGCGGGGCGCTGGGCCATAGGCGCGATCGAGCCGGGCGCGTCCGGCCGAGGCGAGATGCTCCCGGAAGGCCGCGGCCGCGGCCGCCCATCGTGCCGGATAGGACTGCGATCCGGCGATCGCGGCACTATTGGCATAGGCTGCGTCGAAGTCGGTCAGAGGGGCGGCATCCTGCCGCCATGAAGATTGCACCATGGCGCGTCGCGATCCCGATCAGTCCGGCACGATGGCAGTGGCTTCGATCTCGACCAGCGCCTTCGGCTCGACCAGATCGGAGACCTCGACCAGCGCCATCGCCGGGAAGTGGCGCCCCATGATCCGGCGATAGACGGGGCCGAGTTCGGCCAGCGAAGCGCGGTAGGTGGCAATGCTCCTGACATACCATGTCAGCCGGGCGATGTGCTCAGGTCCGCCACCAGCTTCCGCCACAACGGCGAGCACGTTCTTCAGCGTCTGTTCGACCTGGGCGACGAAGCTCTCGGGGAATTTCTCGCTCTCGTCCCAGCCGATCAGCCCGCCGGTCAGGACCATGTTGCCCCGTCCCATCACGCCGTTGGCATAGCCTTTTGGTGTCGGCCAACCCGCCGGTTGCAAAGCGGTGAGGCTGCCCTTGGCGGTCGGGCGATCGGATGTCGCGGCTTCACCGACGATCGGACGGGTTAGATTCACGCCATTTCTCCCTGGCTGGCTTCCCGTTCCGCCTGCTGGCGCAGTGCGAAGCGTTGCAGTTTGCCCGATTCGGTCTTTGGCAGCGCCTCGACGAAGACGATCGATCGGGGATATTTATAGGGCGCCAGGTCCTGTTTCACATGGTCCTGCAGCGCCTTGGCCAAGGCCGCATCCCCGGCTTGGCCGTCCGCCAGCAGCACATAGGCTTTCACGATACAGCCGCGATCCGTGTCCGGGGAGCCGACGACCCCGGCTTCCGCGACGGCCGGATGGGCGAGGAGCGAGGCTTCGACCTCCGGTCCGGCGATGTTGTAACCCGAGGAGACGATCATGTCGTCGTTGCGCGCCTTGAACCAGAAATAGCCGTCCGCATCCTCGACATAGGTGTCGCCGGTAATGTTCCAGCCGCTTTGGACATACGCCGCCTGACGGTTGTCGGCGAGGTAGCGGCAGCCGATCGGACCGCGCATGGCGAGGTGTCCGGGCGTGCCGGTCGGGCAGCGCTTGCCGTCTGCGTCGATCACCCGCGCTTCGTAGCCCGGTACCGGTCGGCCGGTGGCGCCCGGCCGGATCTCGTCTTCGCGCGCGGCAATGAAGATATGCAGCATCTCGGTCGCGCCGATCCCGTCCATCAGCTTGAGGCCGGTCGCCTCAAGCCAAGCCTCATAGGTTGGAGGCGGCAATGTCTCCCCAGCCGAGACGCATTTGCGTAAGGAAGAGAGATCGAACTCGTCGCTCTTGGCCGCGATGGCGCGATAGGCTGTGGGCGCAGTGAAGCAGATGGTCGCGCGATAATCGCCGATCGCCTTGGCGAGATCCGGCGGTGCGGCCTTTTCGATCAGCACGGCCGCCGCACCGATCCGGAACGGGAACAGGACAAGGCCGCCGAGGCCGAAGGTGAAGGCGAGCGGTGGAGAGCCGATGAAGACGTCGTCCGCATTCGCCCGCAGCACGTCTTTCGCATAGCAGTCGCAGATGACGAGAAGGTCCCGGTGATAGTGGATCGTCGCCTTGGGAAGGCCTGTGGTTCCGGATGTGAAGCCGAGAAGGCAGGGATCGCTCGCCCGTGTCGCCGCCGGGTCGAATCGGTCGGAGACGTTTTCGAGCAGGTCTCCCAACTCTCCGCCGGCGGTCCCGGACCACGTCACGACGCGGTCGAGCACAGGCGACGCTGCGGCGGCCTTCGCCATCTCGTCGACGAGCGACGCATCGCAGAAAGCCAAGCCGATCTCGGCCTTGCCGATAATCTTGACGAGTTCCTTTGCCCGCAAGAGCGGCATCGTCGCAACGACCACACCGCCGGCCTTGATGACCGCCATATACAGCGCCACCAGCGTCGGATTGTTGGCCGAGCGCAGCAGCACCCGGTTGCCGGGGACGAGGCCAAGCTTACCGACCAGCACATTGGCCATCCGATCGATCAACCGGGCAAGTTCGGCATAGGTCCAGGACACGTCCGGGCCAATCACCGCGATGCGCTCACCGCGACCCTCGGCAACGTGGCGGTCGACGAGTTCGACCGTGGCGTTCAGTTGCGCCGGGTAGCCGAGCCGGTCGAGATTGATGAAGTCCGGCATCAGGTGAGCCGGCGGCAAATTATCGAGGACGAAGGTGTCGACGTGGCACGTGTCGGTCATGGCGTCTCCTCAAGCAACTTGCGACAGGAGTTGGCGGGCGATGATGAGTTTCTGGACCTCCGTGGCGCCTTCGTAGATTCGCAGCGCGCGGATCTCGCGATAGAGCGTCTCGGGAACCGAGCCGGAACGCACCCCTTCGGCGCCGTGGATCTGCACGGCACGGTCGATGACCTCCTGGGCGTTTTCGGTCGCCACCATCTTGGCCATCGCGGCTTCGCGCGTGATCCGCGGCGCGCCGGCGTCGCGGGTCCAGGCGGCGCGGTAAACGAGGAGGGCGGAGGTATCGATGGCCGTCGCCATTTCCGCCAACGCGGTTTGGGTGAGCGGCAGATCGGCAAGCGGTCCGCCGAAAAGCTGGCGGCTGCGCGCCCGATCCAGTGTAACGTCGAGGGCGCGGCGAGCAAAGCCGAGCGCGGCGGCGCCGACGGTGGAGCGGAACACATCGAGCGTCGCCATGGCGATCTTGAAGCCGTCACCGCCATTGCCGATGCGGTTCGTCGTTGGGATACAGCAGTCGTCGAATGTCAGGCGTGCCAGCGGATGCGGCGCGATGGTCTCTAGCCGCTCGGCGATCACGAGGCCCGGCGTGTCGGCCGGCACGAAAAACGCCGACAGCCCCTTCGCGCCTGGTGCTTCGCCGGTCCGCGCGAAGACCACGTAATGATCGGCGATGCCGCCATTGGAAATCCAGATCTTCTCGCCATCGAGCCGGATCATGTCGTTGCCGGCGGGCGTGGCCTTCAGCGCGATCTGGGCAACGTCCGACCCCGCCTCGGGCTCGGTCAGGGCGAAGGCGGCGATGGTCTCGCCGGCGCGAACGCCCGGCAGAACGCGCCGCTTCAGCGCGTCGGACCCGGAGAGGGTCAGGGCGCCCGTACCGAGGCCCTGCATGGCGAAGGCGAAATCGGCCAAGCCGTCGTGACGCGCAAAAGTCTCGCGCAGGATGCACAGGCTGCGGACGTCGAAACGAACGTCCTCCGGCGCGGCATGAGCGAGAAAGCCGGCCGCGCCCATCGCCTCGACCAGCCGGCGACAACTGCCGTCGATGTCATGATGATCGGCGAGAGCGGCGATATTGTCGGCCGCCCAGCGCTCGGCTTCGTCCGCCAGCCGGCGGTGACGCTCCTCGAAGAACGGCCAGGCGAGGAAGCTCTTGTCCGCCATCGGCTCAGTTTCCCTCGAAGACTGGCTGACGCTTTTCGGCGAAGGCCTCGAAGGCGCGGCGGAAGTCTCCGGTCTTCATGCACAGCGCTTGGGCGATCGCCTCGGCGTCGATGGCCTCGTCGACACCCATCGCCCATTCCATCTGCAGCATCCGCTTGGTGATCGAATTGGCGTAGGTGGGCCCTTCGGTCAGCGCCTTAGCCATCTCCATGGCGGCATCGAGCGCGCCACCCTTGTCGGTGAGGCGGTTGAAGAATCCCCAGCGCTCGCCCTCTTCGGCCGTCATGAAGCGGCCGGTGTAGAGCAATTCCGAGGCGCGGCCTTGGCCCACGATGCGTGGTAGGATCGCACAGGCGCCCATATCGCACCCGGCAAGTCCGACGCGGTTGAACAGGAACGCGACTTTCGCACCTGCCGCTCCGACGCGCATATCAGACGCCATGGCCATGATCGCGCCAGCACCCGCGCACACGCCCTCGATCGCGCTGATCACCGGCTGCGGACAGGCCCGCATCTCCTTGACCAGATCGCCGGTCATCGTTGTGAAGGCATGGAGCTGAGAGGCACTCATTTTGGTCAGCGGCTCGATGATCTCGAAAACGTCGCCGCCGCTGGAGAAATTCCCGCCGGCGCCGGTGAGCACGACGGCGGTCACTGTGTCGTCGAAGCGCAGCGCGTGGAAGGTGTCGCGCAGCTCGGCGTAGCTCTCGAAGGTCAGCGGGTTTTTCCGCTCCGGCCGGTTCAACATCACGGTCGCGATCCCGCCATCGATCGATAATCGAAAATGCTCCGGCGCGAAATCGGCGAGCGGCGCGGCGATGGCGTTCTGGTACTTCATGACTTCTCTCCGCGGACGGTCGGCGTCCGTGCGCTATTGCTGGCCTTGCGCACGGAGGCCTTGAGATCGCCCAACTGGTTCCAGAGCGCCTCCTGCTCGGCCGGAGCAAGTTCCCCGAGCATCTCGGCGATCCAGTTGCCGTGCGCCTCCGCCATCGTCGCGAAAACCGATCGCCCCTTGGCTGTCAGGCGGACACGGACCGCACGGCGATCGATCTCGGAGACCTGACGTTCGATGAGATCTTCCTGGACGAGACGATCGACCAGCCCCGTCACATTGCCGTTGGAGACCATCATCCGGCGGGACAGCTCGCCCAAGAGAATGCCGTCCGGCGAACGCTCGAGCTGCGCCATCAGATCGAAGCGCGGAAGCGTGGTGTCGAACTCCTCGCGCAGCCGTTTGCGGATCTTGGCCTCGACCAAATTGGCGCAGGTCAGCAAGCGCAGCCAAAGCCGCAATTCGGCGCGGTGGTGTAGCGGACTTTCGCGCACCTTGGATTCGGCATCGATCGGGTCGACCGTCTCGCGTCGGGCGTTGCTCACAGCTCACCTCCCGCGACCGCAATCGCCTGGCCGGTGATTGCCGAGGCGCCGGCGCCAGCCAGCCAATGCACGCAGTCCGCCACCTCGTCGGGACGGATGAGCCGCCCGAGAGGATTGGCGCCGGTGAATTCGGCGAGAAGGTCGGCGCGCGCGCGCCCGGTCTTCTGCTCCAGCCGATCGAGCGACCCCGACACGAGGTCGGTGTCCGTGTAGCCCGGACAGACGGCGTTGACGGTTATGCCCGTCGGCGCGAGTTCCAGCGCCAGCGCCCTGGTGAGCCCGACAACAGCGTGTTTGGCGGCGCAATAAGCCCCGACATAGGAATAGCCCTTGAGCCCGGCGGTCGAGGCAATCGTGACGATCCGGCCGAAGCCGCGCTCCTTCATGGCCGGTAGTACCGAGCGTATGGCGGTCAGCACCGGCTCGACATTCAGCGCCATCATCCGGCGTAGCTGGTCGACATCGAGCCGGGAGACCGGTGCGGTCTCGGCCCCGCCGGCGTTATTGACCAGGATGTTGATGGGGCCAGAGCGTGTGGCGGCGGTGTCGAGCGCCTCTTCCAAGGCGGTGGCGTTGGTGACGTCCGCCGCGACCGCGGCCGCGGCTCCAAGTTCGGCGCGGACCTGTTCGGCGCCATCTTGAGAGCGTGCGAGCACTGTCACCGTATCGCCAGAAGCGACAAAGCGCTCGGCGATCGCCCGCCCGATGCCGCGGGAGGCGCCGGTAACGAGGATATGTCGGGGCCGTCGTTCGATGGTCACGGGATCATCCTGCATCCGGAAACTATTTTAACATTAAACTAATAAATCGGACTTGCAATCGGCATCCTGCATGGCCCGTCCTGTCACGGGACAACACGTCTCAGGCGTTGGCGGCTCTGCGCTCCGCCTGACCGCCTGGTTGAGCGGCGAAGCCGGCTTTTCCCGCATAGCCGCTGACGATTGCCTGGCGTTCGGCGCGGCTCAGCACGGAATCGACCTGATCGAAGCCACCGGGCGCCAGCTTCTCGACTTCGTCGATGACCCGCTCGGGGCCGCCCTTGCGGTTGAGTCGCACCACCTCGGCGGTCGTCGGCAGCCGCTCTCGTTCGTATTCCCACAGGGCCTGGCAGGGGTGCTCGGCGCGGTGCAGGGCGTCGGCAAGGGAGCGGGCGTCGAGGATTGCCTGCGAGGCGCCATTGGAGCCGACCGGATACATCGGATGGGCCGCGTCGCCGAGTAGCGTAACCCGCCCGAAGGTCCAGCGGGGCAGGGGATCGCGGTCGCACATCGGATATTCGAAAGCCTGCGGCGTCGCCTCGACGAGCGCGGCGACATCGAAATCGGGAATGGTGAAGCGCTTGGCGTAGGGCAGCACCAGCGAGCGCAACGCCGGTCGCGACCAGCTTTCCTTCGGCGGCGGCGAGGTCTTGCCGTCGGCCATCTTGACGTTGACGACCCAGTTCATCAGCTGCTTGCCGTCGCCGAGTTCGGCGATGGGATAGAGCACGAATTTGGCGCCCATGCCGCCGCCGATCGCCATCGTCCGACCGTCGCCCCATGATGTCCACTCGGCCGCGCCGCGCCACATCAGGACGCCGTTCCAGCATGGTGCTCCCTCGTCAGGGTAGAAGTGACGCCGGCCGGCCGAATGGATGCCGTCGGCGCAAACGAGGATATCTCCCCGCACCGTCGTCCCGGCGTCGCCCTTCACCGCGTCGGTGAAATGCGCAGTCACGCCGCCTTCGTCCTGCATGAACCCGGAAAGGCTCAGCCCGGTCTTCACTGACTCCTGCCCGAGCCGCTCGATCACGGCGTCGTGGATGACCTTCTGCAGCCGTCCGCGATGGATCGAGAACTGCGGCACCGGATGGCCGGCGTCCGTGCCGCGCGGCTCGCGCCAGACCTCCTGGCCCTGGCGATTATAGTAGACCAGCTCGCGGGTGCGGATGCCGACCTTGTCGAGCGCCGGCAGCAGCCCGACCTCGGCGAGTTCCCGGATTGCATGGGGGAGGGTGTTGATGCCGACCCCCACTTCGCGAACCTCGGGAGATTGCTCGTAGACCTCGGCCCGAATGCCGCGCTTGTGCAGCATCAGCGCGGTGGTCAGACCGCCGATGCCGGCCCCGACGATGATCACTTTCATGGTCTGTCCTCCAGTCCTGGGGCCGTGTGGATCACTCGGCATCTGGCGGCGGCAGGAAATCCACCTCGTGCTTGGCGGAGATGGCGACGACCTCGGCCGGATCGGCCGCCGGCCCCAGATTGTGTAGCGCCCAGAAGAGATCGTAGAGCCGACGCGCCGGCGAAACCCAGAACAGACACTTCACGTCGGCATCGCTGCGATTGAAGATACCGTGCGGTATGCCGCGTGGCAGGCGGATTGTATCGCCCGGTTGAGCGAAGGTTTCCTGGCCGTCGAGGACCAGGTCCAACCGACCCTGAAACATGTAGATGAACTCGTCCTGGGTCGGATGGATGTGCGGCGGCACGAAGGTGCCGGCGGGAAACGTCGCGTGCCAGGACAGCGAACTCTCGCAGTGGTGTTTCGGGATGTAGGTCTGGCCAAGGATGTTCCAGCGGATGCCGTCGATGCCTTCGTCGGCCTTGGTCACCCCGGCGGTCATGATCGTCATCGAATATCTCCCTTCGACGTTGCGAGTTGGTCAGTGTCAAACATGCAGAAACCGGTCCTTGATCTCCGGCGTCGACCTGAGTTCATCCGTCGTTCCGGTCCAGGCGACGCGGCCCTTCTCGATGACGACGTGTCGGTCGGCAAAACGGGCGAGCGCGTCGACGTTCTTGTCGATGACGAGGATCGCCGCCCCGGCATCCTTGATGGCGGCGAGGCAGGTCCAGATCTCCTCGCGAATGAGCGGGGCGAGACCTTCGGTGGCCTCGTCGAGAACGACGAGGCGGGGATTGGTCATCAGCGCGCGGCCGATCGCCAGCATCTGCTGTTCGCCCCCGGACAGCTGGTTGCCCATATTGTGCCGGCGTTCCTGAAGGCGTGGGAACAGCCGGTAAATTTTGGTCAGCGTCCATTGGGCGGGCCCCGTGCCGGCGCGATGGGTCGCCACGAGGTTCTCTTCGACCGACAGCGTCGGAAAGATCTGTCGGCCTTCCGGCACCAGGCCAAGGCCGTGCTTGGCGATGACGTGGGGCGGGCGCCCGGTGACGTCGTCGCCGTCGATGAGAATTCGGCCGCCGCGCGGCTTCAAGAGCCCGAACAGGGATCTGACGGTCGTGGTCTTGCCCATGCCGTTGCGGCCGAGCAGCGTGACGACCTCGCCCGCCGCGACGGTGAGATCGATCCCGAACAGGATGCGGGAGTCGCCATAGCCGCTTTCCAGCCCTTCGATCGCCAACATCAGGCGGCCTCCTCTTCGCCGAGGTAGGCACTGCGCACTTCGGGGTCCAGGCGCACCTCCTCCGGGGTGCCGGTGGCGATCAGCCGCCCATAGACGAGAACGCTCACCCGGTCGGCGAGAGCGAACACCGCCTCCATGTCGTGTTCGACGAGAACGACGGTGTGCGTGGACTTCAGCTCCCGCATCAGCGCGACGAGCACGGCGGACTCCTCGTGGCCAGTGCCCGCGAGCGGTTCATCGAGCAGAAGCAGCTGCGCGCCCGTAGCGAGCGCGATTGCAATTTCGAGCTGGCGTTTTTCGCCGTGCGACAGGCTGCCGGCGCGGCGCTCCGCCCGGTCCTCCAGCCGGACGCGCGCCAGCGCCGCCAACGCCTTGTCGTTGAGCCGGGATTCGCGCGCCGCCGGCGCGAAGAAGCGGAAGCTCGAGCCCGACCGCGCCTGGACGGCCATCGCGGCGTTTTCCAGGACCGTGAAGCCATCGAGGATCGAGGTGATCTGGAAGGAGCGCGCAAGGCCGCGGTGCACCCGCTCGGCCATGCCGAGCCGGGTGATGTCTTCGCCGGCGAAGTGGACGGTGCCCGAATTGCTGCGGAGGCTTCCCGAGAGCTGATGGATCAGCGTCGTCTTGCCGGCCCCGTTCGGTCCGATGATTGCATGGAGTTCGCCGGGTGCGACATCGAGGCTGACATCATCGGTAACAGCGAGTGCGCCATAGGATTTTCTGAGATTGCGGACCTCGAGCAACGGTGTCGTCATGACCGCGCTCCCCCGGATAGACGGGAAACGAATCCGGCGATGCCGCCGCGGGTGAAGAGGACGAGGAGCACGAGGAGAATGCCGAGCCAGAGCTTCCAGTGTTCGGAAAACTGCGCCAGCCAATCCTCCAGCAGCAGAAACGCGATCGCCCCGGCGATCGCGCCGACGAGGGTTCCCATGCCGCCGAAGACGACCATGACGATCAGCTCGCCCGAGCGTTGCCACGTCATGTAGGCGGGAGAGACGAACTCGGCCTGATTGGCGAGGAAGACGCCAGCGACGCCGGCAATCGCACCCGCGATGACATAGGCGGTCAGTTGGTACGGGAACGGGGCAAAGCCGATCGCCTGCATGCGAAGCCGATTGTCGCGGGTTCCCCGCAGCACCCTGCCGAAGCGTGAGGCGACCAGCGCTCTCAGGCCGACAAAGGCGGCGACGAGGAAACCGAGCGCACCGTAGAAGAGGACGTGATCGCTCTCCAACAAGTCCGTACCGAACAGCGTCGAGCGGTTGGCGAGGGTGATGCCATCATCGCCGCCATAGGCCGACAGCGAGACCATGAAGAAATACGCCATTTGGCCGAAGGCGAGGGTGATCATGATGAAATAGACGCCCTTGGTCCGCAACGAGATCGCCCCGGTGATCAGGGCGAAGAGCGCTGAAACCAGGATAGCGACGAGCGTCTGAAGCAAAATGTCCTCGATGCCGTTCGCCGCCAGGATCGCGACGGCATAGGCTCCGAGCCCGATGAAGGCCGCATGGCCGAAGGACACCATCGCGCCGTAGCCGAGTACGAGGTCGAGCGAGAGCGCCGCGATTGCGAAGATCGTCAGGCGGGTGGCGGTAACGAGCAGGAACGGATCGTTCAGCGCCCATGCCAGCACCGGCAGGAGCCCGAGACCGGCGAAAATCACTGCGGCCGCGACACTGGAGCCGTGACGGCCGAGGAGCGGGCGACGAACGGCTCCGACGTCGATCAGCGAATTGGAGACAGCAGCGTCCGACAGGCCCGAGGTCATTGGACGGTCCCTTTGGTCGGAAACAGCCCGGAGGGCCTGAAGAACAAGACCGCCGCCATCAGGATGTAGATCAGCATCGGCGCCAGGGTTCGGCCGGTCTGCGAAGCGGCCGACGGGTCCATCAGGCTGCGCAACAGGATCGGCCCGAAGGTGCGGCCGAGCGTGTCGACCAGACCGACGAGGATGGCTGCTACGAAAGCGCCACGGACCGACCCGACGCCGCCAATGACAATGACGACGAAGGTCAGGATCAGGACGCTGTCGCCCATGCCGGGCTCGACGGAAAGGATCGGTGCGACCATGGCGCCGGCAAAGCCCGCCAGCATTGCCCCGAGGCCGAAGACGATCATGAACAGCCGGCCGATGTCGACGCCGAGCGCCGAGACCATCGGTCCGTTGGTGGCGCCGGCCCTGAGCAGCATGCCGATCCGCGTGTGATTGACCATCAGATAAAGGCCAAGGGCAGTGACGAGACCGGAGGCGATGATCGCAACCCGGAAGAACGGATAGCGCATGTTGCCGATGAGCGGCATCGAGCCAGAAAGGATATCGGGGATCGGCACGCTCATCGGTGCCGCGCCCCAGATCATCTTCACCCCCTCATTGAGGATCAGGATGAGCCCGAAAGTAGCGAGCACCTGATCGAGGTGATCGCGGTCGTAGAGTCGCCGAAAGATCAGGAATTCCAGAACGATGCCGAAGGCGAGCGTCGCCGGAAGGGCGAGGGCCAGCCCGAGGAAGAAGTCACCGGTGAAGGCGGTGAAGGTCGCAGCCAGATAGGCGCCGACCATGTACAGAACGCCGTGCGCCAGGTTGATCAGGTCCATGACACCGAAGATCAGTGTCAGCCCGGCGGCGACGAGGAACAAGAGGATGCCGAGTTGGATCCCGTTCAGCGCCTGGAGAAGAAAGAGGTTGAACATCCGTGCCCTTCGGCGGCTCGTTCATCGCGGCAAGCGGCCATGATGCCATCCCGGCACCGCCAGTCCAGAACGGCGGCGCTCGACATCAAAATCGAACACCCGCTCGGCGCCGGCCGGGGTTTTTCGCCCGGCCGGCTTCACGAGCGGGCCGCTACTGCATCTTGCATTCGGCGGCGTAGTTGTCCTGGTAGTCGTCGAAGATCTTCTCGGCGATCTGCGTCTGGTATTTGCCGTCGTCGCGCTTGGCCACCTTGACCAGATAGAAGTCCTGGATCGGGTAGTGGTTGTTGCCGAGCTTGAAATCGCCACGCAGGGACTGGAAGTCGGCTGCCTCAAGCGCCGAACGCAAAGCATCCTTGTCGTCGAGCTTGCCGGCGGCCTTGACCGCGCTGTCAATCAGCTGCGCAGCGTCGTAGGCCTGCATGGCGTAGGTGCCTGGAACGCTGCCGTATTTTTCCTCGTAGGCGGCGACGAAGGCCTTGGACTGCTCGTTGTCCATGTCCGGCGCCCAGTTGGCGCCGCCGTAGAAGCCGACGGCCGCATCCTGCTGGGCGGGCAGGGTGGTCTCATCGACGGTGAAGGCGGACAGGAACGGAATGTTGTCGAGCCCGGCCTGCCGATACTGCTTGACGAGGTTCACGCCCATGCCGCCCGGCATGAAGGTGAAGACGGCGTCCGGCTGCTCGGCGGCGATCTGCGCGAGCTCGGCCGAGAAATCGAGCTGGCCGAGCGGCGTGTAGATCTCGTTGACCACCTCGCCCTTGTAGGAATGCTTGAAGCCGGCCAGCGAATCTTTGCCCGCTTGATAGTTCGGGGCGAGCAGGAACAGGCGCTTGTAGCCCTTGTCCTGAGCATATTTGCCGAGAACCTCGTGGACCTGATCGTTCTGGTAGGAGGTGACGAAGAAATTCTTGTTGCACTCGGCCCCGGCGAAATTCGAGGTGCCGGCATTCGGGCTGATCAGGAAGGCGCCACCGTCTGTCACCGGCTTGTTAATCGCCATCAGGATGTTGGAAAAGATCGGGCCGACGACGAAGTCGACATCGTCGCGCTCAACCAGTTCGCGCGCTTTGTTGGCGGCGATATCGGGCTTCAGCTCGTCGTCGACGGTGGTGATCTCTGTCTCCAGGCCGCCGAGCCTGCCGCCCATCTTCTCGACCGCAAGCAGGAAGCCGTCACGGCCCTGCTCTCCGAGCACCGCGGCGGGCCCGCTCAATGTGAACATCAGGCCGATCTTCAGTTTTCCGTCGTCGGCGGTCTGCGCCATCGCCGCGCCGGACAAGGTGGTCGCAGTCATAAGGGCGATAGTGGCGGTGCGGATCGAACTCATCTCTTGATCTCCATTCAAAAAGGTCGCTAACAATGGTCCGTCCCCAGCCGGAGATCGGGCCGGCGCAAGCGTTGACGATCCGCGCCGGAAATCAGTGGACATCGGAATTTCCGCCCCCACACCAAAATTAGTTTACGCATAAAATATCTGCTGGCAACAGACGCTGGTCATATTTTTTGCCCGATGAATTTTTGTGCACTGCGAAGCGCCACCGCGCTGGAATGCCGCTCCCACGGGCGTCCAACGGAAGCTCGCGAAACTTCCGGAGGGGAAACCGCGTCAACTTGACGATTATTGTCGCGGCTCTGGAAATTCATCCCGGAATCACGCTATAGTGCCACCGTCATCTCGCTGGACCTCTCAGGCCAGTGCGAGGTGGGGAGGGGTACCATGGCCATTGCGCTCGTGCTCGTTCTCGTCGCTGTCGGCTCGGTGCTGTTTCACCTTCTGAGCCCATGGTGGTGGACACCTATTGCCTCAAATTGGGGCTATATCGACACAACCATCATCGTCACTTTCTGGATTACGGGCTTCGTTTTCGTCGCCGTCGTCCTGTTCATGGCCTATTGCGTCTTTCGCTTCCGCCACAAGGAGGGATCCAGGGCCGCGTACGAGCCGGAAAATAAAAAGCTCGAGACCTGGCTCACGGCCGCGACCGCGCTGGGCGTTGCGGCGATGCTGGCGCCGGGGCTGGTGGTGTGGGGGCAATTCGTCACTGTTCCCGATGACGCGACCGAAGTCGAGGTCGTCGGCCAGCAGTGGCAGTGGAGCTTTCGCCTCCCCGGCGAGGACGGACGGTTGGGCAGATCCGACAATCGCAAGATCGGGCCGGACAACCCCTTGGGCATCGATCCCGACGATCCGGCCGGCCAGGACGACGTCGTGATTGAGGCAGCCGATTTGCATCTGCCGATCGGCAAGCCGGTCAAGATGCTGCTGCGCTCCATCGATGTGCTGCATGATTTCTACGTCCCGGAGTTCCGGGCGAAGATGGATATGGTCCCAGGCAGCGTCACCTATTTCTGGTTCACCCCGACGCGGACCGGCAGTTTCGAGATTCTTTGCGCCGAACTCTGCGGCATCGGGCATGGCTTCATGCGCGGCATCACCGTGGTCGACACGCAAGAGGATTACGTCGCCTGGCTCCAGGAGCAATCGACATTCGCGCAATTGTCGACGCCCGAGCAGGTCAGTTCGGTGGGCGAGATCAAACGGTGAGCAGGGCGGCGGCAGCGCCGAGATAAACCCCAGCAATCCGGGGCAGGACAACAGGGTGCGCCGGACGGAACAGGGAGGCAGAGCGATGGTCGATGTCACGTCAGGCGGCGGCGAAGCGATCCCGCCCGCCGAAGTCGCGGATGTCGAACTGTACCACCCGAAAAGCTGGTTGACGAAATACGTCTTTTCGCAGGACGCCAAGATCATCGCCATCCAATATTCGTCCACAGCTCTCGCCATCGGGCTCGTCGCCCTGGTGCTGTCATGGCTGATGCGGCTGCAACTCGGCTTTCCCGGCACCTTCGACTTCATCACGCCGGAAGCCTACTACCAGTTCGTCACCATGCACGGCATGATCATGGTGGTGTATCTGTTGACCGCGCTGTTCCTCGGTGGATTTGGCAACTACTTGATTCCGTTGATGGTCGGCGCGCGGGATATGGTCTTTCCCTACGCCAATATGCTGAGCTACTGGATCTATCTCCTCGCCGTGCTCGTGCTGGTCGTCAGTTTCTTCGCACCCGGCGGTCCGACCGGCGCCGGCTGGACGCTCTATCCGCCGCAGGCCATCCTCGGCGGCACGCCGGGCGGTCAGGGCGCCGGCATCATTCTGATGCTGGTCTCGCTGATCCTGTTCATCATCGGCTTCACCATGGGCGGCCTGAACTATGTCGTGACCGTCCTCCAGGGCCGCGCCAGAGGCATGACCTTGATGCGGATGCCGTTGACGGTGTGGGGCATCTTCACCGCCACGGTAATGGCTTTGTTCGCCTTTCCGGCGCTCTTCGTCGCCTCGGTGATGATGCTGTTCGACCGGGTGCTCGGCACCAGTTTCTTCATGCCCGCGCTGGTCGAGATGGGCGAGCAACTCAGCTATGGCGGCGGTAGCCCGATCCTGTTCCAGCACCTGTTCTGGTTCTTCGGTCATCCCGAGGTCTACATCGTCGCGCTGCCGGCCTTCGGCATCGTCTCCGACCTGATCTCGACGCACGCGCGCAAGAACATCTTCGGCTATCGCATGATGGTCTGGGCGATCGTCATCATCGGGGCGCTCAGCTTCGTCGTCTGGGCCCATCATATGTATGTCAGCGGCATGAACCCGTATTTCGGTTTCTTCTTCGCCACCACGACGCTGATCATCGCCGTTCCTACCGCCCTCAAAGTGTATAATTGGGTGCTGACCCTGTGGCGGGGCGACATTCATCTGACCCTGCCGATGCTGTTCGCCCTGGCCTTCATCGTCACCTTCCTGAACGGTGGCCTGACGGGACTGTTCCTGGGCAATGTGGTCGTTGACGTGCCGCTGTCCGACACGATGTTCGTGGTGGCGCATTTCCACATGGTCATGGGGGTTGCGCCGATCCTGGTGATCTTTGGGGCGATCTACCACTGGTATCCGAAGGTCACCGGGCGAATGCTGAACGAGGTGCTCGGCCAGTTCCACTTCTGGGTCACCTTCCTCGGTGCCTATCTGATCTTCTTTCCGATGCATTACGTGGGGTTGGTGGGCGTCCCGCGGCGTTATCCCGAATTGGGGGAAACAGCCTTCATTCCCGACTCGGTCCAAACCTTGAACGCCTTCATCAGCGTCATGGCCTTCATCGTCGGCTTCGCCCAGATCGTCTTCCTCTTCAACCTGATCTGGAGCATTCGCAACGGCCGGGACGCTGGCGGCAACCCTTGGCGGGCCACCACTTTGGAGTGGCAGACGCCCGAGACGCCGCCACCGCACGGCAATTGGGGCAAGCATCTGCCGGTGGTCTATCGCTGGGCCTACGATTACAGCGTTCCGAACGCCGAGCAGGATTTTCTGGCACAGAACGATCCCGGTGCCCTGGGTCTCGCCGAGGCGCCGCGATGAGCGTCATTCTGGTCTTTCTCTTGGTCATGGCCGGATTCGCCGCTTGGTGGCTGTCTCACCAACGAATGACGGCCAAACCCTGGCTCGAGCAAGGTCCGCTTGGCGGATTTGAGGGTTCCGACCGATCCACCCTTCCGACAGCCAAGATCGGATTGGGCGTTTTCCTCGCCGTCATCGGTGCTTTGTTTGCGCTGTTCGCCAGCGCCTATTTCATGCGCATGGAGCTGTCGGATTGGCGTCCATTGCCGATGCCCGGCCTATTGTGGCTCAACACCGGTGTACTGGTCCTCAGCAGCGTCGCGCTGCAATTTTCGCTGATCGCCGCTCGCAGTGACCAACGCGATCTCATGCGCCTTGGATTGATGGTCGGCGGTCTCGCCGCCGTTATTTTCCTGATCGGGCAACTCATCGCGTGGCGGCAGTTGGTTGCCGACGGATATGTTCTGGCTGGCAATCCCGCCAACAGCTTCTTCTACCTGATCACCGGATTGCATGGGCTCCACATCATTGGCGGCTTGGTCGCTCTCGGCCGGACGGCCGCGGGAGCATGGGGCAGGGATCGACCGGAGCGGCTTCGCCTCAACATCGAACTCTGCGCCATGTACTGGCACTTCCTGCTTGTCATCTGGCTGGCCGTATTCGTTCTCCTGGCAGGTTGGGCGGCTGATTTCATTGCCGTTTGCCGCCAGTTGTTGATTTAGGAGGGCCGGGCGGATGACCGAGACCATTCTGACGAACGCGAGCCGGGCACAGCACCGGCCTATAGGATGGCGGGGCGTTTTGGCGGACTGGGCCTCCGATCAACGCTCCTTCAAGGGCGTCTCTTGGGGGAAGGCCATGATGTGGATCTTCCTCGTCAGCGACACCTTTATTTTCGGAACGTTCCTCTTGTCCTACATGACCGCCCGTATGTCGACGCGAGTGCCATGGCCCAATGCGAGCGAAGTGTTCGCTCTCGAGATTGGGGGGGCGCATCTGCCGCTGATCCTGATCGCCATCATGACCTTCGTGCTGATCTCATCGAGCGGCACCATGGCGATGGCGGTCAATTGCGGCTACCAGCGCCAGCGAAAGAAGACCGCCGCCCTGTTGCTTCTTACTGCTGCGCTCGGCGCGACCTTCGTCGGTATGCAGGTCTTCGAGTGGACGAAGCTGATTTCGGAGGGCGTCCGTCCGTGGGGCAACCCCTGGGGCGCCGAGCAGTTCGGCGCGAGCTTCTTCATGATCACCGGTTTCCACGGCACCCACGTCACTTTTGGCGTGATCTTTCTGCTGATCGTCGCGCGCAAGGTCTGGCGCGGCGATTACGATACCGGGCGGCGCGGCTTTTTCACCAGCCGGAAAGGCCAGTACGAGAGCGTCGAGATCATGGGGCTCTATTGGCACTTCGTCGATCTGGTGTGGGTGTTCATCTTTGCATTTTTCTATCTCTGGTGAGGAGCGGACATGACCGACATCACAGTGGACAACCGGGGCCATCCTGAAGTGGCGGGCGATGCCCACGACCCCATTCCGGCGGAAGCGCCTGCCGCCGAAGGACATCAGCAGCATCCCATCAGACTCTATCTGGTGGTGTGGGGTAGCCTATTCGTGCTCAGCGCGTTTTCGTATCTCGTCGATTACGCCGGCCTTCAGGGCTATCTCAGATGGTCGCTGATCCTGCTGTTCATGATGCTCAAGGCGGGGCTGATCGTCGCCGTCTTCATGCACATCGCTTGGGAGCGGTTGGCATTGACCTATGCGATCCTGCTGCCGCCGCTGGCGGTGCTCGTGTTTACCGCGATGATGGTTTTTGAATCCGAGTACACGCTGCTGACGCGCATAACATTTTTCGGCGTTGGCCCGTAAGGCTCTTATCCCATTGCCGAAGACCGGCGCCTGGCGCGCCGGTCTGCTCCAGAGCACAGCTCAGCGAGGTGCGACCCGCTTCTCGGCATCGGCAACTGGCGGCACAACAGCCTTGCGGTAAAGGTGCCATGTCGCATGCCCGAGAACCGGGATGACGATCGCCAGGCCGACGAGAAGCGGTAGCGAACCGATGAGCAGGCCGGCCGCGACGATCAATCCCCACAGCATGGTTGGGACCGGGTTGGCGAGCATGACTTCCGCCGATGTTTGAATGGCCGCATAGGCACCCACGTCCCGATCGAGAAGCAGCGGAAATGCGACGACGGTGGTGCTGAGGACGACCAGGGCGAACAGCAGACCGAGGAAGTTGCCGAGGATGATCAGGGCCCACCCGCGGCCCGTCGTCAGGACGTCATAGATGAAAGCGGTGATGGAGGCTGGTTCCGCCGAACCGTAGAGCCACTGATAGAGCGCCTGCGCCGTGAAAATCCAGGCGATGAACAGACCGAGGAGCAACAGACCGACGGCAATGATCGCCGGAATGGCGGGGGAGTTGCGCACCTCGAGCGCATGCAGCCAGGACGTATCGAGACCGAGTTCCCGCCGCCGACTGATTTCGTAAAGGCCAATCGCCGCCAAGGGACCGAGGAGGGCGAAACCGGACATCAGCGGATAGATGAGCTGCAGTGCATTGCCGCCCGAGGACCAAGTGATCAGGATCAAACCCATCACCGGGTAGATCAGGCACAAAAACACGTAATGCGAGGGTTTTTCCCAGAAATCGTCGAATCCGCGACGCAGTGCATCGAAGACGTCCGCGATCTCAATCTGACGCACGACGGGACGAGCGACGGTTTTCTCGCCGCCTTCGAGAACATGAAAATTGGCCATGACCATTCCTCCTGAATCAGGTCTGGTATGGCCGCGGTTCATGGTGCTGCCGTTTTGCGTACGCAACTGGGTCACGCGAAACCGCGACCTGCACCGTTGATCAGCATACGCCCCAGCGGCAGATTTGTCGCCCCCTGCGCCATTCGAGCGGAATGATCGACCGCCAGGCCATTTCAAGTGATAATCGTCAGTCCGAGCAACGGGAGCGTTGCTGGGGCAGTCCGCCAGGGATAAGACATGCCGATGCCAGTCACGCGGTTTTGATGCGGGAGAATGACACCAAATGCTTCGACAACATCGGTCCTTATCGTCGCGCATCGTCAGAGTAGTCGGCATCGCAATGGTTTTGCTTGTCGTGCTGGCGGGCGTGCGGCTATTCGGCTCTGGCCCTTTGACCGATCGCGGCGCTTGGCCGTCCGAATTTCGAAGCAATGGCGAGCGAATTTATTTCACCGCGACCAGTGCTTCGGGCCAGCCGATCGCGCCTCAGGGCGGAAGCATGCATATGATGATGTCCGGCGGCGGATGCGTCGCCTGTCATGGCGCGGATCGGGGTGGCGGGCGGCTGATGCCACGTTTCTGGCAGTCGGCGCCGCCGCTGACAGCCGCCGCCTTGTTCGGCGAGCACGATGAGGCTGCCGGGACGGAAGGCGCGGCCGAGAGTCATGGCGATCATGACGACTATACCGACGACACGCTGCGACGGGCCATCACCGACGGCATCGATCCCGGCGGCGAGCGCCTTGATCCAGTGATGCCGCGGTGGTCGATGACGGACGCGGATATGACGGATCTGATCGCCTATCTGAAGACCCCAGTCGACAGCGCGAAGTGAGGCGCGGCTCAGGGCCAGTCCGCTTGGTTTGACGCCGTCAAGCCCGTGTCGGTGCGCGGCAAGGTTCGACCCCTCGTTTAAGAATCGCGAGGGGTGCGTGTGGCACGACTGCTTCAAGTCAGGTCGCAAATCTTGGCTTTTTGGCCCTCAGCCGCAATGTGATCCATAAGCCGGCCAGCATTCCGGTCAGCATCGCCGGCAGGAAAGCGAGCGTGCCCGGCGCAGCCAGCGGCAAGGCTGTCCAGGCGGGGCCGGGGCAGAAACCGCCGATTCCCCAGCCGATGCCGAATATCGCCGCGCCTGTCAAAAGCGGCGCATCGATATCCGCACGCGTCGGGATTTCGAAGCGCGGCATCATCAAGGGCCGCTCACGCCGCCAGATCAGCCGGTAGCCGACGAAGGTGGTCAGGGATGCGCCGCCCATGACGAAGGCAAGGCTCGGGTCCCACGAGCCGAATACATCCAGGAAGTTGAGAACCTTCGCGGGATCCGACATGCCGGAAATCACCAGACCCAGACCGAAGACGAGGCCCGACACAAGTCCCAATACAAATCGCATGTTCGTCACCCGAGTATGTGCCGGAGGAAAAGGACCGTGAGGAACGCTGTCGTCATGAAGGTCCCGACCGCAACAAGTGATCGCCTCGACAGCCGCGCCAGACCGCAGACACCATGACCGCTGGTGCAACCAGAACCCCAGATCGTCCCGAAGCCGACCAGCAGCCCGGCCAGGATCATCACGCCCAGATTGTCGGAAACGGTTTGTACGACCGGCTCACCCGTGAGCAAGACGAGCAGGAGCGGCGCGGCCACTAGGCCGATCAAGAACGCCAAGCGCCAGCTCCAATCAGAGCGGATGGATGGCAAGGCGCCGACAGTTATCCCGGAAATGCCCGCGACGCGGCCGAAGAATGCCATGACCATGACCGCTGACAAGCCGATCAGCCCGCCTCCGAATAAGGAGGCCCAGGGGGTGAACTCGGTCATGGTGGACGGTGGCATCGCGCGGTTCCCTTTGACAATCGACTCTTTACTGGTGGCCGTAGGAAGCCCATATATGAATCATGTCTAAAGTAGTCAAATCTAATATGTCCGAGTTGGATGCGCGTGCCGCCGGCGTGGCGGCCATTCTCGCACTCATGGGCAACGCCCATCGGCTACGCATTCTTTGCAAGCTCGCCGAGGACGAAGCGTCGGTCGGAGTCCTCGTATCCGAGGTCGGCCTCAGCCAATCCGCTTTGTCGCAGCATCTGGCAAAGCTTCGGGCTGGTGGATTGGTCACCACCCGACGTGACGCCCAGACGATCTTCTACTCTCTCGCAAGCGACGAAGTTCGCGCGATCATGGCGAGCCTGTATGATGTATTCTGTACGCACAGGAAGCGGCACGCCGCACTGTGACGCCAGCACTTCCTCGAATTCGGTTCTCGCAAAGGCTCGCTGCGCGGCGGCAGTTCCTTCAGGTGCGATGCCGATCCTGCAAATCAGCGGACGGCCCCGCGCTGAGAAAGATTTGATATGAACCGACGTGAACTTTTGATGAGCGGCTCCTCGCTTCTCGCTTGGCTGGCAACTTCGGGCCTGGTCTCGGCTGCGAATGCCCAGACGGCTGCGGGACAGGTGGACGGCGAGGAACTTAGCCTTCCGCCACTACTGGACGCGCGGTCCGGCCCGATCCGTCTCGAGGCCACAGCCGGGACGACGGTTTTCGCCGGCGGCGCTCCGTCATCGACCATGGGGTTCAATCAGACCTATCTCGGGCCGACGGTTCTGCTGCGGCGCGGAACGAACATCCCGGTTCGAATCGAGAACGGCGTCAATGTACCGATCACCCTCCATTGGCATGGCCTGACAGTCCCCAGTTCGGCGGATGGCGGCCCGGGCACCGAAACCGCTCCAGGCGCTGGCCGTGACGTCGAGCTACCAGTCAACCAACCGGCTGCAACGCACTGGTATCACACCCATGTTCACGGCCGCACAGCGCCCGATGTCTATGCAGGGTTGGCCGGTGCCGTGATCCTCCAGGACGACGACGAGGCCGGCATCGAACTTCCCAGGACCTACGGCGTCGACGATTTCGTGTTGATCCTGCAGGACAAGCGTTTCGATAGTTCGGGCAGAGCGGTCTACGAACCAGGCATGATGGACGTCATGCACGGCTTTCGCGGCGACGCGGTGCTCGTCAATGGTCAGCTTCGGCCGATTGCCAAGGCGCCGCGCGGTCTGGTGCGGCTGCGTTTAATCAATGCGGCGACTTCGAGTCCCTTCGATCTGTCGCTCGAGAGCGGCCGGCCGCTCGTCCTTATCGGTGTCGATCAAGGCCTGCTCGATGCGCCGGTAGAAGTGAGCAGGGTCTTGATCGCACCCGGCGAACGCGTTGAACTACTGGTCGACCTGAGGCTTGGCGAAGACCGCCTTATGGCGGCATCGCAATCATCCATGGGCATGGGCGGTATGATGGGCGGCATGGGCGGCGATGCCGGGAGCGCAGTCCTCCTGACGCTTGTGCCCGAAGACAGCCAGGAAGCCGCCGTCACCACGATGCCGGAGCGCCTGCCGGGCTCCATGGTTGCCATCGCGGCAACCGGCGCGCGGCGTCGTTTCCTCCTTGACGAAGGCATGGGGCCGATGAACATGGTGCGCGGTCTGCTCGGCGGCTCCCCGGTGATGACCATCAACGGCAAACCTTACGAGATCGACCGCGTCGATTTTTCAACGCCGGTCGGCGCAAAGGAGCATTGGAGCGTCGTTGCCAACCAGATGGCGCATCCGTTCCACGTCCATGGCGCGAAGTTCCAGGTCTTGAGGAACGGCGGCCGCGAACCACGCCCCGAGGAACGGGGATGGAAGGACACAGTCCTGGTGAACGGGGAGGCCGAACTCGCGGTTTCCATTGACGCCGAAACCAGCGAGGGACTGCCGTTCGTCTTCCACTGTCATATTTTGGAACATGAAGACGCCGGGATGATGGGGCAGTTTACGACACAAGTTTAGCGTATCAGGGTAGCCGGCGCGGGGCCATTCGAACCGGCGGCCCACAGGGCCGCACCGCCAGCGACCCGACCAAGGGGACCGAATGATCACGTCAGAGCCGCAGCAGCGGGACACGAGGCAGGGGCTGTGGGCGGTTCCGGAGGTCTCGCTCGCCCTGTTCTCCTTCGCCTTCCATTTCATTTGGGAGTTCCTGCAGATTCCGACATTCGAAGGAATGGCGGACCTTCGGCACTGGGAGGGCGTGAAGATATGCACCTACGCCACCATTGGCGATGTGGGTATCGCCCTGGCCGCCTTCTGGATCACGTCGCTCGCGGCGCGCACGCGACATTGGATAATCGACAAGAAGGCATGGCAGCTGCTGGTCTTCCTGGCCGTCGGCCTCGCCATCACTGTCGGGCTCGAATTCTATTACGTCGAAATATCCAACCGCTGGTCCTATTCCGAGCTGATGCCGCTGGTGCCGCCATTCGGAACCGGTCTCTCGCCGCTGCTTCAATGGATTGTCGTGCCGCTGCTGGTCGTCGAGCTGACCCGGCGAAATCTCTTGGGCACGTCGAGGATCGCGACAAGACGATGAGCGCATTCCGACGCTCGCCGGCGACCCTGTCCGGTGCCTGACCGAAACAGGATGGCCGACCTTCCAAGCGCGCCGTTCGTCTCCCGACACGACGGCCGAGGCAACATCCGCTTCCTTGGCGGGCGTCGCCTTCTTGCCGTCGCGCGGTGGCGGCCCGCCCGGCACTCCGCCGGGTGCCGGCGACCTCTTTTCGAGCCGCGTGGCCGCCGACAATCGGGTTTGGTTAGATGACGACCACCCGTGCGCCGGTCGGAACCCGGTTATAGAGATCGATGACGTGATCGTTGATCATCCGGATGCAGCCATTGGAGACCGACCGTCCAATCGACCAGGGCTCGGTCGTGCCGTGGATCCTGTAATAGGTGTCTCGTTTGCCGCGATAGAGATAGAGCGCACGCGCGCCGAGCGGGTTTCTCGGTCCACCGGGTACGCCGTTGGCATAGCGTGCATACTTGCCCGGCTCGCGGCGAATCATGTTCTTGGTCGGCGTCCAACTCGGCCACTTGGCCTTGCGTCCGATCCGCGCAGATCCCTTGAAGGCGCGTCCCGCCTTGCCGACACCGACGCCGTAGCGTCGCGCCAGACCATCGCCGAGAACCAGGTAGAGAAAATGGTTGCGCGGATCGACCACGATCGTGCCCGCTTGGTAGCCACCGAACTTCACGGTTTGGGGCAGGTATTTCGGATTGAGCTGGAATGCCTTGCGGGGACCGTGGGCCAGAGCCGGCATCGCGGACGTCAGCAAGCCGCCAAAGCCAGCCAGAAGAAGAGCACGTCTTGAGAGCATTTTCGTCATCCTGATCATCTAGTCGTCGAAGGGAGCGGAACACCGCAGTGGATGTCCGAAGCGGGGACGTCAGCTGATCGGAGGACGGAATAAGCCAGTACGGCTTCCTGAAGCGCCAGAGAAGACGGGGACGAAAAGGCTTTCCCGTCCGTCGCCAGGGATCACAGCAGTGATTGCGGACAGGGTGGCCCCGCAATCCAAGGGACAGTGGGGCGCCCCGTGCCAAGCCCTGATTTCGTTGTCGCAGCAATCCGCGGCCGCGGCGACACCGTCGCCGTCATCAGCCGTTGCCGACAAAACATTCGCGACGATCGAGCCGCCATGGGCGGCATTCCCGGCCACGGCGACCGCGATGCCTTTAGGCGTCGCCGCCAATATCGTCACGATTAGGATAAGGAACAACAGCCTCATGCGCCGCACGGTAACAGTACCTGCTTAAGTATTCCCTATCCAAGCACATCAATGAATCGTGAATTTCGCGAATTCTGGCCGCTTCGGGATTATTCGATCCCGTTGGCGCGTTGTAGCGCGCGGACATAGGCGGCGATCTGGCTGACGCTCTTCGGCGATATCCCTTCGATCGGCGGCATACTGCCGAAGCCCCAGTGATGATCACGCACGCCGTTCTGCACGGCCAGTTGGAAAGCCGCGTCGGCGTGATGGTTAGGTTCGTAGATCTTATGGACAAGGGGAGGGGCCGTGCCGCTTTTTCCTGCGGCGCTGGTTCCGTGGCAGGTTGCGCAGTTCGTATTGAAAAGCGCCTCGCCCCTCGTTTCGACGGCGCTCAGTTCCGGCACGGTCACGTCCGCCAGCGCCGCCCCCAGGCCGGCCTCGTCCGCGCCGCGACCGTCGAGACGCCACCAGATGGCAAGGGCCGTGACCACGAGAACGATCGTGAGAATGAGCGCGCGATTTTTCATCAGGGATCCTCTGCTCTGCCGATGTCCGACCGGGTAGGGGACCCCGGCCGGTGAGGTCAAGGTCTCTTTGGTCCGCACCACTCCAACTCGGCCTCGCATCCGAGCGGCTGGATCCGAGCGACGCGTTGAAGCTTGCGCCCTGATCCGCTCGGCGGCCCTATGGCGTGATAGCGACCTTGAGCACGCCGTCGCGCTGGTTGGCGAACAGCTCGTAAGCCTCCTCGATCTGGTCGAGGCCGTAGCGGTGGGTGACCAACGCGCCGAGGTCTACGCGGTCGGATTCGATCACGTTCATCAGGCGGCGCATGCGATCCTTTCCGCCGGGACACAGCGAGGTGACGATGGTGTTGTCACCTAGCCCGGCGTGGAACGCACCGAGCGGGATGGTGAGATCGGAGGAATAGACGCCGAGGCTGGACAACGTGCCGCCCGGCCGCAGAACGCGCAGACAGCTTTCGAAGGTCTTCTGCGTGCCGAGCGCCTCGATCGCAACGTCGACGCCGCGTCCGCCGGTGATCTTCATGATCTCGTCGACGGGATCGGCCGTCTTGAAGTCGATGACGACGTCGGCGCCGAGTGTCTTGGCGATGTCGAGGCGTTCGGGAACCGTGTCGACCCCGATGATCAGGCCGGCGCCCCGCAATCTGGCGCCCGCCGTCGCGCAGAGGCCGATCGGCCCTTGGGCGAAGACGACGACGATGTCGCCGATCTGGATGTTGCCCCGTTCGACACCGCCGAAGCCGGTGGACATGATGTCCGGACACATCAGCACCTGTTCGTCGGTCAGCCCGTCCGGAACCGGCGCAAGGTTGGCCATCGCGTCCGGAACCAGAACATATTCGGCCTGGGTGCCGTCGATCGTGTTGCCGAAGCGCCAGCCGCCCATCGGCTTGTAGCCATGGGGATGGCTCTGCCCATCCTGGGAGTGCTGGCCGCACAGGCAGGCGTTGGAATAGCCGCTGGGACAGATGGCGCCGGCGATGACCCGCTGTCCCTCCTGGTAGCCCTTGACGTTGGACCCGAGTTTTTCGATGATTCCGACCGGCTCGTGACCGATGGTCAGGCCTTTCTCGACAGGGTATTCGCCCTTGAGGATATGAACGTCGGTGCCGCAGATCGTCGTCGTGGTGATGCGCAGCAGCGCGTCGTTCGCGCCGACATCCGGAATCGGCTTTTCGCCGAGCGCGATCCGGCCCGGCTCGATGAAAATTGTCGCTCGCATCTTCTCTGGCATGGCCTTGTCCCTTTCCGTTTTGTCCGTGTCGGATAGGTGCTCACGCCGCGGGGATTGCCGCGTTGATCGAGGTCAAGAGGTGGTCAGTAGTCGGGCGGTCACAAGAGGCGACGCCGCACCACTTTCTCCGCTTCCAGAAGAAGCAGCAACCCGACGCCGATGCCGATGACGATCGCTCCATCGGCCAGTGCGATCGGGCGCGTCTCGAACACGGCCTGCATGAAGGGTGCGTAGGTGAAGACCAGTTGCAGGATGACGGTCAGGCCGACGCCGAGCAGCACCGCCGGGGTGCCGACGACACCGGTGAAGGTCAGCGAGGTCAGGTGCAGATAGCGCACGGAAAACAGATAGAAGATCTCCATGACGACGATCAGGTTGACAACGAGGGTTCGAGCGTAGGCCAACTCGTCGCCGCGTTCGATCGACCAGAAGAAGAGAGCAAAGACGGCGCCCGCGAACAGGATGGAAACCAGGACGATCCGCCAGACCATTTCCATGTCGAGCAGCGAGGCGTTGCCCGGCCTCGGCCGCCGCTCCATCACCGACGGCTCGGCTGGCTCGAAGGACAGGGTCAGGCCGAGCGCGACGGCCGTCACCATGTTGATCCACAGGATCTGTACGGGCGAAACCGGCAGCACGAAGCCCAGAAGGATCGCCCCGACGATCACCAGCGACTCGCCGCCATTGGTCGGCAGCGTCCAGGCGATGACCTTGCGGATGTTGTCGTAGATCGTGCGCCCCTCGCGCACGGCGGCAACGATCGAGGCGAAATTATCGTCGGCCAGCACCACCCGCGCGGCCTCCTTGGCGGCTTCGGTGCCCTTGATCCCCATCGCGACGCCGACATCCGCGCGCTTGAGGGCAGGGGCGTCGTTGACCCCGTCCCCGGTCATGGCAACGACCTTGCCACAAGCCTGCAGCGCTTCGACGAGCCGCAGCTTGTGCTCCGGCGCGGCTCTGGCGAACACATCGACATCCGCGACGCGACGACGTAGCTCCTCGTCGTCCATCGCCTCGATCTGGTTGCCGGTCAAAACGCCGTTGCGCGTATTGAGCCCGAGCTGGCCGGCGATAGCGAGCGCTGTGACCGCATGATCGCCGGTGATCATCTTGACGTCGATGCCGGCGCGGGCGCAGTCGGCGACCGCTTCGATGGCTTCCGGACGCGGTGGGTCGATGAAGCCGGCAATGCCGAGCAGGGTGAAGCCCTCCGCCATGTCGTTCATGCCCAGCGTTGCTTGGTCGCCGACGAATTTGACGGCAAAGGCCAGCACGCGCTGGCCCTCGCGGGCCAATGCGTCGATCCGCTTCAACCATGCCTCATGCTCCAGCGGCGCGACCCCGTCACCAGCGATCTGGTTCGCGCAGAGCGTGATGACATGATCCGGCGCGCCTTTGACGGTAATAGTGTTGCCGCCGGCGCCATCCTGATTGAGCGTCGCCATGAACCGGTGCGCCGCGTCGAAGGGGATGTCATCGAGCCGGCGATGGCGGGCTCGCTCGGCGATGGGATCGAGACCGGCTTTGTGGGCGAGAGCGAGGAGGGCACCCTCCATCGGGTCGCCGGCGACGCTCCACGCGCCATCGCCGCCGCGATGCAGCTGGGCGTCGTTGCACAACAAGGCGGCGCGCGCGAAGCCACGAAGCGCATCGGTCTGGTCAAAGGTCGATCGCGCCCCCGCGCCGCGCAATTCGCCGTCGGGGGCATAGCCGTCGCCGGTGACCGCGATTGCTTCGCCATCCGCTTCGATGACGACCGCGCGCACCACCATCTCGTTGCGCGTCAACGTACCGGTCTTGTCGGTGCAGATGACGGAAACGGCACCCAGCGTCTCGACGGCTGGCAGCTTGCGGATGATCGCGTGCCGTCGCGCCATACGCTGCACCCCGAGCGCAAGCGTAATAGTCAAAACGGCCGGCAATCCTTCCGGGATCGCGGCGACGGCCATGCCCACCATGACCAGAAAGGCATCCTGCGGCGCATAGCCGCGCGCCAGCACCGCGAAGGCGAAGACGGCACCGCTGGCGGCGAGGATGACGAGTGTCAGCCAGCGGGCGAAGCGATCGATCTGTCGTAGCAGCGGCGTGGTGATCTCCTCGATGCCCTCCAGCATCGCGCCGATCCGCCCGATCTCGGCGCGAGAGCCCGTCGCGACGACGAGCCCAACACCACGACCTGACGTGATGAGCGTGCCGGAAAACGCCATCGAGTCGCGGTCTCCCAGCGATGCATTGTGGGCGACCGGCACCGTATCCTTCACCACCGGCACCGACTCACCGGTCAGGGCCGCCTCCTGGGCGCGAAGCCCACGCGTGTCGAGAAGCCGCAGATCGGCCGGCACCCGGTCGCCAGCTTCCAAGAGCACCACGTCGCCGGGAACCAGATCGGTCGCCGGCAAGGTCACCCGCGTGCCGTCGCGCAGTACCGAGGCGTGCGCCGAGAGCATCGAGCGCACGGCGGCGAGCGAATCCTCGGCCCGCCCTTCCTGCCAGAAGCCGATGACGGCGTTGAGAATGACGACGGCGAAGATTACCAGCGTATCGGTCCAGTGGCCGAGCAACGCCGTTACGATTCCGGACGCGATCAGAACGTATATGAGGAGATTGTTGAACTGCGCGAGCAGGCGGGCGAGCGGCCCGCGTCGCGACGGTTCGGGCAACGCATTGGGACCGAACTGGCCCAGCCGCACCGCCGCCTCAGCCGCCGAAAGCCCCTCAGATCGTGCGGCGGCCTGCTCCAGCGCCGCCGCCGGGTCGAGCGCATGCCAGACGACGTCCTCGTCGCCGAATGCTTTGCCCTTCAGCTTGGCCGCGTTATCCCGCTGTTGCCGGTGAGGGGGCTCACGATTCTCCATTCTCGGTCGCTCCGGATGCTTGTCGGCTTGGCTGAGGCCACGTTCGCTATTGAAGCGATACCACGGCCGATGCTGCTGGCCAGCGTCTCATGAGACTTCCCGAGACGGGGACGGTATCATTGCGGCACGCGACCGGCGCCGCGTGCACGGCATGCCGGTCAGGATATCGACGTTTCGGCGTCAAAGTCTCGCTGATGTTGCCTGATCGGCCGATCGCTAGCGATCGAATGAGGTATCTCGGTGTCAATGTCGACACCCAGGAAATCTGCGAGGATGGGCTTTGCAGGCTACTGTGCAAGGCCGACCTCGCGCTCCGCCAACCGCGTCGCCGCGTCCGGCCGGTGCGCGCGGTGAATCTTTGGCGGCGTCCGGGTCACATAGACGTATCTGGAACCGCCACGGAGAATGGGAGAGCAGCGTCGCCCTTCTTCCCGACGCTAGTCGCCCTGGCTGGTCACCGTAAGGCCGAGAACTCGCCAGCTCTGCATGCCACCGCGATAGTAAAAAATGCGCTCCGCTGGATAGCCGGCGGCGATCATAGCGCGAATAGCGGTTGGCGACTGGCCGCACCACAGCCCGTTGCAGAACAACGCGACGCTTTCGGCATTCGCGCAGTCCCAGCCGTCGAAATCCGGCTCGCAACCAAGTTCGGTCAGCCTGTCGCCCACTTGCGTGTAGGGCAGGCTGATCGCGCCCGGAATCGATCCACCCAGGAACCAATCGATCGTCCGGCTGTCGACGACGATCGCGTCCGGGTCCATGAGCATTTCGATCAATTCAAGCTCCCCGATTGTTGTCACCCCTTCCGCCGGTGCAATCGGCTGTATGCAAAATGGCGGACAGGCGCGCGACGTCTTCGCGAATTCGCCCGTGATTTCGTGGTCCTGATCCTGGATTCGGCGGATTTCGACCGGGCCGTCCTCGGTGTCAACGGTCACGCTTGGCATGTCGCGCGCGATCCCGACCGTCAGCTCCTCCGCGGCGCCCGTTCCGGCAAGCGCCGCCAGCGCGACTCCGGCAGCGACGAAACTCGCAGTAATATGTCTCACCATGTGTTCCTCCCTTGAACGCCAAACAGATAGCAGGGTTTGCATATGATGTGGAGGTTGGCTGAGTAGCTGGCGGATCGGAAACGGGTGAGGTGTCGATGGAGCAATCGTCGTTGTTGGCGCGGACCCGGTACTCGATCTTGTTAGAGCCGCGCCGTTTGCATTTCAGTGGGAATTCGCGCTGAACGTTTATCGAGACAATGGCGGATGGGGTGGGATTCGAACCCACGAGACGGTCTCCCGCCTGCCGGTTTTCAAGACCGGTGCCTTCAACCGCTCGGCCACCCATCCCGCTCCGACCGCATAATGGCGATGGCGACGGGAGGCAAGGCGAGTCGGCGCAGGAATGCATATCGGTCCGCCTGGCTCGCCCTGCGCCAGCCGGATGGACGTTCGTCGCCGGGGCGATTCACGGATTCGCGCGGTGATTGAAACAAATCGTGACAAAATTGACGAAGAGGCGAAAGCGTGGCGGAATTTTGGCGGAATTTTGGCGGATGTAAGGCGAAGGCTGAGGCGAGTTGCCGATTTCCTACGTCCCCGCTCGAGAAAGGCGTGGCCGTCGCACAGAATTTCCGGCTTTCCCGACAGTGCCTTACCTCCTTCATGACCGGGGCCGCGGACGCCGACACAGGGCCATTCGCCTCCAACTTGCTGTCGTCGTAACCGTTGCGCGACTCCCTGACCCCGGCAGGTCAGGTTCGCGGCATGGCGGCGATGCCAGGATCGTTCGGCCGGAATGCGTTGATTCGCGTGTTCGGCGGTTGTTAAGTCTTTGTCTGCATGGGTGCGCTGCGCTGGGGAGCGTCTGTTCGCACCCGCGTTGACAGATGCATGGAAGAGGGGGTGCCGCATGGGCTATGCCATTGCGGATATGAAACGGAGCGCGATCCTGACGGGTATGCTCGTCTCGGTTGGACTTCTGATATCGGGTTGCCAGGGCGCGCGATCGCCGGTCCAAGAGATGGCCGACATCAGTACGACCGTGAAGTTCGATTCCAAGACCTTTGGTGTTCCAGCCAGTCCGCGGGTGACGACCTCGAAAAACATCCGCAAGGGCGGCGGCCGCTCCCAGGTCGGCAAGCCCTACAAGGTGCGCGGCCAATGGTATTATCCCAAGGATGAGCCGGGTTATGTGAACACCGGCATCTCCTCCTGGTATGGACCGAACTTCCACGGCCGCCTGACCGCCAATGGCGAAATCTACGACATGTACGGGTTGTCGGCCGCCCATAAGACCTTTCCGCTGCCGTCCTATGCGATGGTCACCAATCTGACGAACGGAAACCGGGTGATGGTGCGGGTCAACGACCGAGGGCCCTATGCCCACGGCCGCGAGATTGATGTGTCCTCGCAGGCCGCCGACCTCCTCGACTTCAAGACCGCCGGCACGGCCAATGTGAAGGTGGAATATATCGGCCGGGCGCCGCTCGAAGGCGATGACACCCAAATGCTGATGGCCAGCTTCGAGCGCGGTGGGGAATGGAATTCCTCCGGCGCCGAGGCCGTCATGGTGGCGGCGGCAGACCAGCCAATCTCGGGCAGGAACGGCCTCGCGCATGTCGCATACGACGCGGCGAAACCAGAGTTGCCTGGGGTTCGACCGCTCGACCATCTGGCGCGGGATCTCTGGACACCAGTCCCGTCTGTCGGACAGTCAGTGCCGGTCCCGACATCGCCGGCCTTCAGCTCGTCCTATGCATCTGAGTCACGAGCGTCGGGAGCACCCCGTGCTCTCAGGGCGTTTGGCGCCCGCGGCGCTTCAGCTGAGCGGATCGCAATTGGCCTGATCGACGAAGCGGTGGCCGAACGTGTTCGTTTCCTCGTCAATGGGAAGGGCGATCTGATTGAAGAAGCCGGACCGGAGGCCGGTCTGATCTCGGCGAGCCTCGCCGTCGCTCGGGGCGAGGATGTCGACGCGGTGCTTCTCGCGCTGTGGCAGGCTGGCGCCGACGAAGCCTTCGTCGTTCGGAACTGATTTCGACCGGCTTCCGCAACCATCTGACGCCAATTCTTGCGATCGAAACACCCGATAGCCTAGTTTGGGGTCAAGAACGGCATCAGCGCGCGTTCGCAACGGGCCTTCCGGGAAAGATGGTGTCCATGAGTCGAGCAGGTTTCCTCAAGACGCGTGTCCTGTTCGCGGCAGGTATTCTGGCGGCGGTGGTCGCATCGAATCCGACATTTTCGCAGGAACCTGCTACGGCGTCGCGGATCGAAACGGCGGCGAAGCAAGCGCTCCTGGTCGACGGCGAAACCGGGACGGTGCTTTTCCAGAAAGATCCCGACGCGCCATTTCCCCCTGCCTCTCTCGCCAAGATGATGACGATGGAGATCGTATTCGCGGCATTGCGCGCCGGCGAGTTGCGCATGGATACGGAATTTCCGATCAGCGAACACGCCTGGCGGACCGGCGGCGCTCCGTCGGGCTCCTCCACCATGTTCGCCAAGCTGAATTCCCGCGTTCCGGTCGAGGCGTTGATCCGCGGCACCATCGTCCAGTCGGCGAACGACGCGGCGATCGCCATTGCTGAGGGGATGGACGGCTCGGAGGAGGCTTTTGCACAGAGGATGAACGAGCGCGCCCGTGAATTGGGAATGACCGCCTCGCGTTTCGTCAATCCGACCGGGCTCCCGGCTGACGGCCAAGAAGTCACGGTGCGCGATCTGCTGACTTTAGCGCGCTATATCCGCGCAACATATCCCGAGTTGTACAAGATCTATGCCGAGCCCGCCTTCGAATGGAACGGGATTTTCCAGCGCAATCGCAATCCGCTTCTGGCGATGGAACTCGGTGCCGACGGCATGGGAACCGGCTATACGGAAGCGTCGGGTTATGCCCTGGTCGGTGTGACGCAGATGGACGGCCGGGTGACCTTTCTGGCGATGAGCGGCCTCGAGAAGTCCAAGGAGCGCGCCGATGAGGCCCGCCGTCTGTTGACCTTTGCCGAGGAGGCCTTCGAGCCCCGCATCCTGTTCGAGAGCGGCGCGAGCATTGGCACCGCAAGCGTCTTTGGCGGCAGTTCGGGCAGCGTCCCGCTGGCCGTCCGCCAACCCGTCAAGCTATTGGTTCCGGTCGATGCTCAGGACCGCGTCTCGGCCCAGATCCGCTACAATGGGCCGCTGATCCCGCCAATCAATGAAGGTGACAGGGTTGCTTCGCTGGAAATCCGCGTCGATGAGGACATAGTGATGACCCAAGCTCTTTATGCTGGCGCTTCCGTCTTCGCCGGGGACTTCGCGGACCGCGCGATGGGAGCGGTCAAGGAACTGGCCGTCGGCTGGCTCCGCGCCTTTTGATCTGCGAGATTCGGACGCCCATTGACCAGTTTTTTCATCACATTCGAAGGCGGCGAGGGCAGCGGCAAGACGACGCAAATCGCCCGTCTTGCCCGCCACCTGGAAGCCCAGGGCCGTATCGTGGTGACCACACGCGAACCCGGCGGTTCGCCCGGCGCCGATGCGATCCGGCACGTCATCCTGTCGGGCGCGGCCGAGGAACTTGGGCCGGAGGTAGAGGCCATTCTGTTCGCCGCGGCGCGCGCCGATCATGTGGCGGCCGTGATACGTCCGGCGATCCAGCGCGGCGAGGTCGTTCTGTGCGATCGGTTTCACGATTCCACCCGTGTCTATCAATTCCTGGACGCCTCCCTGGACCGTGATCTGATGAAACGCCTCGAGCAGGCCGCGACCGCGGGGCTATACCCAAATCTGACGATCATCCTCGATGTCCCGGCCGGCATCGGGGCGGAGCGCGCCCGTGAACGACGAAAAGGCGGCACGGCCGACCGGTTCGAGAAGGAAGGCGAGGCCCTGCACGAGAGACGGCGGCAGGCCTTCCTCAAGATTGCCGCCGAAGAGCCGGATCGCTGCGTCGTCGTCGATGGGACACGGGCGGAGGATGTGGTCGCCGCGGAAATCGCCGGCATCGTCGATGATCGGCTAGAAGCGGCGCGATTCGAGGCAATTTGCCAATCTCTCAACGCGAGGCAGGGAACGTCATGAACGACCTGCCGCTCGAAACGCCGGAAGCCCACGACGATCTCGACGGCGTACCGGCGCCGCCGGCGACGCTCACGCTGTCGGGCCACGAGAACGAATGGCGGGAACTCGTTGCGGCCGGGGCCAGCGGACGTCTTCACCACGCATGGCTTTTCCAGGGGCCGCGCGGCATCGGCAAGGCCACGACGGCCTTCGCCTTCGCGCGGCATCTACTGGCCGGGCCGCGGCCGGACGAGCCGGAAGCGGCAACGCCGGTATCCTCGCCTGACGACGCAACCGTCCGTCAGATCGCCTTTGGGTCGCATCCGAACCTGATCCACGTCGCGCGGCCGCCGGTCGAAAAGGGCACAGGCTTCAGGACGCAGATCACCGTCGATGAGATCCGCAAGCTCAACCGCTTCTTTCATGCGACGGCATCGGGTTCCAATTGGCGGATCGCGTTGATCGACCCGGCCGATGACATGAACCGCAGCGCGGCCAATGCGCTTTTGAAGATCTTGGAGGAGCCCCCGCCGCGGTCGCTGTTTCTGATCACCAACCACACCCCCGGCCGGTTGCTTCCGACGATACGCTCTCGCTGCCGGCTGTTGCAGTTCAAGCCGCTGGATGAGGAAAGTCTCGCTGCGACGCTCGCCCATTGTCTGCCTAGCGCCGATGCGGAAGAGATCCGTGCTGCTGCGAAGATTGCCGAGGGCAGTGTCCGTGAGGCCATCTCGCTGATCGCCCATGGCGGCATAGAGATTCGCAGCACCCTGGACCAATTGCTCCAGGCCGACAGGCCTGATTGGAACGCTATCCATTCCCTGGCCGACGCCTTGACGCTCAAGGGGCGGGAATCGGCCTATGAGCTGCTGGTCGCGGCGCTGCTCTCCGCGATCGCCGACGCCAGCGAGACATGCCTGCGGGTCGGCGACGGGGAGGGCGCGGCGGCCTTGGCCTCGCTGTGGCAGGACGAAACCACGCGGCTTCGGGAAGCCGCAGCCTATAATCTGGACCGAAAGCAGGCTCTCCTCACACTGTTCGACGGGTTCTATCACCGGCGGGCGCGGCACCGGGCCGCCTGACACGCCCCCTGTGCCCGCGCCGAACCGGCAACGGCGCCGATTGAGCCGTTTGGCGCAATGCTCTATGTCGCGGGTACGACATTGCTTCCCGCACCGGATTTGACGAAAGCCCCGATGGCCGAACGCTTCTACCTGACCACCGCGATCTCCTATCCGAACGGTCGCCCGCATATCGGCCACGCGTACGAGCTGATCGCGACCGACGCACTGGCGCGCTTCAAGCGGCTCGACGGCTACGAGGTGTTTTTCCTGACCGGCACGGACGAACACGGCATCAAGATGCTGCAGAGCGCGCGCGACCAGGGGCTGGCGCCGAACGAACTGGCCGAGCGCAATTCCGCTGAGTTCGAGCGCATGGCCGAAGCGCTCGGCGGCACAAACGACGACTTCATCCGCACCAGCGAAAAGCGGCATGTCGCTGCGAGCCAGGCGATCTGGACGAAGATGGCGGCCGCTGGCGACATTTACAAAGGCGCCTATTCCGGCTGGTATTCGGTGCGCGACGAGGCCTATTACGGCGCCGACGAGACCACCGTCGGCGAGGACGGCCAGCGTCGCGGTCCGCAAGGCTCGCCGGTCGAGTGGGTGGAGGAGGAAAGCTATTTCTTCCGGCTCTCGAATTTCCAGGACCGTCTTCTGGCGCACTACGAGGCCAATCCCGACTTCATCGGCCCGGCTGAGCGGCGCAATGAGGTCGTCTCCTTCGTTCGTTCCGGCCTGAAGGATCTGTCGGTTTCCCGGACGACCTTCGATTGGGGCATTCCGGTGCCGGACGACGAAAAGCACGTCATGTATGTCTGGGTCGACGCGCTGACGAACTATCTGACGGCGACAGGATTTCCGGGCGAGGGGGAGCGGACGTCCTTCTGGCCCGCCGATCTGCACGTGATCGGAAAGGACATCGTGCGGTTTCACGCTGTCTATTGGCCGGCCTTTCTGATGTCGGCGGGGATACCGCTGCCGCGGCGCGTCTTTGCCCACGGCTTTCTGTTCAACCGCGGTGAGAAAATGTCGAAATCGGTCGGCAACGTCATCGACCCGTTCGCGCTGATCGACGTCTACGGACTCGATCGGCTGCGCTATTTCCTCCTGCGCGAGGTGCCGTTCGGCCAGGACGGAAATTACTCGCATGACGCCATCGTCAACCGAACGAATTCCGAGCTCGCCAACGATCTGGGCAATCTGGCCCAGCGCTCGCTGTCGATGGTCGCCAAGCACTGCTCCGGCGCGGTGCCGACGCCAGGTCCGTTGAGCGAAGCCGACGACGCCATCCTGTCGGCCGCGAGCAAGCTGTTGCCAAAGGCGCGCGAGGCGATCGACCGGCAGGAACTCCACGCGGTCCTCGGCGCGATCATTGCCGTCGTCAGCGAGGCGAACCGATATTTCGCAGGGCAGGAACCCTGGGCGCTGCGCAAGAGCGACCCGGCGCGCATGGAGACTGTCCTCTATGTCACCGCCGAGGTGATCCGGCGGGTGGCAATCCTGCTACAGCCCTTCGTGCCGGAGAGCGCCGCCAAGCTGCTCGACACGCTCGGCGTGGCCGAAGACGAACGAAGCTTCACCGACCTGACGCCGGACGTCGCCTTGGTGCCCGGCCAATCACTTCCGGCGCCGCAACCGGTATTTCCGCGTTTTGTCGAGGCGGAGACGCCCGCGTGACGATGCCGTTTCTGGTCGACAGCCATTGCCACCTCGATTTCCCTGATTTTGAGGGTGAGCACGTCGAATTGCTCAGTCGTGCAAAGGCTGAAGGGGTTGGTCTGTTCGTGACGATCTCGACCCATGTAGCCCGGATCGAGCGATTGAAACAGTTGACCCGCGCGCACGCGGAAATCTTCGCCTCGGTGGGAACCCATCCACACAATGCAGCGGCGGAGCCAGATACGCCCGTGGCGGACTTGGTGCGCCTGAGCCAAGACGAAAAGATCGTCGCTATCGGCGAAGCCGGCCTCGACTATTTCTACGACAAGGCCCCGCGAGACATTCAGGAGACTGTCTTTCGGCGCCATATCGCGGCGGCGCGCGAAACGGGTTTGCCGCTCGTCATCCATTCGCGCGACGCTGACGCCGATATGATCCGAATTCTGGAAGACGAAAGCGGGAAGGGGGCCTTCCCGTTCATTCTCCACTGTTTCTCCTCCGGCCGCGGCCTCGCCGAGGCCGGGATCGCGCTCGGCGGCTATGTGTCGTTTTCCGGAATTCTGGCGTTCAAGAAATCCGAGGAGATCCGCGCCATCGCCGCCGATGTGCCGATGAACCGGCTACTGGTCGAGACGGACGCGCCATATCTCGCGCCGCCGCCGTATCGCGGCAAGCGAAACGAACCGGCTTACGTGCGTCACACAGCAGAGGTTCTAGCCAAAACCAAGGGCGTTGATCTCGGCGAAATCGCGCAACAAACGTCGGACAACTTCTTTGCCTTGTTTACGAAAATTCCCGATCCGCGTGACGGCTGAGCATCGGAGGAGTGCTCAGTGCGCGACACGCTACGATTGACGGTTCTCGGCTGCGCATCCTCACCGGGCGTGCCCCGGATCAATGGTGACTGGGGCGCCTGCGATCCGGCAAACCCCAGGAATCGGCGCACCCGCAGCGCCGCTCTCATCGAACGAATTGGCATCGCTGGTCGAACCGTGGTCGCCATCGACTGCGGACCGGATTTTCACCAGCAAATGCTCAGTGCATCCGTTAGGCGTCTCGATGCCGTCGCGCTGACGCACTCACACGCCGACCATATTCACGGCATCGACGATCTGCGCGGCTATATGCTCGCACAGCAGACACGGATACCGGTCCATGCCGACGCCGCGACCCACGATCGCGTGCTCGAGGCGTTTCGCTATTGTTTCGAGACGCCGCCGGGCAGCAACTATCCGCCGGTCGCCCGGCACGTCGCCATCACTGCCGGGCAGAGTTTCGAGATCGCCGGACCTGGCGGATTGCTCTCGGTGACGCCGTTTCGGCAGGAGCATGGCGCGATTCATTCGCTCGGCTTCCGAGTCGGACCCATCGCTTATTGCAGCGACGTCAGCGATTTCCCCAATGAAGCAATCGCCGCGATCGACGGCGCCCGGCACGTCGTCATCGATGCGCTCCAATACAAACCGCATCCGAGCCATCTGACCGTCGCCCAGGCGCTCGCATGGATCGACCGCTTCCATGTCGACGGCGCGACGCTGACACACATGAACACGCCGCTCGACTACGACACGCTCTGCGCCGAACTGCCGGCGCATGTGCGGCCGGGATATGACGGCCTGACGATCGAATTCCCGCTGGACTGAGGTCCGTCAGGCACCACCACACAATGCTGCGTCAAATTGGTTCCATAATATATCTTATGCCACTTATGTTTCAACCCGGCAGAGCCATTGCCGCGCCACATCGTAGCATTCCGACCGTCAGCGCCGCAGCACCGGCAGCCCTTCCCCCTCGCGTTCGTCGTCGCTATTGCGGGATCAGTGACAGGACAACATCAGCCGGGAGCCGGAGCCATGAAGCCATCCAAGGACATCACGCGTCTGATCGAGATCATGGCAGCTCTGCGCGAACCAGAAACCGGGTGTCCGTGGGATATCGAGCAAAATTTCGCGACGATTGCGCCCTATACGGTCGAGGAAGCCTACGAAGTGTCCGACGCGATCGAACGCGATGACATGGTCGATTTGCGTGAGGAATTGGGCGACCTCTTGCTCCAGGTCGTCTATCACGCCCAGCTCGCCGCCGAACAAGGCCTGTTTGAATTCGGTGACGTCGTCGAGACGATCACGCGGAAGATGGTCCGCCGGCATCCGCATGTATTCGGTGACGCCGTCGCGCGCTCTGCCCGCTCTGCCAAGGGCCAGTGGGAAAAGATCAAGGCGGAGGAAAAGGCCGAGAGAGCAGCATTGCGGGCGAAACTTGCCGGCGACGCATGCTCACCAAGTGGAGCCAACGGCGCCGAGCGGCCGCGGCATCTCGACGGAATTCCCGCCGCGTTTCCGGCGCTGACGCTGGCGCTCAAGGTGCAGAAGAAGGCAGCCGACACCGGCTTCGACTGGGACCGGCCGGAGCCAATCCTGGAGAAGATCGACGAGGAACTGGGCGAATTCGCCGAGGCGATCACAGCCCATGACCGAGATGCAAGCGAGGCGGAACTCGGCGACCTTTTGTTCAGCGTCGTCAATCTCGCCCGCTTCCACGAGATCGACCCGGAGCTGGCGTTAAGACGCTGCGTGCGCAAATTCCGGGACCGGTTCGGCTTTATCGAGGATCAGCTCGAAACGACCAACCGATCGCTACATTCGGCAAGTCTCGACGAGATGGAGGCCTTGTGGGTAGCGGCGAAGCGCCGATCGGCTCCTTCGCCAGACTGAGGCGCCAGGCGACGGATGTCTTCTATTTTGCCTTGGTTTCTCGATTTGGACGTCGCGACTGCTGGGAGGCGCGACGTGAAGCAGCATCGGCGATAGCGATCCAACTTTCGGCCTCGTCCTGATCGTCCAGTGCCGACTCCGGCATGCGGTAATAGGGCATGCGCGTCGGCGCGCGGCCCTCGCGCGCATAGCTCCAGCGCGTCAGATCGGCCGCCTCGTAGATGGGCTCACTGACCGCATCGCTCTTCAGATAGAGTTCTCCCTGGACCACGAGAGCGACGATCCGATCTCCGGAGTAGACCCCCTGCCCGCCGAACATCCTGCGAACGCGGACATCGGCAAGCGAGACGAAGAGGTCCCGCAGGAAATCCTCGTCCATCCGGTTTTAGCCAGCCTGGCCGGCAAGCGCCGCCAGATCCGCCTGCTTCAATTCGACCGACTCGCCGCAGCCGCAGGCCGAGGTCTGATTGGGATTGCGGAAGGTGAAGCCCGAGCGCAGTACGGTCTCCTCGTAGTCCATCTCGGTGCCAAGCAGGAACAGGACGGCCTCCGGGGCGATGAAAACGCGTGCGCCGTCTTTTTCGATCGAGTCTTCGCCCGGTTTCGCTTCAGTCGCCAGATCGACCGTATATTCCATGCCGGCGCAGCCGCCCTTCTTGATGCCGACGCGAAGGCCAAGGGCGTCCTCGCCTTTGGTGGCCAGGACCGCCTTGACGCGGTCGGCGGCGGTGTCGGTCATGCTCATGACGGTGAAACGGCCCATGGCGGTTTCCTTTTCGGCTGTGCAGGGTCGTGCGGATTCTACACGAAACATGGGCGGTATGGCGGCACTACGCAAGCTGAACACAATGTCCTCCTCTCGCCCGGCTATGATTGTCGGGCGCTCAAGAGCGCGTCCACAACTCGCGGGTGGCGAGTTCCGCGGCATGGCCGTCGGGATCGCGGAAATAGAGGCTGTTCCCCCGCCCCTTCGACCACGTCACTTCGCTTTCGATCAGAACGCCGCATGCCATCAGATGATCGCGCCATGTATCGAGTGAGCCATCCGGTATCGCCAACGCGAAATGAATGGGCCCGCTGCCGTCATGCGGCGGGATCGTACCGCCGGGCGTCGTCACGGCTTCGAGCGTCGAACCGCGCGCGAAAAGGATCAGAACCGTACCGTCGGGCATACGGAAGACGGTGATACGGTCTTCCGCGAACAGCGGCGACAGGCCCAGAACGCGGCGGTAGAAGTCGCGCGACCGTTCCATGTCGTCGACATAAAGGCAGGTTTCCAAAAGCCCGGCGAGTGGTGGAGCCATGGGTACGCCTGCGTCGCCGATCAGAACCAGCCGACGGCGACCTGTGCCTCTTCGCTCATGCGCTCCGGCGTCCACGGCGGATCGAAGACGAGATCGACCCGGACCTGCCCGACGCCGGCGACGGAGTTAACGGCGTTCTCGACCCAGATCGGCATTTCGCCGGCGACGGGGCAGCCTGGCGCCGTCAGCGTCATTTCGACATCGACATTGCGCTCGTCGTCGATGTCGATCTTGTAAATCAGGCCGAGCTCATAGATGTCGGCCGGAATCTCCGGGTCGTAGACGGTCTTCAGCGCGCCGACGATGTCGTCGGTGAGGCGCGTCAACTCCTCCGCGGGCAGCGCCGACACGGGCGCCGCGTCCTCGGAGGCCACCGCACCGTTTGCATCCGGAGTATCATCGTTCGCCGGCGTCGTGATCTCGGCTTCGTCAGTCATGAATTGATCCTCAGGCCCGGTCGTCAGGCAAAGAAGCGTCTGGCTTTTTCGAGGGCTTCCGCGAGGCGGTCGATTTCCGCCAGTGTGTTGTACATACCAAATGATGCCCGACATGTGGAGGTCGCGCCGAAACGCTTCAAGAGCGGCTGGGCACAGTGCGTCCCGGCCCTGACCGCGACACCTTCCCGGTCGATCACCATTGACACGTCGTGGGCGTGGATGCCTTCCAGGTCGAAGGAGACGATAGCCCCCTTGCCCGGCGCTTCGCCGTAGATCCGGAGCGAATTCACCGCTTTCAGCCGCTCGTGCGCGTAGTCCCTGAGGCTTTCCTCATGGGCCGCGATCGCATCGCGTCCGATCATGTTCATGTAGTCGATCGCGGCGCCCAGCCCGATCGCCTGGACAATCGGTGGCGTCCCGGCCTCGAAGCGGTGCGGCGGCGCATTGTAGGTCACGGTCTCCTCGGTGACCTCGACGATCATCTCGCCGCCACCGTTGAACGGCCTTGTGCGCTCGAGCATCTCGCGCCGACCGTAAAGAATCCCGATTCCGGTCGGGCCATAGAGCTTGTGACCGGTGAGCACATAGAAGTCGCAGCCGATGTCCTGGACGTCCACCGGCATGTGGACGGCGGCCTGGCTGCCGTCGACAAGAACCGGAATGCCCTTGGCGTGGGCAAGCGCTGTCACCGCCTTCACGTCGACGACCGTGCCGAGCACATTGGACATATGGGTCGTCGCCACCAGCTTGGTGCGCGGCGTGATCGCCTTTTCGAAGGCCTCAAGGTCGATCGATCCGTCGTCTTCCACCGGCACGAAGACAAGCTTGGCGCCGTACTTCTCGCGAATGAAGTGCCAGGGAACGATATTGGAGTGGTGTTCCATGATGGTCAGGACGATCTCGTCGCCTTCGCCGATCTCGTTCATCCCGTAGCCATAGGCGACGACATTGATCGCCTCGGTCGCCGAGCGGGTGAAGACGATTTCCTCGCTGCTGGCGGCGTGAAGGAAGTCGCGCACCTTGTCCCGCGCGCCCTCGAATTCCTCGGTCGCCTTGTTCGATAGGAAATGCAAACCGCGATGGACGTTGGAATAGTCTTCGCTATAGGCCTTCTGGATTGCGTCGAGAACCGCGCGCGGTTTCTGCGCCGAGGCGCCGTTGTCGAGATAGACCAGCGGCTTGCCGTAGACCTGTTTCGACAGGATGGGAAAATCCTGGCGCACGGCTTCGACGTCGTAGGCCCCGATGTCTGCGGCTGTCGCTTCGGCCTTCATGGAAACGGACTCCCGTGGCGAACCCGGAGGCTCGCGAAACTAGGCTGGATCTGATCAGGGCCGCCCAATGGCGACCGGATCAAAAAACAGCGACGATCAGTGGCTCCGTTCGAGCCAGGTGTCGATGCGTTGCATCAGCGCATCTTCGGCGGCCTCATGCTCCAGTTCCTCGACGATTTCGGCGACGAAAGCCTTCACCAGAAGTGCTCGGGCCGACTGTTCGGGAATGCCGCGCGACATCAGGTAGAACAGATGGTCGGCGTTGATCTCGCCGGCTGTCGCCCCGTGGCCGCACTGCACGTCGTCGGCGAAGATTTCGAGTTCGGGCTTCGCCGAGAAATCGCCGTCGTCCGACAGGAGCAGCGTGTTGCAGGCCATCTTGGCGTCGGTCTTCTGCGCCTCCTTGGCCACCTTGATCATGCCTTGGAACACGCCGTGACCGCCGGTAACGACATTGCGGAACGTCTCGGTCGCCGTCGTATGCGGAGCCGTGTGCCTCAACGTGGTCGTCACGTCGATATGCTGGCCTTTCTCGATGAGATTGACGCCGCGGATCTTGATATCGCCGCCCTCGCCCATCGTCTCGGCATGCACCTCGTAGCGCACCAGCGCGCCGCCCGTGTTGAGGACGAACATCCGGAACGAGGCATCGGTGCCGAGTTCGACATTGAGCTGGCCGAGATGCGCGGCCGACGCGCCCTTGGCCTGATCGACGATCCAGAGCACATCCGCGCCCTCGCCGATCGCCAGATGCGAGACCCCGGTCGAGGGCGTCGGCGACGCCGCTCCCTCGATCCGCTCGACGAACACCGCTTTTGCGCCCTCGCCGACGGTGCAGCGCGCCAGGCCATGCGAGCGATCCCCCGCCTGGGAACGCAGTTCCAGCGGCGCTGTCACGTTGATGTTCGGCGCAATCTCGATGGCGACGGCCGCCGCGCCGAAGGACGCGTTCAAAAGCCGGATCGTATCGACCGGCCGGTCGAGGTGGTTCGGCGATCGGCTCCAATCCGCCGATTCCGTGATCGCCGAGACGGTGACGCCCGCCGGCACCGCGCCATTGTCGGGCGCACCGATCTCGACGACATGGCTGTTCGGCAGGAGCGGCGACAGCAGCGTGCTCCCCTCGCCTGACGGGCCTGCGGCGGCTGTGCCCTTGTCTTCCAGCCGGCTCATCAGCAAGCGCAGGTCGGTGTAGTGCCAGGCTTCGACGCGCCGGTTCGGCAGCCCATCGCGGCGCAGCGCCTCAACCGCCGAATCCTTGGCGTCGGCGACAACGCCGGTGCTTTCAGCACGCTCGATCAGCGCCGTTTCCGCCGGCGTCCGCGGGTTCATCTGATGCACATTCATCGTCACGCCGCCTCGTCGATGATCTGGCTGTAGCCCTCGTTCTCAAGCTGCAGCGCCAACTCCTTGTTGCCGGTCTTGATGATCCGTCCCTTGTAGAGGACATGCACCGTGTCCGGCACGATGTAGTCGAGCAGACGCTGATAGTGAGTGATCACGAGGAAGGACCGCTCCGGCGAACGCAACGCATTGACCCCGTCGGCGACGATCTTCAGCGCGTCGATGTCGAGGCCGGAATCGGTCTCGTCCATGACGCAGAGCTTGGGCTCCAGCAACGCCATCTGCAGGATTTCGGCGCGCTTTTTCTCGCCGCCGGAAAACCCGACATTGAGCGGGCGCTTCAGCATGGCCGCGTCGATCTTCAGATCGGCCGCCGCCGCCTTCACCCGGCGCATCAGGTCCGGCGTCGTCATTTCGCCCTCGCCGCGCGCCTTGCGCTGGGAGTTGAGCGCCGTCTTGAGAAACGTCATCGTCGCCACGCCTGGAATTTCCAGCGGATACTGGAAGGCGAGGAAAACGCCCGCGGCGGCACGTTCGGCCGGGTCCATCTCCAGGATCGACTCGCCATTGTAGAGGATGTCGCCCTCGGTCACTTCGTAATCGCTGCGGCCGGCGAGAATATAGGACAGGGTCGATTTGCCGGAGCCGTTCGGCCCCATGATCGCGGCCACTTCGCCGGCCTGGACCGTCAGGTCGACGCCACGCAGGATTTCGGTCTCGTCATCCGCCACGCGGGCATGAAGGTTCTTGATTTCAAGCATCGGTGTTATCTTCAACGTTCGGTGTTGTCGGCGATATCGGCCGATTGGATTTCTGTCAGAAGACGATCGCGCTCGTTCTGAAGCGCTTCAAGTGCGTCGGCGACGGTCGAGTCAGTAGCATTTCCCTGCGCCATCCCGATCGTCTCCTGGGCCTGCGCGATCTCGTCTTCGATATCGCTCAGGCGTTCGTCGCGGGCGGCATCCTGCGGCGCGTTGGGACGCGACATTATCCGACCGAGCCCTCGAGGCTGATGCCGATCAACTTCTGCGCCTCCACGGCGAATTCCATCGGCAATTGCTGGATCACGTCTCGGACGAAGCCGTTGACGATGAGCGCCACCGCCTCCTCCTCCGGGATGCCCCGCTGCATGCAGTAGAACAGCTGGTCGTCGGAGATTTTCGACGTCGTTGCCTCGTGCTCGAACTGCGCGGTGGCGTTCTTGGTCTCGATATAGGGGACCGTGTGCGCGCCGCACTCGTTGCCGATCAGAAGCGAGTCGCACTGGGTGAAGTTGCGCGCGTCTGCCGCCTTGCGGTGGGCCGAGACCTGGCCGCGATAGGTGTTGTTTGAGCGCCCGGCGGAAATCCCCTTCGAGATGATCCGGCTGGTGGTGTTCTTGCCGAGATGCAGCATCTTGGTACCGCTGTCGATCTGCTGGCGACCGTTGGAGACGGCGATCGAGTAGAATTCGCCCTGCGAGTGGTCGCCGCGCAGGATGCAGGACGGGTATTTCCAGGTGATCGCCGAGCCGGTCTCGACCTGTGTCCACGAAATTTTCGAGCGCTTGCCGCGACAATCGCCACGCTTGGTGACGAAATTGTAGATGCCGCCCTTGCCGTCCTTGTCGCCCGGATACCAGTTCTGGACCGTCGAATATTTGATCTCGGCGTCGTCCAGCGCGATCAGTTCGACCACGGCGGCGTGCAACTGGTTTTCGTCGCGCTGGGGCGCCGTGCAGCCTTCCAGATAGGAAACGTAGGAGCCTTCGTCGGCGATGATCAGCGTGCGCTCGAACTGGCCGGTGTTCTTCTCGTTGATCCGGAAATAAGTCGACAGTTCCATCGGGCAGCGAACGCCCTTGGGGATGTAGACGAAGGACCCGTCGGTGAAGACCGCCGAATTCATCGTTGCGAAGAAATTATCGGACACCGGAACCACCGTGCCGAGATATTTCTTCACCAGATCGGGGTGCTCGCGGATCGCCTCGGAGATTGGCATGAAGATCACGCCGGCCTTCTGGAGCTCCTTCTTGAAGGTCGTGGCGACCGACACCGAATCGAACACGGCGTCGACAGCGACCCGCGAGGAGCCGTTGGAGCCCGGCGGCATCAGCGAATTCTCGTCGAACTCCGATGGCTCCACGGTCTTCACGACGCCAGCCAGGATCTCCTGCTCGCGCAGAGGGATTCCCAGCTTTTCATAGGTGCGCAGGATTTCCGGATCCACCTCGTCCAGCGAGGCCGGCCCGGACATCGACTTGGGCGCCGCGTAATAGTGAATGTCCTGGAAATCGATCTCGGGATATTCGAGCCGCGCCCAGCTCGGGCTTTCCATCGTCTTCCAGCGCTCGAAAGCCTGGAGACGCCAGTCGAGCATCCATTGCGGCTCGTTCTTCTTGGCCGAGATCAGCTTGATCGTGTCTTCGGTGAGGCCCTTCGGGGCGACATCCATCTCGATGAGCGTCTCGAACCCGTATTTGTATTGATCGACGTCGATCTTTCGGACCTGATCGATGGTCTCCTGGACTGCAGGCATTCCAATTCTCCATACTCGCCGGATTCAAGGTCCGGTGGTTGGGCGTGTGCGGCCGCGATATCATCGACGCGGCTCTTAACATAGCAACGAGGCGTCCTGCTTTTTAGGCTCCCGGAGCCGTAGTGCAAGATTGAATCCTCATGCCGCGTGATCTTGTCGGTGCGCGTGCGTGACGCGATTGGCCAATCCGGCATATTCCCTGACGAACCAGTCGAGATCGTCCGCGCTCGTCTCATAACCGAAACTGACGCGGATGGCCCCCTCCTCAGCCGAGATTGCCAGACCCGCTTCCGCCATCGCGGCAACGACGTGGCTACGACCGACCTTGCCCGACGAACACGCCGATCCCGCCGAGATCGCGATACCGGCGAGGTCGAGTGCCATCTGCGCCGTTTCGCTGCGAAGCCCTGGAGTCGCGACTGCCACCGTATTTGGCAGCCGTTCCGCGTCCGCGCCGAGCACGACGACACCTGGAAGCGCTTTCCGGATGGCCGCTTCGAGATGGTGGCGCAGTGTCACAAGCCGGTCCGGCATGCTCTCGAAACGTTCACGAGCCACGTCGGCAGCCGCGCCGAAGCTTGCTATCGCCGGAACCGATTCGGTGCCGGCCCGCCGCCCCGACTCCTGTCCGCCACCCCGCACCAGCGGAAACGGACGCGTCGTGGAATGACGAAGGACAAAAGCGCCGACGCCCTTGGCCGCGCCGAGCTTGTGGCCGGAAACCAGCAACACGTCGGCTCCCGTCTCGGCAAGGTCGAGCGGTATGCGGCCAATCGCCTGCACGGCGTCGACCACCAGCCGGACCGGGCGACCGACGATCGCCGCGTGGATACGATCCAGGGGCTGCAGGACGCCGGTTTCGGAATTGGCCAGCGTCAGCGCCAGTAGGCCGACATTGCCCTCGCCGAGCCCGGCGGCCCAGGCCGCAAGCGCCTCGCAGTCCACAATGCCATTCACATCCACCGGCAGACGGGTCACGTGATCCGCCGCGAAGCTGCCGCCTTCGCGAATGCAGGGGTGATCGGTGTCGATGACCGCGAGCTTTTTGATCTCCGTCTCCCGACCGTCGATCAACCAACGTTGTGAGAGGGCTGTCATGGCCGCCTCGCTCGCTCCGCTGGTGAAGACGACGTCGGCCGGATCGCACGACAACAGGCGGGCGATCGAGCGTCGCGCCTCCTCCACCAGGGCACGCGCGTGGCGCCCCTCGCTATGGACCGACGACGGATTGGCGGCGTCGAGCGCCGACACGAGCGCGTCCCGTGCCTCCTCGAGCAGCGGCGCCGTCGCGTTGTAATCCAGATAGAGGCGTCGCTGGCTTGCGGTCATTCGCTCTCGCAGCGGTTCGATTTCGTGGCCGGTCGACGCAAAATTCTTGAATTTTCCGCAGCGCTTGGACTAAAAGACGCCTTCAACGCCGGCCGGTAGTTTTGAATCATTCTAAACTAGAGCTTACGAGGCCGCTTTGGCTTCGTCAAGAAGCGTCCCGCCGAGCAATCCTGCTCGCCAAGGAAGACAATTATGCCCGAAGTGATCTTCAATGGCCCTGCCGGCCGCCTGGAAGGCCGGTACCAGGCCGCCAAGGAGAAGAACGCCCCGATCGCCATCGTCCTGCATCCGCATCCGCGGTTCGGCGGCACGATGAACAATCAGATCGTTTATCAGCTTTTCTATATGTTCGTCGAACGTGGTTTCACGACGCTACGCTTTAACTTCCGCAGCATTGGCCGCAGCCAAGGCGAATTCGATCATGGCGCCGGCGAACTCTCGGACGCCGCCTCGGCACTCGACTGGGTGCAGAGCCTGCATCCCGATTCCAAGCAGTGCTGGGTGGCCGGCTATTCCTTCGGTTCTTGGATCGGCATGCAGCTTTTGATGCGTCGCCCCGAGATCGAAGGCTTCCTGTCGATTGCCCCGCAGCCGAACTCCTACGATTTTTCGTTCCTGGCGCCCTGCCCGTCGTCGGGCCTGATCATTCATGGCGATCAGGATCGCGTGGCGCCGCCCAAGGACGTGCAGACGCTCGTCGACAAGCTGAAGACGCAAAAGGGTATCGTCATCACCCAGAATACGATGGAGGGTGCGAACCACTTCTTCACCGAACATACCGACCAGCTGCTTGCCGAGTGCGCCGACTATCTCGATCGACGGCTTGCCGGCGAATTGTCAGACCCGAGGCCCAAACGGCTGAGATAGCCAATGACCTCGGTGCAAAGCGGCTTGCCATGTCACACCGACGCGACCCGCCGTAAGGCGGGGCGCACGAGGCTGCCGCCGCGCGCCGGCGCGCGGCGGCAGCCTCGTGCGACCCGCCTTAAGGCGGGTCGCACGAGGCTGCCGCCGCTCGACGGCTCGCGGCAGCCGGTGGTCGTCGGCCATGTCAGCGGCCTCCCGTCGAGCGAGCGGACCGCGAGATAGGCCCAGGCCTCCGCCTCCATTGCGTCGCCGTCGAAGCCGACCTCCTCGGCCGTGACGACGCGAGCATGCGGCGCGGCGCCATTGCGAAGATCGGCCATGATCGCCGGATGCCGCCGCCCGCCGCCGCAGACGATCCACAGTTTCGGCGGTTCGGGAAAATGCGCGGCCGCCTTGAGAATGGCTTGCGCGCTGACGAAGCAGAGGGTGCGGGCGACGTCCTCCAGCGAGCCGACGCCGGGCGGCGGAACGGCAAAATCGAAGCGATCGAGTGACTTCGGCGCCGCCTGCGCGAAGAATTCGGCGGACAGATAGCGTTCGGAAAGCGCGGACAAAATGCCGCCCTCGCTGGCGATCGCGCCGTTCTGGTCGAAGGGAATTCCCGCCTCGCGGTCCAGCCACTGGTCGAGCAAGGCATTGCCGGGACCGGAATCGAAAGCGATAGGGTCATGCTCGCCGTCGAGATAGGTGACGTTGGAAATGCCGCCGATGTTGACGAAGACGACCGGAAGTTCCCGGTATTCGGGCGCCAGATTCTTCGCCAGCGCCGCATGATAGGCGGGGACCAGCGGTGCGCCGTGCCCCCCGCCCTCGGCCATGTCGTTCGCGCGCATGTCGAAGACGACCGGCAGTCCGAGCAAGTCCGCAAGCAGCTGACCGTTCCCGAGTTGCACCGTCACTGCCTTGTCGGGCCGGTGCAGCACGGTCTGGCCATGAAAGCCAACGACGTCGACCGTCGCGGGGTCGACGTCGCAATCGGCGAAATAGCGCCGCACCGCCTCCGCGTGGCGCCGGGTCAATTCGGTTTCCAAGGCTTGCAGATCACCGGGACGATCGGTCCGGCGGATGATCGACTTCGCGGTTTCGAGCCCCTCGGCGAGACGGCGCCGGAATGCGGCGTCATTTTCATAGACCCGCGCCGGCCCGCGCTTCACGAGGCCGTCTCCGTTGGTGTCGAGGAGCGCCACGTCGATGCCGTCGAGCGAGGTTCCGCTCATCAGACCGATCGCTCGGCGTTGGGGCGTTTCGGCCAAAATCGGCTCCGCATCTGGAATTGTTGGTCAGGGCTGGTAAACGGCTCTCGACGAACGAAGGAACCTCAGCGTTCCCACGAACCTCTCAGGATCACTATCCCATGACCGGTTTCAAGTCCGAGTTTCTGGCGACGCTCTGCGAACGCGGCTTCATTCACCAGACATCCGGCGACTCCGCCCTCGATGAGCTGTTTCGCGCCGAGACCGTCACCGGCTATATCGGTTTCGACCCGACGGCGGCCAGCCTCCATGTCGGATCGCTGATGCAGATCATGATGCTGCACTGGATGCAGAAGACCGGCCATCGCCCGATCGCGCTGATGGGCGGCGGCACCGGCATGATCGGCGACCCGTCCTTCAAGGATGAAGCGCGAAAGCTTCAGACCGTGGAGGGAATCCAGCAGAACCTTGCCGGGATCAGGCGCTCCTTCGAGCGCTATATCCGCTTCGGCGAGGGGCCGAACGACGCAGTCATGGTCGACAATGCCGACTGGCTTCTCGACCTCAACTACGTGTCGTTCCTGCGGGACGTCGGACGGCATTTCTCGGTCAACCGGATGCTGTCCTTCGATTCGGTCAAGCTGCGGCTCGATCGCGAGCAGTCGCTGTCCTTCCTCGAATTCAACTACATGATCCTGCAGGCCTACGATTTCGTCGAGCTTTATCGCCGCTTTGGCTGCCGGCTGCAGGTGGGTGGCTCGGATCAATGGGGCAATATCGTCAACGGCATCGACCTTGGCCGGCGCATGGATGGGGCGGAGCTGTTCGCCCTCACCTCGCCGCTCCTGACCACCGCTTCGGGCGCCAAGATGGGCAAGACCGCCAGCGGCGCGATCTGGCTGAATGCCGACATGCTCTCGCCTTACGATTTCTGGCAGTATTGGCGAAACACCGAGGACGCCGACGTCGGCCGCTTCCTCAAGCTGTACACGACAATGCCGATGGACGAGATCGCGCGGCTGGAAGCGCTTGGCGGGTCGGAAATCAATGAGGCGAAGAAGCGCCTCGCCAACGAAGTCACGGCGATGCTACATGGGCGCGAGGCCGCCGACAAGGCGTCCGAGACGGCCCGCAAGACCTTCGAGGAAGGCGCGCTCGCCGACAATTTACCGACGATCGAAGTGCCTGCGGCGTCCTTCGAATCCGGAATCGGGCTTCTGTCCCTCCTCGTGTCGGCCGGGCTTGCGGCTTCGAACGGCGAGGCGCGCCGGCATGTGAAGGGCGGCGCCGTCCGTCTCAACGATGAGCCGGTTTCTGACGAACGGCTCATGGTGGGACCGCAGAATCTCGCCGAAGGCGTCGCCAAACTGTCGGTCGGGCGCAAGAAGCACGTTCTCGTGCGGCCCGTCGCCTGAAGCGTCCGACCGTCCGACCGTCCGAGGAGCTAATACTCGAAGATCCGGCGGAATATCCCCGGCGCGATCACCGAGATCGGGTTGACGGTCAATGTCGGATCGCCGAAGGCACCGGCCAGCCGGTAGGTGATTCCGATCAGCGCGCCCTCGGCCCCGTTGCCCAGGATGCCGCCGACAAATGGCAAGGCTCCGAACAACCGGTTGATTGCGTAAGCCGGCATGAACGAGCCGGATATGTCGATCTGCTCGCGAGAGTCGTAGATGGTGCCTTCGAAGCTCGAGCCGAAGATCGGGCCGCGCAGAATGCCATCCTGCGCAACAAGTCGACCGCCTTCCCAGGCAAGGCCGACGGACGCGGAGTCGAAATAGGCCCGCGACACTTCGAGTTCGCGGCCGAGCGCGCCCGCCAAGCTTTGGCTCCCGGCACGCGTGGTCCCGACCAGGTTTGCCAATCTCGGTTCATCCACCAAGGTGAAATCTTGCAGCGTCAAAGCGCCGCTAAAACCACCTGACGCCATTCCCGAAAGCTGCAAGCGTGCGCTGCCACCCTGCATGCGCCTATAAAGCCCGCCGAACCGGAGCAGCGATCCAGCGTCGTCGGTGGCAAGACTGATCATCCGATCCGCCCCGCGTGGCCGGACGGCGAGCTCGATCGAACGGCCGGCTACGGTGTGGGCAGAAAGCGAAATCGCTCCCCCGGCTTTGTAGCGAATCGTTGCATCCCGAAACTCCTCGCCGTCAAAACCCAGCAAGCGCTCGAGCACGATCGTGGCGTCGACGGCCTTGCTTTTACTCGCTTGGCCCGGTTTCGCCACCAGGCCTTCCCGGCGAAGCCGATCGAGCATCGCCCGGGCGTCCAGGCTGCGCCCGGTCATGTCGAGCACATACCCCTCGTCGCCGCGTATGAGCTGTCCGGAGATGTCGTCGCCCCGATTTAGAGCCGCACTATCCAGCGTCACGCTCCTGAGACCGGAGCTGTCGGCTTCGATGCTGCCTTTCGCCGAGAAACCCTCCCCGGACAATTCGACATTGCGCATCGAGATCTGTTTGCCGGACATTCTCAGATCGAAGGCGAGCGTTGCAGGGACACCCGGACCTTTGCTCCAGCCGACCGCCGGCATGTAAAGCCGTGCGGTCCCGAGATCGAGCCGGGCGTGGAATCCATCCCCGACCCGCGTCAAACGCGCTGACAGGGGGCCATCGACGACCTCGCCGAGCACTGGCAACGCCGTTCTAACCTCGTCTTCGGTCAATCGCGCGGTCACATCGAGCGTCGCCTCGCCGATCGGATTCGGCCCGATCGGCTGAGAAAACTCTACCCTGGCCGGAATCCCGTCGATCACAGCCGCGATATCTCCGATGGCCGCACCGGGGGCAAGTGTGACCATCCCGGAGATCGCCTTGATCTCGCGCCCGTCGATTCGGCGTTTGAGGTCGACCCCATCAAGTTCGGCGAAGATCGACCAGCTCTCTATTCCGTCTTGTTCCGGCGCCGGCTGCCCAAGCAGAAATGCCGCTCCGACCCCGACCTTCGCTCGGCCGCTCACATCGTCGCTCCGCCAGCCGAACTTTCGCAAAGCGCCCACCGGTCCGCGGTCGGCAAGCCGCAGCAGCGCCGGCGCATCGCCTGCGAGATTGAGGGACAATGATGCAGCGACGCCATGGTCCGCCCGGACGAAATCCAACGACGACGGCATGATGTCGAGGCTCGAAAAGCCGGTGATGCTTCCTGCCGCGACCGTGATCAGCGTCTTGCCGTCACGATAGTCCAGCGTTCCGGAAACGGTCTCGACGGCGGGCATGTCGCCGATCGTCGCGAAGGTGCCATCCTCGAAATCGAGCGCAAGCCGCACTTCATCCCCGATTGGTCCCTCGTCCGGCACCGCGATCTCGGCAAGCCGCGCAAGACTTATATCCAGAGCGAGCGAACCCGTCGGCACTGATCCGGCCTCTCCAACATGGGCCAGCACCCAGTCGCGCGCCTTGCCGGCGATGAAGAACGGCCAGAACGCTCTGATGTCCGCAGCCGCCAGCGCAGTTGCGGTCAGTTCCAGCCGAACCCGGTCCGCGGGATTCAGGCCGGTGAGTTCGCCGGTTCCGGCCAGTTCGCCGCGATCGGTTTTCAGGGACAATTCATCGAATACGACGTACGCCCCACCGAAATCTACTGCTCCCACCGCCTTGAACGACGCCGATGTCGCCACATCAGAGCGTCCTACCGTCGAGGCCAGTCGGGTAGTACGAAGTTCCAGCCGACGACGCCCGGAGCCGTCCGGTATCAGAGCGATCTGGCCATCGAACTCCGCCTCGGCCGTCCCGAAATCGACGCGCCCATTGCTGATCGTCAGGTGGTCTTCGCCTTCCGCGAGGCTGAGGCTGCCCCTTGCCGAGGCGACAGGTTGCGTGGCCTTGCCAACGATCCGGCCGTTGTGACCGCTCACGCTCGCTGTGACACGGCGGCCGGACGCGGACGTGGCGAGTGAGACGGCGAAGCTTGCCGGCAACACGAGCCCGAGCGCGTCGTCCTCGCCATCCGCCGGCACCCTGCCCCACCGTAGTTCCTGCTCGGATGTTCTTGCCGCGAGTTCGACAATTCGTTGCCGGTTCGGATCGAGCTTGGCTGTCCCCGTTAAGGCCAGAGCGTGCGCGGTGATGGTGCCTTTGGCGTCCATCGTGAATTGGCCGGAGGCATCGGCCGCGATCTGGAAGCTTTCAAGTCGGTCTGCGTCCCGGCCGAGCACGGCGAGATCGCTGACCTCGATACCGCGCAACCCGATAGCTTCGATCGCGACGAAGGGGCGGTCGAGACCGGCAAAGAAGTCTTCCGGTGCGAACTCCTTGTCGGACCGCAGATGGTCGAGGATGGAAGGATCGAGACGCACAGTCTCGACTGAGAGGCGATCGACGGCGAGCCTCCCACCAAGGAGCGCGCCCAGACCGACGCCCGCCCGGATGCTGCCTGCGGTTCCAACCGCTTGACCGGTCCGCCGATTCTTGATCGCGACGTCGGAAAAGCGAATACCAAGAGTTCCCGCCGGACCGAATCCGACCTGCTGGCGACCGAACTCGACCGAGAAGGCTGGCCCGACAAACGCCGAGGCGATCCGTTCGGTCTGCCAACGCAGCAAGTCTTTGCCGCGATCGGTCCACAGCAGGGCGCTAATGGCGATGGCGAGCGCCAGAACAACGAATATGGCGAGACTGGCAAGCCCGGCGACAATCCGAATCGCGGTTTTCATGGGCAAATCACACGCGTGCCGAACGCAGCGCGCATTGTCGCCATGCCTTCCCACGCGAAAAGATGCTCATTCTCGCTCCTGAAGTTGCGTCGAGGGCGGCATGGCTGCTCCAACACAATAGAGATATTGATAAAAAATTCTGGCAGCCAAGGTTCACAAAACATCCCAAGGCTGATTTCTCAGGCCCCTGAACTCAATAGGACGACATGATGGCACTTTCAGCCGGCGATACCTGCCCCGAATTCCGCTTGCCGGATGACAAGGGGGAAATCGTCTCTCGCGATGACCTGAAGGGCACGCCATTCGTCCTTTATTTCTATCCAAAGGACGATACCTCCGGTTGCACGGTTGAAGCTGTCGATTTCTCGCGGCTGAAGGGCGAATTCGATTCCCTCGGTGTCCCGGTATTCGGGGTCTCGCCGGATACGGTCAAAAAGCATGGCAAATTCAAGGACAAGCACGATCTAACCGTCTGTCTCCTGTCGGACGAGGAAAAGCTGCTGCTCGACGCCTGCGGGGTTTGGGTCGAGAAGAGCATGTATGGCCGCCGTTACATGGGCGTCGAACGCACCACCGCGCTGGTCGGTCCGGACGGCACGATCATTCGGCTCTGGCAGAAGGTGAAAGTGCCCGGTCACGCCGAGGAGGTGCTGGAAGCCGCGCGTCAATTTGCATCCGCCACATGAGCAGAGCCAGCAGGGAGCCCTCGACACTGCGGCAAGCGACGATAGAAGCGCTGCGCGAAAGCGATCTCGACGCCAAGGTGGAGCGCACGAACCTTGCCTGCCGCCTCTGGTTCGGCCGGCGCATAGGCCTGCACGCTCCTGGGGATCCTGCGCTACCAGATCGGCCCGACCGCCCGGCCGAACCGATTCTCGTTTCGCCCCGTAAGGTCAAACGGCGCTCCGTGCACACGGTCGAAGGCCGCATCGCCCTGATCCACGCGCTCGCCCACATCGAGCTGAACGCCATCGACCTCGCGCTCGACATCGTCGCCCGCTTTGCCAGCGAAGCGGTGCCGCGCTCGTTCTTCGATGGCTGGATGACCGTCGCGCTGGAAGAGGCCAAGCACTTCCGCCTGTTGGCGCGAAGGCTGGAAGCCCTCGGCTCCCACTATGGCGCCCTGCCCGCCCATGACGGATTGTGGGAGGCCGTGGTAGCGACAGCGCATGATCTCGGCGCCCGCCTCGCGGTCGTTCCGCTGATCCTCGAAGCGCGGGGGCTGGATGTGACGCCCTCGCTTCTGGAAAAACTGGAAGGTGTCGGCGACGCCGGCACCGCGGCCATCCTGGAAATCATCTATCGCGACGAGAAAAAGCATGTGGCGATCGGCGCCAAGTGGTTCCGGTTCCTCTGCGCCCGGGAACGGCGCGATCCCGCCGAGCGCTTTCAAGAACTCGTTCGCGCGAGTTTCCGCGGCCAGGTAAAAGCGCCCTTCAACGATCGCGCCCGATCCGAAGCGGGGTTGACCCCAACCTTCTATCGCTCGCTATCGCCGCTTTCCAGCTGAGAAGCGGAATTGTGAGCAACAGGCAAAGGATCGTTAACCTTAATCGTGTGCAATCGGTTCATCGATGACTGGGCCTCCGTCCCATCAACGAGGAACGGGAAATGGCGGCGAGCAAACACAGACGAACCTTTGGGGAGTACCGCGAGCCTCACACCATCATCATCGCCCGCGGCGAACAGGTTCGCCATTTCACGGTGGGGCGACGGTCGCTTCTGCTCGGAACGGCCTTTGCGGCTCTGATCTCTCTGACCATTGTCGCGGCGCCGACCTGGTTCCTCATGCAAGACGATATCGCGGCGCGGCTGACCGCGCGACAAGCCCAGATCCGTCAGGATTACGAACAGCGGATCGCATCGCTGCGTTCGCAACTCGACACAGTCACCAGCCGACAGATGATTTCGCAAAAGATCGTCGAGACAAAGGTCGACGTGCTTCTCGATCAGCAGGAAGAGCTCACCGCCCGCTACGACAAGTTGCGCCCCTTGTATGAACGCGCCCAAGAGGTTGGGGTCGCCCTGGCGTCGATTCCCCTGCCCACACCCAATCCTCGACTCGAGGTGGCGGATTTGCCGATGGGAGTGCTCGACACGCTCGTCGAGGACGAGGTCGGCGCTGCGGTTTCGCAGCCCGCTGCGGCCCTCGTCGATCCGATCCGTACCGGCTCGCTCGGCGAGCGGGCCGCTCTCACGACCGGATTGCGCCCCTCCGCGGCGGCGCCCGCCGAATTGGCCGGGAAGACCCAGGTCGCCGACGCGATGATCCGCGAGGTCGGACGCTCCATCGACATCGCCGAATTTCGTCAGATCGAACATCTACAGAGCATGGCGGAGACGGCCCGGACACGAACGCTCAAGATCGCCGCGGCACTGAAAGCGGCCGGGATCGACGTTCCTGAGCTCGATGAGCAGACTGCCACGGGTGGTCCGTTCGAGCCGGTACCTGTGGACTATGATTTCGACGAATCGTATGCCGAACTCGATACGGCCCTGGCATCTTTGCAGAAGGTCCATTTGGTGGCGACGACCCTTCCGATCTCGGCGCCGCTGCCCGGCAGTCGCCTCTCCAGCTCGTTCGGAATTCGCTCCGATCCCTTTCTCGGACGGCGCGGATTGCACTCGGGCGATGACTATGCCGCGGCGGCAGGCACGCCGGTCCCGGCCACTGCGCCCGGCACCGTCACCAAAGCCGGCCGCGCCGGTGGCTACGGCAACCTCGTCGAAATCGACCACGGCAACGGCATTACCACGCGATACGCACATATGTTGCGGGTCGACGTTAGCGTGGGCCAGACCGTCGCGAAAGGTACCAAGATCGGCGAGGTCGGCAGCACCGGGCGCAGTACCGGCCCCCACCTTCACTACGAAGTGCGGCGCGATGACCGAGCCGTCGACCCGGCACGATTTCGTCGCATCGGCCTGAGGATTGGCGCGCTCAGCTGACGGCCGGCCTTTACCCGCCCGTCCATCCTGTTCTCAGGCGATATCTTCGACTTCCACGTCGCTGCCATGCACGCGATGGGCCAGTGCCGCTTCCATGAACTCGTCGATGTAACCATCCAGCACGTCTTGGGGTGACGTGCTCTCCACCCCGGTGCGCAAGTCCTTCACCAGCTGATAAGGCTGCAGGACGTAAGACCGGATCTGGTGACCCCAGCCGATATCGGTCTTCGATGCGGCCTCGGCACTCGCCTCTTCCTCGCGCCGCTCGAGTTCGGCCTCGTAGAGCCGCGCGCGCAACATGTTCCACGCCGTTGCGCGGTTCTTGTGCTGTGAGCGCTCGGCCTGACACTGAACGACGATGCCGGTTGCCAAATGGGTGATGCGCACGGCCGAATCCGTCGTATTGACGTGCTGACCGCCGGCGCCGGACGCGCGATAGGTATCGATACGCACGTCGGACTCGGACACGTCGATCTGGATCGTGTCGTCGATCACCGGATACACCCAAACCGACGCAAAGGACGTGTGGCGTCGCGCCTGGCTATCATACGGCGAAATCCGCACGAGGCGATGCACGCCCGATTCGGTTTTCATCCAGCCATAGGCGTTGTGGCCCTTAATGAGCAGCGTCGCCGATTTGATGCCTGCCTCTTCGCCGGCATGTTCCTCGAGAACCTCCACCTTCATCTTGGAGCGGTCGGCCCAGCGCATATACATGCGCAAAAGCATGGCCGCCCAGTCCTGGCTCTCGGTGCCACCGGCACCGGAATGGACCTCGACATAGGTGTCGTTGGAATCGGCCTCGCCGGCCAGCAACGCCTCGATCTGCCGTTTGTCGACGTCGGCCCGAATTCCGCGGATCGCCTTTTCGGCTTCCGTCACGATCTCAGAATCGCCCTCCTCCTCGCCCATGGCGATGAGTTCGACGTTATCGCTGAGCGACTGGTCGAGGCGCTTGATGGAGCTGACCGCTTCGTCGAGATGCTGGCGCTCGCGCATCAGCTTCTGCGCCTCCGCCGCATCGTCCCAGATCGACGGATCTTCCGCCTTCTGGTTCAGATGATCGAGGCGCTTGAGGGATTGATCCCAGTCAAAGATGCCTCCTCAGCAGGCTTATGGCCTGCTTGATTTCGTCGACCATGGTCTCGATCTCGGCACGCATGCCGCAATCTCCTGATTTACTGGTGATTTGAATGCCGCCCCGACGGTCGCCGGGGCGCTTTGCGCAAGGAAAAGGGCGGTCGGCCCGCCCTTGAAGCGTCTATAACGCCGATGGCAGCGCTTGGCTAGAACAGCCCGCCAGCGCCCTGGACGATGGCCTGCTCGGCTTCCTGCGAGACTTCGCCGGAGCCGAAACCCGACGCGACCTCGTCCATGCCGATGACCTGGTAGGCATCCGACGGGCCGGTTCCGGGCTTGAACGCCTCCATGATCACGTCGGGTCCCGAGCCGCTGGCGCGCATGCCGGACTTCCGGTTGACGGCGATGATCTCCATGCCCTCCGGAGGTTGGAACTCGATCGGCTTGCGGTCTTTCAAAGCCTCACGCATGAAATCGATGAAGACCGGGGCAGCCATTCCGCCACCCGTCGCCCCGCGGCCCATCGGCGTCGGATTGTCGTAGCCGAGAAAGACACCGGTGACGATATCCGGCGTGAAGCCCACGAACCAGACGTCCTTCTCCTCATTGGTCGTCCCGGTCTTGCCGGCGATCGGAACGCCGAGTTCCTTCACCTTGGTCGCCGTACCGCGCTGCACGACGCCTTCCATCATCGAGGTGATCTGGTAGGCCGTCATCGGATCGAGGATCTGATCGCGCTCGTCGATCAGCTCCGGCTCGGGCTGGCCGTCATATCGGGTCGCATCGCATGACTGGCATTGGCGCTGATCGTGTTTGTAGATCGTGCGTCCATACCGGTCCTGGATGCGATCGATCAGCGAGGGCTGGAGCGAACGCCCGCCATTGGCGATCATCGAAAAAGCCGACACCATCCGCAGGACCGTCGTTTCGCCCGCGCCGAGCGCCATGGGAAGATAGGGCAAGAGCTTGTCGTAAATGCCGAACCGTTCCGCGTATTCGGCGACGAGTTGCATGCCCATGTCCTTGGCCAGGCGGACCGTCATGAGGTTGCGGCTCTTTTCGATTCCGAGGCGCAGTGTCGATGGGCCGGCGGAGCCGCCGCCGTAATTGGAAGGCTCCCAGAAACCGCCATTGCCGTCGGGCAGTGAAATCGGCGCGTCGAGGATGACGGACGCGGGGGTGTAGCCATTGTCGAGTGCCGCGGCGTAGACGAATGGTTTGAACGACGATCCGGGCTGCCGATAGGCCTGCGAGGCCCGGTTGAACTCCGACTCGGCGAAGGAGAAGCCGCCGACCATGGCCAATACGCGGCCGGTCTGCGGCTCCATCGCAACTAGCGCGCCCTGAATCTTCGGCGGTTGGCGGAGCCGATAGCCGCCGCCTTCCTCGATGCTCTCGACATAGACGACGTCACCACGCGAGACGACATCCGAGGCCGACTTCACCGTGCCCTGTCGCCCTTTGGTGTTCAGCCGCATCGCCCACTTCATGTCGGCGAGCGCGATCGTGCCGACTTCGCGTTTTGGGCCGAGCGCGCCGGAGACCTGGCGTGCCGGCTGAAGGCCGATGCTGATCCGGTCGCTGTCGGTGGCGAGAACCACCGCCAAGCGCCACTCGGGCACGTCCGCGAGCGGTTCGACCTTGCCGAGCGCCGGCCCCCAGTCGCTTCCAATGTCGATCCGCGTCACCGCGCCCCGAAACCCACGCGCCTCGTCATATTTGACCAGCCCACGCTGCAGCGCGGCGCGCGCTTCGGCCTGCAGCTGTGGATCAAGCGTCGTTCGGACTGACAATCCGCCTTCGTAGAGCGCATCGACCCCATAGCGCTGGATGATTTCGCGCCGGACATCCTCAGTGAAATACTCCGCTGCCGCCAGATAGGTGTCGGACGTGCGCGGATTGACGCCCAGCGGCTTTTGTTGAGCCTCGGCGGCCTCGGCATCGGTAATGATCTGATTCGTGGCCATCTGATCGATGACCCAATTGCGACGCTCGAGCGCTTTGTCTTCATCGCGGAACGGATTGTAGTTCTCCGGCGCCTTGGGCAGCGCCGCGAGATAAGCCGATTCCTCGATCGTCAGCTCGCTGACCGGCTTGTCGAAATAGGCCAGCGACGCCGCGGCGATGCCATAGGAGCCGAGCCCGAGGTAGATCTCGTTGAGATAAAGCTCGAAGATCTTGTCCTTCGAATAGGCTTGCTCGATGCGCAGCGAAAGGATCGCTTCCTTCACCTTGCGATCCAGCGTGCGCTCGTTCGTCAACAGAAAGTTCTTGGCGACCTGCTGGGTGATCGTCGATGCACCCTGCATGCGCCCACCCTTGGCCAGGACCAGGACGGCACGGGCGACACCTTCGAGGTCGATGCCGGGATGCTGATAGAAATTCTTGTCTTCGGCCGAGAGAAACGCGTTCTTGACCAGATCGGGAATCGCCTGGATCGGCAGAAACAAACGGCGTTGGCGCGCGTATTCGGCCATGAGCGATCCGTCGGAAGCGTGAACCCGCGTCGTCACCGGCGGCTCGTAGTTGGCCAGCACCTGATAGTCCGGCAAATCCTGCGCCATCTTCTCGACGTACCAGGCAAAACCGCCCGCCACGATCAGGAAGAAGATGGCTCCGATTCCGAAGAAATAGCCGAGCAATCTAATCATAAAAACTCCGTCCGCCCCAGGTGCGACACTCCGGTTCGGTCTCCTACCCGATCATGGCGCCGATTGGCCATCCGGCAGGTCTACAAATACGGTCGGGACGAACGATTGCCCTTTCCGCATACAATCCATCAACCTTGTTGTCGGCAATTGCGGCAAGGCCGTGAACTCAATCGGCTTTCGGTCGATCAATTGCCGTCTTCGTTGTTGATTTATCACACTCGTCGGCTGCAGTGCAGCCTCGTCGTCCTCCCTGCTCCGTTCCCCCGAAAAAATTCATCACAGCATCCGCCGTGGCGGCGGCCACCTCCTCGCGCCAGGCATCGTCCTGCAAGAGCCTTTCGTCCTGACGGTTGGAAAGAAAACCGAATTCGACCAGGACAGAGGGAACATCCGGCGCCTTTAGAACCTTGAACCCCGCTGACCGCTTGGGTCGATTGATCAGGCGGATGTCACGGGTCGCCAGATCGTGGACGAGCGACGTCGCGAAGTGCTCCGAGAAGCTGACGGTCTCCCGGCGCGTGAGGTCCAGCAGGATGTCGAAGACATCCGGTTTCTCCTTCTGCCATTCCTCGCCGGCAAAGCGGTCGGAGGCATTTTCCGCGGCGGCGACCTGCCGAGACAGCTCGTCCGATGCCGTTTCCGAAAGCGTATAGACTGTCGCGCCGCGCAAAGCGGATTGGCGAATCGAATCGGCGTGGATCGAGATGAAAAGATCGGCCCGCTCCCGGCGGCCGGCGGCGGCCCGCGCGTCCAATGGAATGAAGGTGTCATCTTCGCGGGTCAAAACCACTCTGACGCCACCCTTGGCGAGCAGCGAATCCCTCAGGGCGAACGCCAGTTCCAGATTGATATCCTTCTCATGCGTGCCGGAGCGCGACACCGCGCCGTTGTCGATTCCGCCGTGACCGGGATCGAGCACGATCGTCAGCTTCCGCTCGGGCTTCGCCGCGTTCTGTTTCAAATCAGTGGCCTCGGGCTGTGCGCCCGGTGCTTCGACCGAGGCCACGGGCCCGGGCGCTACGTCCGAGGGCTGAATTGACAGGACGATGACCTGCCCGCCCGGCCTTTCCTCGGTCCGGATCGCGGCGAATGCCTGTCGCTTGAGGCGAAAGATGAAACGATAGCGGTTGCTGGAGACGAGCCCGTGGCGGATGCTCTCGACGAAACCGTTCTCCGGCGGTGCCGCGATCGAGGCGGCCGAAAGCGTATCGATGAAGTCGATCGCGATCCGATCGGGATTGGCAAGCCGCAGTATGCGGGTCTGGGGTTTGCCTCGCAGAACGAAGGACGCGGAATATTCGCCCTTTCCCGCGCTCTGGCTCATGTCGGTAATCACCAAGTCCCGAGCGTGCGCCTCCCCCCGCCAGGCGAAGATCGCAAGCAGCGCCAAGACCGCGACCGGGAGCCATCCCCGACAGCCGGAAACCAGTGTTTGGACGAAGCGTGTCATGCCCCTGGATCCAGCCCGTGCTCCCATCTGGTAATCCTCGCCGCACCTAGCCGAGGCGGAGCCGACCTTCGACCCCGCGTTCGCCCGGGCGAACGCTATAAAGATGATCAGACTGGGGCGGAAGCCGCATCGGGTTCAACCCTGCCCCCCGCGCGCCATCGCCAGTCCCGCGAGACCGGCGCAGGCTTTTTGGTCCATGCCATTGGCTAGCGGCCAAAGCTTGCGTTGGCCTTGTCAGATCGGTGCAGCGCTACGCCCATTGCGATGTTCCCCTTGTTTCTTGCCCTCGGCCAGAATAAAAGCACAGACGAGGCTGACTATGACGGGAGGACCGTGTCGTCGTCGGGTCGAAAGCGGAACCGCCAGTGGACGCCAGCGTCTGATTGCAGCGGTTGCAGCACTTGGATCCTTGACGGCATCGACACCGGTCATCAGCTTCTCGGAAGATTTTCAATCGATACTGGAGCGCAGCTCCAGGCGATTTTCCAACGATGCGGATGCGCCCTGTTCGAAACAGCAGCCGGTCCGCGCGTTTCGTCGGCCGCTACAGCGGCCATCCAATTGTTGCAGGTCGTGATTTTGTCGTCAGCCTCCGCTTATAGCCCGACGTTCATCGCCAGTCCTTCCCGGGCCGGACGGTCGTCGCCGCGCGGAGAGGAACGGCAGCGAATCACGCCCCTTACGGGCTCGCGCCCCACGGTCGTCCCGCAGGCTTCACACGCCTCGTTACGGCCCGGCGCGAGCGCCCGGGAGTCCATTCATGGCAAACAAAATGCTGATCGACGCGTCCCACCCGGAGGAGACGCGGGTCGTCGTCGTCCGCGGTAGTCGGATCGAGGAATTCGATTTCGAATCGGAGCACAAGAAGCAGCTCAAGGGAAACATCTATCTGGCCAAGGTGACACGGGTCGAGCCGTCACTGCAGGCCGCCTTCGTCGAATATGGCGGCAACCGCCACGGCTTTCTTGCCTTCAGCGAAATCCATCCGGACTACTACCAGATCCCCAAGGCCGACCGGCAGGCGTTGATCGACGAAGAACTCGCCCGCGTCCAGGAGGAAGAGGACGAGGCCGACGAGCCGCGCCCCAGCCGTGGGCGTAGCCGCAGGGGGTCGCGGAACAAGGCGGCAGAGCGCAACGACGAGGAAAGCATCTCGGAGACCGTCGATTCGCAGGACGGCGAACCCGCGTCGGGCGAAGGCGGCGAATTATCCGAAGACCGGGATCAGCCTGACGTAGCAGCCGCCGGGATGCCGCAAGGCGAGTCGGCAGACGACGCCGCGGAGACCGACGCCGACGATTCCGATGGCGACGACGAGCCGACCTCTAGTCAATCACAACGCGGTCGACGCAGCAGCAGAGCTCGGCGCGGCCGTGGCCGCTCGACAAGCGACGACGACGCCAATGACGAGGCGAATGGCGACGAATCGGAGCAGATCGACGAAATCGGCTCCGAGGATGCGATGGAGGAGGTCCCGGTTCGCCAGAGCCGCCCGCGCCGCCAATACAAGATCCAGGAAGTGATCAAGCGGCGCCAGATTCTGCTGGTCCAGGTGGTCAAGGAGGAACGCGGCAACAAGGGCGCGGCGCTCACCACCTACCTGTCCCTCGCCGGTCGTTATTCGGTTCTGATGCCGAATACGGCGCGCGGCGGCGGCATTTCCCGCAAGATCACCAACGCGTCCGATCGCAAGCGTCTGAAAGATGTCGTGCGCGATCTCGACGTGCCGAAGGGCATGGGCATCATCCTGCGCACGGCTGGCGCGAACCGGACGAAGCCCGAGGTCAAGCGCGACTACGAGTATTTGATGCGGTTGTGGGAGACCGTCCGCAATCTGACGCTGTCGTCGATCGCCCCGGCCCTGGTCTATGAAGAAGGCAGCCTGATCAAGCGATCGATCCGCGACCTCTACAACAAGGATATCGACGAGATCCTCGTCGCCGGCGAGGCCGGTTACCGTGAAGCCAAGGACTTCATGCGGATGCTGATGCCGAGCCAGGCGAAGGTGGTGCAGCCCTATCGGGATCAGACGCCGATCTTCGCGCGCCAGGGCATCGAATCGCAGCTTGAAAAGATGGTGCATCCGCATGTCACGCTGAAGTCCGGCGGGTACATCATCATCAATCAGACCGAGGCATTGGTTGCCATCGACGTCAATTCGGGACGCTCGACGCGCGAGCACTCGATCGAGGATACGGCGTTCCAGACCAATATGGAGGCCGCCGAGGAAGTCGCGCGGCAGCTCCGTCTGCGCGATCTCGCGGGTCTGATCGTCATCGACTTCATCGACATGGAGGAAAAGCGCAACAACCGGACGGTCGAGAAGAAGATCAAGGATTGCCTGAAGAGCGATCGGGCGCGCATTCAGGTCGGCAGCATTTCGCATTTCGGCCTTCTGGAAATGAGTCGCCAGCGCATTCGCGCCAGCGTTCTCGAATCCACAATGCAGCCCTGCCCGGTCTGCGAAGGCGCCGGCCACATCCGATCGGCTTCCTCCTCCGCGCTGCATGTCCTGCGCACCATCGAGGAACACCTCCAGAAGCATTCGAGCCACGACCTGATCGTCAAGATCCAGACGGCGACCGCGCTCTACGTGCTCAATGAAAAGCGCCAGCGGATCGAAGAGCTGGAACGCCATTACGGTCTGCGCATCGTCCTCGCCGCCGATGAGAGCGCCGGTCATCAAAGCCTCGCTATCGAGCATGGCAGCGAGGCGGTGAAACCGGAAATCTCCTCCGACGTCGTCAATCCCGAATCGGTGGCGGCGGCCGAGATCGACGCTTTGGACGAAGCGGCTGACGAGGAAGCTGCCCGCAAGTCGCCTGAAACGATCGAGGAGGCAGATGAACAGACCGATTCGGATGGTTCTGACGGTGGCAAGCGCAGACGCCGCAGGCGGCGCAAGCGGCGGGGCGAGAACGACGACGAGACGGTTTCTGCCGAAAGCGACCAGTCCGAGCCGGAGACCGACAGCGACGCCGATGATGAATCGGCGGGCGATGACCGTGCTTCAGATCGAAGCGAGGATGATTCGGATCGGGGACGCAAACGTCGGCGCCGCGGACGGCGTGGCGGTCGTCGCAATCGTGACGAGACCGGCGGTGCGGACGACGGGACCGAGGCGGGCGGCGACGCTGCGCAGGAGGCGCAGCCCGCGAACGCCGAGGAAGCTGGCGATGCCGTTGCCGTGCCGCACGTCGAGGTAGTGCCTTCGGCCCCGCTCCAGCCAGTCGCTATGGATGCGGCTGGGGAGACGAATGCCGCGTCCGCCGAAACGTCCGTCGCGACATCCGGCGAACGCAATGGGGAAGAGCTGGCAGCAGCGGCGCCGGAGTCTGCTCCGGCCGCGGAATCCGCTTCGCGCGAAACGCCGGAAGCCGCGCCGAGCGAGATGGCGGACCAGGAGATGGTGTCGCCCGCCTCCGCGGCCAATGACGACGTGCGCGAAACCCAAGTCGAAGAGTCCGGTGAGCCGGTGGTGACATCCAGCGACGCGACGAAGGAAACTACCGAAACCGCGGAAAAACCGCGACGTACCGGCTGGTGGGCGCGGCGCTCGTTCTTCTGAGTCCCTCGCGACCTCCGTGCCGTCGGTTCTCGATAACGCGGGTTCCGGCTGCGCGGCACGGCGCGCCGGTCGGGTTTGGCCTTCCAACGCAACCCACAAAGACAACGGGCGACCTCGCAAGGGGCCGCCCGTTTCTGTTGGCAAGCGAGGCTGGCTTGCACCTACCGGGCGGAGTTCGCCGCGATTCGCTCCAGAGCTTCGCTGAGCGTCGCGTGGTCGCAGGCATAGGATAGCCGAACGAACCCCTCCCCGCGGCGTGGATCGAAGTCCGTGCCGGGGGTGATCGCGACATGGCAGTTTTCGAGGATGGCCTTGGCGAAGGCGGTCGAACTCGCCTCACCCTCTGGGATGGCCGCATAGGCATAGAAGGCGCCGTCGATCGGTGCGATGTCACGGAACCCGAGCGATGGCAGGCGATCGATCAGAAGATCACGGTTGCGCACATAGCCATCGCGAACCCGATCCAGCTCGTCTCTCGCATCGAAGACGGCCGTTGCGGCGACCTGCGAAAGCTCGGGCGCCGAGATATAAAGGCTCTGGCCAATTCGCTCGGCCGCGCGCATCAGGTCCGGCGGCAGCACCAGCCAGCCGATCCGCCAACCGGTCATGCAGTAGTATTTCGAGAATGAGTTGACGACGATCGGTCGCTGCGAGAATTCGAGCGCCGTCGCCTCCGCCTTGCCATAGGCTAGGCCATGATAGATTTCGTCCGAAATGAACCGGATGCCCTCAGCGTCCGCATATTCGACCAGCCGACGCAGTTCCTCGCGCGGCGTCATGGTGCCTGTCGGATTCGCCGGGCTTGCCACGAGGACGCCGGCAACCGGGCCGGCCTCATGCGCGCTGCGTAGATGCTCGGCCGTAAACACGTATTCGGTCGACCGATCGACTTCGATTTCCACCGGAACCAGACCGAGCGCGCGCAGGATGTTGCGATAGGCGGGATAGCCGGGGGCGGCGATGGCGATTCGATCACCGGGGTCGAAGGCGGCGAGAAAAGCGAGGTTGAAACCAGCCGACGAGCCGGTCGTGACCATGATTCGGTCCGCGTCGAGCGACTGCCCGTAAGCCTCGGCATAATGCCGCGCGATCCGCTCGCGCAAATCGCGCCGGCCGAGAGCGTCCGTATAGGCGATGCGGCCATGATCGAGCATACGCCGCGCCGCAGCGCGCGCGATCTCCGGTGCCGGCGCCGCCGGTTGCCCGACAGCCAGCGAGAGGACCGAATCTCCTTGTGCGATCATCCGGTTGGCCTCGGCCAGCACGTCCATCGCGCGAAACGGATCGATGTCCGACCGCCGGGATGCCGTCATTGTGAGCAGATCGGACACTGTTTCATTCCTGTTTCGCCTCGAATTCGCCGGATTAGAATGCCGGAACAGCGGAGTTTGGCCCCTTGATCCGGGGAGGATATCCGCTTGAATGGCCGGGTTTGGAAGAGGACCTAGCATGAATTTGTCGCCCCGCCGTCTGTCGGCCCGTTTGACCGCGATCGCCGTCGCCCTTGCCGTCGCGCTGGCCCCGGTCGCGGCCGAGGCCGCGCGAAGTGAAAAAGCCAGTCTTCCCGTGGTCCGGGACGCCGAGATCGAAGCGCTGATCGGCGAGTACGCGCGGCCGATCCTCAAGGCGGCGGGATTATCCCGCTCGGGCATCGAGATCGTCCTGGTCAATTCCGGCAGCTTCAACGCCTTCGTCGCCGGTCGCCGGATTTTCGTCAACACCGGGGCGATCATAGCGACCGAAACTCCCAACCAGCTGATCGGCATTCTCGCGCACGAGATCGGGCATCTGGCGGGCGGCCACCAACAGCGACTGCGCCAGCAATTGGAACGTGCCAAGACGATCGCCATCGTGGCCGGACTGCTCGGCGCTGGCGTCGCTGTGGCCGGTGCGTCATCAGGCGCGCGCGGGGCGGCCCAAGCCGGTGCGGGTCTTATGGCCGGCGGCGGCGATCTCGCGCGACGGGGGCTGCTCAGCTATCAGCGCGGCGAGGAATCGACCGCCGACCGGGCTGCGCTGACCTATCTGCGCAAGACCGGCCAGTCGGGAAAAGGGCTTCTGGAGACCTTCGAGACCCTCGATCGCAACAATCTTTTCGCCAGCGGACGCTCGGGCAACTATCTGTCGTCGCATCCTTTGCCGCGCGAGCGTATTGCGGCCTTGAAGCAGGTCGCGCAGGAAAGTCCCGATTTCAGTCGCCAGGATTCGCCGGGCCTGGCTCAGCGGCATGATCTGGCACGAGCCAAGATCGTCGCCTACAATGGGGGAGCGTCGGAGGTTCGGCGGCTGTTCGCCCGCAATCCGCGCGGTCTGGCCGCACTGTATGGCGACGCCATCGCGACGCATCTGTCCGGTTCCCCTGCGACCGCCCTGCAAAAGATCGAGGCGCTGATTGCGGCCCAGCCGAACAGCCCGTGGTTTCACGAGATGCGCGGCGAGATTTTGATGGATGCCGGTCGCTGGCAGGAAGCGGCAGCCGCGTTCTCCAAGGCCGTCAAGCTCGACAAGAGCGGCTCGGGCATCCTCAAGGCTGAGGTCGGACAGGCGCTCGTCACTGGCGGGGATCGCTCGCAAATGGACAAGGCTGTGGATTTGATCCAATCCGGCCTGCAAAGCGACCCGGTCAACTCCGTCGCTTATCGATTTCTCGCCATGGCCTATGGCCGCCTCGGCGATGTCGGTCGCGCGGAGCTTGCCACCGCAGAGGGCTACTGGCACGGTGGGTCTTTCCGTCAGGCGAAGATTTTCGCGACGCGGGCCCAGCAGAAATTGAAGCCAGGCTCCCCAGCATGGCTGAAGGCCCAAGACATCATCCAGACCAAGATCCGCTGACGATCCAGAAGGAACCGCCTCCTCGTGACCAAAATCAAGCTCCTCGCCGCCGCCGCACTGGCGATCGCATTCGCCGTGCCCGCCAGCGCCCAGCAAACGATGACCGCAAAGCCGGCACAGACATCCTTCGACGAGGCCGAGAGCCGGGCTATCGAAGAGATCGTTCATGACTATCTGGTGACGAACCCCGAGGTTCTTCTGGAGGTGATGGACGCGCTGGAGATCAAGCGATCAGCGCAGCAGCTGGCCTCCCAGAAGAAGGCGATTACCGACACTGGGCCGGCACTGTTCGAAACGCCCGAAGGCACGACTCTGGGCAATCCCGACGGCGATGTCACCGTGGTCGAATTTTTCGACTACAATTGCAGTTTCTGCAAAAGGGCGATGGCGGATATGGACGCGCTGGTCGAGAATGACCCCAATGTGCGTTTCATCCTCAAGGAAATTCCGGTGCTCGGCCCGCAGTCGCTCGAAGCGGCGACCGTCAGTCTGGCATTCCGTGAACTTGCTCCCGAAAAATATGCCGCGTTCCATCGTGACCTACTTGCCGGACGGGGAGTCGCCGACGAGGCCAAAGCGCTGACGGTGGCGGAGGGTTTTGGTATCAGCGAGGAACAACTGCGGCCGGTGATGGGGTCCTCGGCCGTCAAGGCGGCCCTGCAGGAGGCGGATCAACTTGCCCAAGGGCTGGCGATCAATGGCACGCCCTCCTACGTCATCGCGGACAAGGTGCTGCCTGGTGCCGTTGGCGTGGCGGATCTGACCGCCACCATCGCCAATGTTCGAAAATGCGGCAGTGCGAACTGCTGAATCCTTTGGATGACGAGGAAACGCGATAGGTGGCGCTTTCCCCGCGCCAGCTATCGCACTATAGGGATTTGCAAGCCGTGCGGGCGCCGTACGTGATTGTTGAACCCACCGAGGATCGATGACCCCGACGATCTACATCCTCAACGGACCCAATTTGAATACCCTTGGCCTCAGAGAGCCTGAGATCTATGGGTCCGCGACACTTGCGGACGTTCAGACCCGGTGCGAGGCAGCGGGTACGGAAGCCGGATTCGAAATCGTGTTTCGGCAATCGAACCATGAAGGCGAATTGGTCGAGTGGATACAGGAGGCGCGAGACGCCGCCGCGGCGATCATCATCAATGCCGGCGCCTACACGCATACCTCCCTGGCCATTCACGACGCGCTCCGTTTTTTTGGCAAACCAGTGGTCGAGGTCCATATCTCGAACATCCATGCGCGCGAGGAAATCCGGCATAAGAGCCTGATTGCCCCGATCGCGGTTGGGATGATCGTGGGGTTTGGGCCGGTTGGTTACGAACTCGCCATCACCGCACTCAAAGCACGTCTTCGATAAAAGCGAGCCCGAAGGGGCCGAAGGACCGGAATGTCGAACGCAGAAAACAATGTGGACTCCGCCCTCGTTCGCGAGCTGGCGACAATCCTGAACGACACTGACCTCACCGAGATCGAGGTCGAGCACGGTACGCTCCGTGTCCGGGTGTCGCGCCAAAAGGACTACGTGGTCGGTCATCCCCAGGCTTTGACCTACGCTCCATCTCCCGAGCACGGTCAGCCGGCGCCTGTGGCGTCGCAATCCGGAGTATCCCCTGTCAACGCACCTGCCTCTACCGGTCCGGAGCCCGGCACTGTCCCCTCGCCCATGGTCGGAACAGTTTATCTCTCATCCGCCCCTGGGGGCCGGCATTTCATTGAAATCGGCCAGCAGGTCGCGGAAGGCGAAACGCTGCTGATCATCGAAGCAATGAAGACGATGAACCAGATCCCGGCACCGCGGGCCGGCAAGGTCGTCAAGATCCTGGTCGAGAATGCCCAGCCAGTGGAATACGGCGAGCCGCTCGTCGTGGTCGCTTGAGGGGCACGGGATGGTCAAGAAGGTTCTGATTGCCAATCGCGGCGAGATCGCACTGCGAGTTCTGCGCGCCTGCAAGGAACTCGGCATCTCGACGGTCGCGGTGCATTCGACCGCCGACAACACGGCGATGCATGTGCGGCTTGCCGATGAAAGCGTGTGCATCGGGCCACCGCCGGCGCGCGACAGTTATCTCAATATTCCCCAGATCGTCGCCGCCTGTGAAATATCGGGCGCCGACGCGGTTCATCCCGGCTATGGTTTTCTGTCCGAAAATGCCCGCTTCGCCGACATTCTCGAGGCGCATAACGTCACCTTTATCGGCCCAACCGCCGACCATATCCGGATCATGGGCGACAAGATCGAGGCCAAGCGCACGGCCAAGCGCCTCGGCATCCCAGTCGTTCCCGGCTCGCCGGGTGCGGTGACCGACGACGACGAAGCTTTGAAAATCGCCAACGACATCGGCTTCCCCGTACTGGTCAAGGCATCCGCCGGCGGCGGCGGACGTGGCATGAAGGTCGCGCACTCGGCTGGCGACCTTTCCAACGCGCTGGCGACCGCCCGCGCCGAAGCGGGATCGGCCTTCGGCGACGACGCGGTCTATCTCGAGAAATATCTGCAAAAGCCGCGCCATATCGAGGTGCAGGTTTTCGGCGACGGAGCCGGCAATGCCATCCATCTTGGCGAGCGCGACTGCTCGCTACAGCGGCGCCATCAAAAGGTCTGGGAAGAGGCGAACTCGCCCGCACTCGACGATGCGCAGCGCGCAAGGATCGGCAGTGTCTGCGCGAACGCCATGTCCGAGCTTCGTTATCGGGGCGCGGGGACGATCGAATTTCTCTATGAAAACGGCGAGTTCTATTTCATCGAAATGAACACCCGTCTGCAGGTCGAGCACCCCGTGACCGAGGCCATCACCGGTCTCGACCTCGTACATGAACAGATTCGTGTGGCGAGCGGTCAAGGACTGTCCATTAAACAATCCGAGATTCAGTTCTCCGGCCATGCCATCGAATGCCGGATCAATGCCGAGGATCCGAAGACCTTCGCTCCCTCACCCGGTGAGATCACGCATTATCATATGCCTGGCGGCCTGGGCGTGCGGGTCGATTCCGGCGTCTATCAGGGCTACAAGATTCCGCCTTTCTACGACAGCCTGATCGGCAAGCTGATCGTGCATGGCCGCAACCGCGCCGAATGCATGATGCGGCTACGCCGAGCGTTGGACGAGATCGTCGTCGATGGGGTCAAGACGACGCTGCCGCTGTTCCGTGACCTGGTCGACAACCCCGACATCGGCACCGGCGACTACGACATCCATTGGCTGGAAAACTATCTCGCCGCGAAGGCGATGGATTGACACCATGGTCCGGCGCGGCGGACAGCGGTTCGAGATCACGCCGAGCATTCTTTTGAAAGCCTATGCCTGCGGGATCTTTCCGATGGCGGAAACCGCCGACGATCCCGGCATTTTCTGGATCGACCCGACCGAGCGCGGGATATTGCCGCTCGACGAGTTTCATCTGTCGCGGAGCCTGCGCAAGACGATCCGGCGCGCTCCGTTCGAGATCCGGGTGGACACCGCCTTCCCGGCCGTGGTCGATGGCTGCGCCGAGGCCGCCCCCGGCCGGTCGCAGACCTGGATCAACTCTCAGATTCGATCGCTGACCCTGTCGCTGTTTCGCGAAGGCTTCGCGCATTCCGTCGAGGTCTGGGAGGGGGAGGAGTTGGTCGGGGGACTCTATGGCGTTTCGCTCGGCGCGGCGTTCTTTGGTGAGAGCATGTTCTCACGCCGGACCGACGCCTCGAAGATCGCGCTCGCCTATCTGTGGGAGCGCCTCAGCCGCGGCGGCTACCGCCTGCTCGACACGCAGTTCCTGACCGATCATCTCGCCTCGTTCGGCGCAATCGAGGTGCATCGCGATGCCTATCAGGTGCTTCTGGCGGAAGCGGTCTCCGAGGATGCGACCTTTTACCCCTCGGGAGCGGGAACGGCCGAATCGCTCTTACAGCTCTTCAACCAGACATCGTAGACTGGGTGTTCAACGGCGTTGAGACCGGGGGAATCGGCGAACATCCAGCCGGAAAAAATTTGCCGGATATCGCGCTGCAACGTTATCTCGTCGACCTGCACAAACGCGTCGGTCTTGGCGATCTGTCCCTCGGCGCTGCTGTAGCAGACTTTCGGCGTGACCTGCAGCGCACCGAACTGGACCGTCTCGTCGATATAGACGTCGAAACTGGTGATCCGACCGGTGATTTTGTCGAGACCGGAAAACACCGCGACCGGGTTCGAGACGCGTTCCTGCGCCGCCGCCGGCGAGATCCCCAAACCAAGGGTCGCGGCGACCAAGATCGAACTCAGAATACGGTTATTCATCAAATCTTCCTCGACGTGTCGAAAGCCGCTATCCCGACATGACCACACCACTCTGTGCCAGACGATTACGGCAGAGAATTGAGCGTTTGAAACCGGCGCCATTTTGCCGACGCAGGGCAGACCGGGAAATAGGAACGGTGCCGGTCCATCGGCAGTCTGGATGGACAACGCGCCTCTCTGTCGATTACGGCGTCCAGGCGTCGTAGTCTCCGGTGACACGCGGACGCTCCGCCGGATTGAGCAGCGAGCCTTTGGGCCGGTACGCCAAGGGGGTGCCGGTATGGTTCGGCTGGTGCGGCTTCTGCCAGCTACGAGGGACGTAGTCCTCTGACGACGGTGGCGTATCGACACGGTGGTGCATCCAGCCATGCCAGCCGGGAGGAATGGCCGACGCGTCCGCTGGACCGTTGTAGATCACCCAGCGCTTGGAGCCGTCCGCGTTCTGGTAATAGACATTGCCCAGATGATCCTCGCCGAGGCTCCGGCCGAACCGCCAGGTGAAAAACCGGGTGCCGATCGTCTGACCGTTCCACCAGGTGAAGATCTGAAGCAGCCATTCCTTCATGGGGATCTCAATCCGTCTCGATGCTGGCCGCCGCGATGCGCGCCGCCGCGATGCGGGCTCGTTATGCTGCCGCCGGGGAAAAATGTCCACCCGGCCGCGAGCGGTCAGGTCAGGCGCTTTTCATAGACCGCGGCGGGGATTCCCGATGTGTCGTCGCAGCAATTGGCGGTCGATCCCGTACATGCGAATCCCGCGCTCCGGTAGAATCGGATCGCCGGTTCGTTGGCCTCCTCGACCTCAAGCCGCAGCCGCTCGGCCTGCGGGAAGCATTCCTCGATCTCGGCCAGCAGGCTCCGACCGATGCCGGCCCGCTGGCAGCCAGGCCGAACGTAGAGTTGGTGCAGGACGATTGTCCTGCCGTTTCCTTCGGTCGCGGCGGCAAAGGCCATGCCGCCAAGCCGCCCGCCGTCGTCAGCGACCAGGAACTCGGAATTCAGCCGGCCGAGCCGTGGCTTCAGCGCATCCACCGAATGCCACGACGCGGTGAGTTCCGACACCCGCGCCGCGCCGTAGATGCCGTCATAGGTCGCGTGCCAGGTCTCGCGAAGCAGATCGCTGATCGCCTGAAGATCGCGCGGTCCGGCCGTGCGGATGAAGAACGGCGTCATTCGAGCCCGAGCTTGGCCTTGACCAGCGCGTTCACCGCTTGGGGGTTGGCCTTGCCGCCAGTTGCCTTCATCACCTGGCCGACGAACCAGCCGGCCATCGTCGGCTTGGCCATGGCCTGGCTGACCTTGTCGGGATTGGCGGCAATCACCTCGTCCACCGCCTTTTCGATCGCGCCGGTGTCGGTCACCTGCTTCATGCCGCGCTCGTCGACGAGTTGCTTGGGATCACCACCCTCGTTCCAGACGATCTCGAAGAGGTCCTTGGCGATCTTGCCTGAGATCGTGCCTTCGCGGATCAGGTCGAGGATCGCGCCGAGCTGCTCGGCCGAGATGGGCGATTCGTCGATCCCCTTGCCGGCCTTGTTCAGCGCCCCGAGCAGGTCGTTGATCGTCCAGTTGGCGGCCTGCTTGGCGTCGCGGCCGTCGGCCACCTTCTCGAAGTAGTCGGCGATCGCCTTTTCGGAAACGAGGATGGAGGCGTCGTAGGGCGACAGCCCGGCATCCTTGATCAGCCGGTTCTTCTTGTCGTCGGGGAGCTCCGGCAGTTCCTTCAGCAGCGCGTCGATATAGGCCTGGTCGAATTCCAGCGGCAACAGGTCCGGATCGGGGAAATAGCGGTAGTCATGCGCGTCTTCCTTGGTGCGCATCGCCCGCGTCTCGCCCTTGACCGGATCGAACAGCCGCGTCTCCTGGTCGATCGTGCCGCCGTCCTCGATGATCGCGATCTGACGCCGGGCCTCCGCTTCGATCGACTGGCCGACGAAGCGGATCGAGTTGACGTTCTTGATCTCGCAGCGGGTACCGAAGGCGCCGCCGGGACGGCGCACCGAGACATTGACGTCGGCGCGCATCGAGCCTTCGTCCATATTGCCGTCGCAGGTGCCGAGATAGCGCAGGATAGTGCGCAGCTTGGTCAGATAGGCCTTCGCCTCGTCGGCCGAGCGCATGTCGGGCTTGGAAACGATCTCCATCAGCGCGACGCCCGATCGGTTGAGGTCGACGAATGACATGGTCGGATGCTGGTCGTGCATCGACTTGCCGGCGTCCTGTTCCAGGTGCAGCCGTTCGACACCCACCTCGATCTCCTCGAACTCGCCCTTGGAGTTCGGTCCGACCGAGACGCTGACGACCCCCTCCCCGACGATCGGATCCTTGAACTGCGAAATCTGGTAGCCCTGCGGCAGATCCGGATAGAAATAATTCTTCCGGTCGAACACCGAGCGATGCTTGATCTCGGCCTTGAGGCCAAGCCCGGTGCGGACTGCCTGGCGCACGCACTCCTCATTAATCACCGGCAGCATACCGGGCATCGCCGCGTCGACGAGGCTGACGTGGTTATTCGCCTCGCCGCCATATTCGGCGGAAGCGCCGGAAAACAGCTTGGCTTCCGACGAGACCTGGGCGTGAACCTCCATGCCGATGACGATCTCCCAGTCGCCGGTAGCACCGGAGATGAAGTTCTTCGGATCGGGTGTGCGGGTGTCGATGAGGGTCATGGTCGGCTTTCAGAGGAAGAAGCGGTCTGGGCACTGACGGGTGAATTGCGAGCTCTCGTTGATGTTACCACCACTTGGCCGGCTCGAACCGTCCGGCCGCCTGCTCGATGACATGACCGAGCGCGAACAACGTTTCCTCGTCGAACGGCCGACCGATCAATTGGAGTCCCAGCGGCAGTCCGTCGCCAGTCAGTCCGGCCGGCACCGCAATTCCCGGCAGACCCGCCATGTTCACGGTGACCGTGAAGATGTCGTTGAGATACATTTTCACCGGATCTGAGGCCATTTCCTGGTCGGCGATGCCGAAGGCCGCCGAGGGCGTCGCCGGCGTCAGCAGCGCGTCGATGCCGTCGGCATAGACGGTCTCGAAATCGCGTTTGATCAACGTCCGGACTTTTTGCGCCCGCAGGTAATAGGCATCGTAATAGCCGGATGAGAGCACATAGGTGCCGATCATGACTCGGCGTTTGACCTCGCGGCCGAATCCCTCGGCGCGGGTCTTCTCGTACATATCCGCGATGTCCTTGCCCGGCACGCGCAGGCCGTAGCGCACGCCGTCATAGCGCGCCAGATTGGACGACGCCTCGGCCGGCGCGACGATGTAATAGGCTGGAAGCGCGTATTTCGTATGCGGCAGCGAGACGTCGACGATCTCGGCGCCAGCGTCCTTCAGCCAGGCGACACCCTGCTGCCAAAGGGTTTCGATCTCGCCCGGCATGCCGTCCACCCGGTATTCCTTCGGGATGCCGATCCTGAGCCCCTTCACGGAGCGGCCGATCGCTGCCTCATAGTCCGGCACGTCACGGTCGACCGATGTCGTGTCCTTCGCATCGACGGAGGCCATCGATTTCAACAGGATCGCCGCGTCGCGGACATCACGGGCAATCGGCCCGGCCTGGTCGAGCGAGGAGGCAAAGGCGACGGTGCCCCAGCGCGAGCAGCGCCCGTAGGTGGGCTTGATGCCGACCGTGCCGGTGAAGGCGGCCGGCTGGCGGATGGAGCCGCCGGTGTCGGTCGCCGTCGCACCGGCGCAAAGATGCGCCGCCACCGCCGCGGCCGATCCGCCGGACGAGCCGCCGGGCACGAGGTCGAGGTTGGAACCCTTCTTCCGCCAAGGGTTCTTGACCGGGCCGTAATAGGACGTCTCGTTCGACGAGCCCATGGCGAACTCGTCCATGTTGAGCTTGCCGAGCATTACCGCGCCGTCAGCCCACAAATTGGCCGTGACGGTGGATTCGTAGCGCGGCTTGAAGCCGTCGAGAATGTGGCTGCAGGCCTGGGTGTGGATACCTTCGGTCGCGAACAGATCCTTGATGCCGAGCGGAATGCCTTCGAGCGCCCCGCCCTCGCCCTTGGCCAAGCGCGCGTCGGACGCCTTCGCCATGTCGCGCGCCTTATCGGCCGTCACCGCGACATAGGCATTGAGCGCGCCATTGGCCTGGTCGATGGCGGCCAGATAGGCGTCCGTCAGTTCGACGGCGCCGATGTCCTTCGACGCCAGCTTGCCGCGTGCTTCCGCTATGGTCAGTGAAGTCAGATCATTCATCAGGTCAGGGTCTTCTCATAAAAGCAATTGTAGGCGGAATCCGGATAATCGAGGACTGGACCGCAAGGCGTGAAACCCGAGCGCTCGTACAGCGCCCAGGCCGGTTCGAAGCCCGTGGTCGACCCGGTTTCGAGAACCAGCCGGCCAAGACCGAGGTCGCGAGCCTTGGCTTCGATCGCCCGCAGAATTTTCCAGCCCGCACCAGTGCCACGCACGGCTGGTGTCGTGAACATTCGCTTGATCTCGCCAAGCGTCGCATCATGCACTTTCAACGCCCCGATCCCGACCGCTTCGCCGGTGTCGTCGCGCATTACAAACACGGTGGTATCCGCATCCGCCATCTGTTCGGCGGTCAGCTGGAATTGAAACTCCGGGGGCGAGAGTGGTTGCAGATAGCCATTGAGGCTGGCAACCAGCGTCCGCACTTCATCCTGGAGCGGCGTTTCCACCGCGATCGTAACGGCCATCGCCGGCTATTCCACCACCTTCGGCACGACGAAGAAATGGTCGTCGCTCACCGGGGCATTGGCCATGATGTCGTCGACCTTCGCCCCGTCGGTGACGACATCGGCGCGCTTCTTCATTGCCATCGGGATCACCGAAGTCATCGGCTCGACGCCTTCGACGTCGACCTCACCGAGGTGCTCCACGAAGCCGAGGATGGCGTTGAGTTCGCCCTCCATGGCTGCGACGTCGTCGTCGGTAACGGCGATTCGGGCCAGCCGGGCGACCCGGCGGACGGTATTGGTATCGACGGACATTGCGGCCCTATGGTTGTGACAAGATTTTCGCGAGCTATAGCGGCGTGGCCGGCACGAGGCAACGGCGCGTCCCGTCCATCATCCTCACGCTGGTCGAAGGAGGGTCTGACGGCAGAACCCCTCAGACCCCGAAGGCTTCTCCGATCGCCGGATTGCGGACCTTGCTGGCCTCCCCTTCCATCGCTTCGATGAACTTGTCCGGCGTCGCGTCGAGCATGGGGAAGGTGCCCCAGTGGATTGGCATGATCGTATCGAAGTTGAAGTAGCGTCGGCAGGCCAAGGCCGCCACAGCCGCCCCCATGGTGAAGCGGTCGCCGATAGGCACCATCGCGATCTTCGGCGCGTGCAGCTCCTCGATCAGCGCCATGTCGGCGAAAATGTCGGTGTCGCCCATATGATAGACCGTCGGCCCGTCGTCGAAATGGAAGACGAGGCCGTTTGGCATGCCGAGATAGGTCACCGTCCCGTCCTCCTCGACATGGCCGGACGAATGGAACGCTTGTGTGAAAGTCACGGTAAAATCGCCGAAGGCGATCGTGCCGCCGGTGTTTCCCCCTTCGCCGTTCTCGGCGCCCTGCTTGCCCAGCCAGTTCACCAGCTCGTAATTGCCCACGATCTTGCAGCCGTGTCGCTTCGCCAGTTCCACCGTATCGCCGACATGATCGGCGTGGCCGTGGCTGAGCACGATATGCGTCACGCCTTCGGCCGCCGCTGCCAGATCGCCCTTGAAATGCGGATTTCCCGTGAGAAACGGGTCGATCAGGATAACCGAAGCGGCCGTCTCGATTCGAAATGCGGAATGGCCGAAATAGGTGATCTTCATGAAGCTGCTCCTTGCCGTGGAAGGAAAACCCGGCGGTTTGCCATAGTCTGCGCTCGCCGTGCTAACTGCGCGTAAAGGCGGAACGGTCAAGGATTTGGAATGCCCATCCTCGCAATCGATGAGTTCGCCGCAAATGTGCCGGAAGGTGCAACGATCGCTGGTATCGACCTCGGAACCAAGACCATCGGGCTCGCCGTCTCGGATCTCGGACAAGGCTTCGCGACGCCGCGCAAGGTAATCCGGCGGGTCAAGTTCACGATCGACGCCAAGGCCCTGTTGGCCGCTCTGGACAGCGAACGCGTCGCTGGCATCGTGGTCGGCCTGCCCCTCAATATGAACGGCTCCGAGGGGCCTCGCGTCCAGTCGACCCGGGCTTTCGTGCGCAATTACGCGCAGTTCGACCCGCGTCCGGTGCTTCTTTGGGACGAGCGGCTGTCGACGGTGGCAGCGGAACGCGGCTTGCTGGAAGCGGACGTCTCGCGCCGCAAACGCGCCGAGCGGATCGATTCGGCTGCTGCTGCCTTCATCCTTCAGGGCGCGCTGGACAGGCTTTCGTCGCTGCGGCCATAGGCGACGTAGGCAGGCGCCGCAAATGCATTCGGCTCGGATGCTCGGCGGTTCTCCCACCACGCGGCGATCTTGCGACGCTTGCGAAATGCGACGATGGCCCCGAGAATCAGACTGTCGACGACAAGGGCCTCGGCGATCATGCCGGGAATGGCAGTCGGCTCGATCCCCAGCATGGTCCCATACATGTTGAAGACTTGATCATGCAGCGCGCGGGAGAAGAACACCCCGCCCAGATCGTTGAGCGACAGGAAATACCAGCCCCAGAAGAACGCCAGCGGGCCGAGCCAAAGGGCGAGAAGCTTACGCATCAGTGGCCATCGCTTTCTTCGAATTTCGACGACCGCTGATTTTCGATCAACGCCCTGCGCTCGGCTGCCCGAATGGACTGGAGTATCGTCTCGAACGTCGCGTCGTCGGCGCCGTCCTCGTCGACTTCCATCAGATGGTCGAACAGCAGCGCTCCAAATGTGAACGCTACTGAGACGAGGAAGCCCGGCCCCTCCCCGAAGACCTCGGCGACCGGCGAACCCATCAGTGCCGTCGATGCGTAAAGGGCGACAAGCGCTACAAGCACGGCACCGGCGATGGGCTCGGCCCTGCGCGCGGCGGCCACCGACGATACGTTCAGGCCGGCAATCCCCACGCCGAAACCGATCGCCAATGCGGCGAACATCGCAGCGAAGGCGAGCGCCTGATGCGGAAGCAGGCCGAGATCAAGGGGATTGGGCATCAGGGCCAGCAGGCCGCCCCACCCGTCACCCGGCAGACCTCCGAGCATCCCTGCCTCTTGAGCGAGGCGCAGGCCTGTGAGAGCGGTGAACCCCGTCCAGGCACTCAGTGCCAGGGTCGTCGCCAAACGGCGCATGGGTGCCTCCCTACGTCATGGTTACCAGTTCATTAACGCCCAGTCTCGCGATCCGCTCCCTTCGCCGCAACCGATACCGAACGTTAACCTTAATGGCTCCGGGCCACTCCCCCGATTTCTCTCCGGTTCTGGAATAACTTCCAACTCCCCATAGGGTTGCCGCAAAAACCCGAGGTATACCGTCGTCAGCGGATCGGTGGATAAAGATTATCGACGATGGCGCGGGAGTCGTGACGCAGATCGAGCATCCCGTAGGTGTGGCGGAACACGCCGCCGAGCCGCGTATCGACGAAGGCATCAGCGGCGCGCGCGGCGTTCAGACGACGCAACGCGGCAGCCGCGCCGGCGAGCGCCAGTTGCTCGGCAAACAGCCGGCATGCGCCTTCGTCGGACAGGGCCATCGACAGCGCGGCCCGCAGGACGCCTGGCGTGCCGCCCGCCGTGACGCCCAGATCCGTTTCGATCAGCCCGATTACCGTCTCGAAGGCATCCGGGTCCTGCCGCAGCACCCGGGCGAGATCGAGCGCCATGACGTTGCCCGAGCCTTCCCAGATGGCGTTCACCGGCGCCTCCCGATAAGCTCTGGCGAGCCGCCCATCCTCCACATAACCGTTGCCGCCGAGGCACTCCATCGCTTCGTAGGTGAGCGCGGGCGCCAGCTTGCAGACCCAATATTTCGTCACCGGCGTCATGACCCGCGCCCAGGCCGCCTCGGCGGCGCCGTCGCCATCCTGCGAGCGACGGTCGAAGGACTCGGCCAGGCGCAACGACAGCGCCGTCGCACCGGCGACGTCCAGGGCCATGTCAGCGAGCACCCTGATCATCTGAGGCTGATCGACCAGGACATTGCCGAACACCTGACGCTCGCGGCAATGATGTACCGCCTCGGCGAGCGCGCCTCGCATCAGGCCGGCGGAGGCAAGCGCACAATCGAGCCGGGTCAGCGTGACCATGTCGATGATCGTGCGGACGCCCCTCCCCGAATCGCCGATCCGGACCGCCTCGGCATCGATGAATTCGACCTCCGCCGAAGCGTTGGAGCGGTTGCCGAGCTTGTCCTTGAGCCGCTGGATGAAAAGGCCGTTGAGCATATCGTCGTCGCGCCGCCGCGGCATCAGGAAGCAGGTCGGGCCGTCGGCGGTCTGTGCGAGAACAAGGAAAGCATCCGACATCGGCGCGGACATGAACCATTTGTGGCCGGTGATGCGGTAGCGGCCGTTTCCGATGTCGACCGCCCGCGACGTATTGGCGCGAACGTCCGTCCCGCCCTGCTTCTCCGTCATTCCCATGCCGAGCGTGACGCCTGCCTTGGTCAGCGGCGGCTTGACGCCGGGGTCGTACTGCCGGGTCGCGATTGCCGGCAGCCACGCCTCCCGCACCTCCGGCGCTGCGGCGAGAGGCGCGACCGCCGCGCTGGTCATCGTTATCGGGCATAGATGACCGCATTCAACGCCAGCCGTCATATAGAAGCGCACCGCTCGGGCACGGTGGCGAAAGCCCTCCTCCTCGACCGGACCGCTCCACAGCGACGCATGCAAGCCGTCCGCGATCGAGCGGCGCATCAGCGCATGATAGGCAGGATGATAGTCGACGAGTTCCAGCCGACGTCCCTTCTCGTCGAAACGGCGCAACTTCGGCGGTTCGGTATTGGCGAGGCGGGCAAGGTCGTGGGCCTCGGCGGAACCGCAAAACCGCCCATGCTGCTCCAGCGCCAGGAGCGTCGCGTCGCCGAACTCCGCCGCAAGATGCCTCAGCAGCGGGTCGCTTCGAAAAGCATTGAAGCCGGCGTAATCGGAAGACTGGTTGACCACATCATGGGTCTGTAATGTCGTTTCGGCCATATCAGCCTCCTCGTTCGGTTGGCTCGCCATGACGATCCTTGCCGCAAAACCCGCGATTGCCTATAGGCGTGGTTTTTATGAACGCGACCCCTTCCTCTCCCGCATTTTCCCAGCGACACCTTCTCGGCATTGCCAGCCTGCAACCGCACGAGATCGAGCAGTTGATCGATTTGGCCGAAGCGGAGGTCGCAGTCGGCCGCCGCCGAGACAAGAAAAAGTCGACCCTCAAGGGGCGGACCCAGATCAATCTCTTCTTCGAGGCCTCTACCCGAACCCAGGCCTCGTTCGAACTCGCCGGCAAGCGTCTCGGCGCCGACGTTATGAACATGTCGGTCGCGAACTCCTCCGTCAAAAAGGGCGAGACGCTGATCGACACGGCGATGACGCTGAACGCCATGCGACCTGATATTCTCGTCGTGCGGCACCACTCGGCGGGCGCCGTCGCGCTGCTCGCCCAGAAGGTGGCCTGTTCCGTGGTCAATGCCGGCGACGGAGCCCATGAGCACCCGACCCAGGCGTTGCTCGACGCCCTGACCATCCGGCGGCGAAAGGGGCGGATAGCGGGGCTCATCGTGACGATCTGCGGCGACGTCTTGCACAGCCGCGTCGCCCGCTCGAACATTCTCCTGCTGAACGCGCTGGGCGCTCAGGTCCGGGTCGTCGCGCCCTCGACTCTTTTGCCGCGCGGCATCGAGCAGATGGGCGTCGAGGTTCACCGGCGGATGGCGGACGGCCTGAAAGATGCCGACGTGGTGATGATGCTGCGGCTCCAGCGCGAGCGCATGGCCGGCTCCTTCGTGCCGTCGGTGCGCGAGTATTTCCGCTATTTCGGCCTCGACTCAGACAAGCTGAAGATTGCCAAGCCGGATGCGCTGGTCATGCATCCGGGGCCGATGAATCGGGGGGTCGAGATCGCCTCCGAGATCGCCGACGGACCGCAAAGCGTCATCGAGGAACAGGTCGAGATGGGTGTCGCCGTTCGGATGGCCGTGATGGAGGCCCTGATCGGCGGTCCGGAGGATACGATATGAGCGACCCGCTTCGCCCCCTCGTCATCGAACAGGTGCGAATCATCGACCCGGCCCGATCGCTCGACACGGTCGGGTCGGTCGTGATCGCCGACGGCCAGATAGCAGCGTCAGGCGCCGATGCACTGAACCAGGGACGGCCGGATGGCGCGGAGGTAATCGACGGGCGTGGGCTCGTGCTTTTGCCGGGCCTCGTCGATGCGAGGGTGTTCATCGGCGAACCCGGCGGCGAACACCGCGAGACGATCGCGTCGGCCTCCGCGGCGGCCGCGGCTGGCGGCGTGACGTCGATCCTCACCATGCCCGACACCAATCCGGTGGTCGACGATGTCGCCATCGCCGAATTCGTCATGCGAACCGCACGCGACACCGCATCCGTCAATGTCTTTCCCGCCGCGGCTTTGACCCGCGGCCTGAAGGGCGAGGAGATGACCGAGATCGGCCTCCTGTCGGACGCGGGCGTCCGCGCCTTCACCGACGGCCGTCGGACCATAGCGAACCCGGCGCTGCTGCGCCGGATCATGACGTATGCGCGCGATTTCGACGCGCTCGTCATGCACGAGACCCAGGACGCGGCGCTCAGCGGCGACGGCGTCATGAACGAGGGCCTTCTCGCCTCCTGGCTCGGCCTGCCGGGTGCGCCGGCCGAGGCCGAAATCATCCCGCTGGAGCGGGATCTGCGGCTCGCCGCCCTGACGACCTGCCGCTATCATGCGGCCAAGATTTCGCTTGGCGAATCGGCTGAGGTCATACGGCGTGCCAAGCAGCGCGGCATCAGGGCGAGCGCCGGCGTCTCGATCAACCATCTGTCGCTGAACGAGAACGACATCGGCGAATACCGGACCTATTTTCGCCTGTCTCCGCCGTTGCGCGGCGAGGACGACCGTTCCGCGATGGTCGCCGCGCTGGCCGACGGAACGATCGACATTATTGTCTCCTCCCACGATCCGCAGGACGCCGACGGCAAACGCCGCCCCTTCGCCGAAGCCGAGAGCGGCGCCATCGGTCTGGAAACCCTCCTGCCCGCGGCCTTGCGGTTGCACCACGCTGGCGATGTCCCGCTGTTTCGGATCATCGAGTCGATGACCTCGGCCCCAGCCGGCTTGCTGGGTCTCGACCGGGGCACGCTCGTTCCCGGCCGGCCGGCGGATATGGCGCTCGTCGACCTCGATGCGCCCTTCATCTTCAGCGAGGAAGCAATCCATTCGCGCTCGAAGAACACTGCATTCGAAAACGCCCGCTTCCAGGGCCGGGTCTTGCGAACCTTCGTTGCGGGCCGCACAGTCTTTTCTGCAACCGAAACGGACGGGGGTTGAGTCTTTTGGTGAGCGAAGGGGAGATGGGTCTGATCATCGCGGCGGCGCTTGCCGGTGGTTATCTCTGCGGTACGATTCCGTTCGGCCTGATCTTTGCGAGGCTTTTCGGCCTCGGCGACATCCGCAAGATCGGGTCGGGCAATATCGGCGCGACCAACGCGTTGCGCACCGGCAACAAGCCGATGGCGGCACTGACGCTCGCGGGCGATATCCTGAAGGGGACGGTCCCCGTTGTCGTCGCCGCGGCAATCTGGGGAGACGTGCCGGCCGCGTTTGCTGGCCTTGGTGCCTTCCTCGGCCACCTTTTTCCGGTCTGGCTGAGCTTCAAGGGCGGCAAGGGCGTCGCCACCTATCTCGGCATCTTGCTGGGCATCGCTCCAGTTGGAGTGCTGATCTTTGCGGCCGTCTGGCTGTCGGTCGCTTATTTCTCTCGCTATTCGTCCCTCGCCGCCCTCGCCGCGACGCTGGTGGTGCCGCCCGCCTATTTCGCGCTCGGCTTCGAGACGGCCGCGACGCTTACCGCAGTGCTGACGCTGCTGGTCTATATCAAGCACCACGCCAATATCCGCCGTCTGCTCTCCGGTGAGGAAGGCAAGATCGGAGCGAAGGGGTGACTCTTACGGACGCTCAGAAGCCCGGCGTCCACCTCCCCCTGACCACGCGGCTCGCGTGGCTGCGCCTGATCCGCAGCGAGAATGTCGGCCCCGCCACGTTTCGCGCGCTCATCAATCGCTACGGCGGCGCCGAGGCGGCGCTGGAGGCACTGCCGGACCTGGCGGCTCGCGGCGGTCGCAAGATCCGCGTGGCCAGCTTGGCGGCGATCGAAGACGAGATGGCAAATGCCGAGCGGCTCAGCGCGCGCTTCGTCTGCCTCGGTGAGCCGGATTATCCGGTCCTGCTGCGCCGCATGGAACAGGCACCGCCGGTTCTGGCCGTCATGGGCGGCACGGACGTCCTGATGCGCCCGGCGGTCGCCATCGTCGGTGCCCGCAACGCCTCGCTCTCCGGCATCAAGTTGACCCGACGGTTTGCCGTCGAACTCGGTCGCGCCGGCTACTCCATTGTTTCCGGGCTTGCCCGCGGGATCGACGCCGCTGCGCACGAGGCATCGCTTGCGACCGGCACGGTGGGGGTTTTCGCCGGTGGCCTGGACCGACCCTATCCGAACGAAAACCGGCCACTGATGCGACAAATCGTCGATGCCGACGGTTGCCTCATCTCCGAAATGCCATTCGGCTGGGAGCCGCGTGCCAGGGACTTTCCGCGTCGCAACCGTCTGGTTGCCGGGATGGCGCTCGGGCTTTTGGTGGTGGAAGCAGCCACGCGGTCGGGCTCCCTGATCAGTGCCCGCTTGTCCGCCGAAATGGGCCGGCTCGTCTTCGCCGTTCCCGGATCGCCGCTCGATCCGCGCGCGGTCGGCACCAACGGCCTTCTCAAGGAGGGTGCGATTCTGGCGACGGATGCCGAAGATGTCATCGCAGCACTGCGTCCCCTCGACGCACGGATGACGCCGAACGACGGCGATGTCGCGTTGGAAGAGCCCGCGGGGAATGGCCCCGCCGATGAACCCGCCGAAGGCGAACGCGAGCGCATCGTCGAAACGCTGGGGACGACCCCCATCGATATCGACGACATCATTGCGCACACCGGATCGTCGCCCGGCGCCGTACAGTTGGTCTTGCTTGAACTCGATCTTGCTGGGCGTCTTGAACGGCACGCCAACGGCCGGGTGTCACTGCTTCTTTGATGTCTCGGCTGACGAACCGATCTGTTGCTCTGTCTCGAGTCGCGCCATGTCCATCAAATATCCGAGGATCGACCCCTCCCTGGCCCCGGACACAACCTTTAATTGCTCGAGCATATCACGGACATATTGGAGATTTTCCCGTCGATCGGTTGGATTGGCTGACATGGACGGCAAAACTCCAGAAACTCAAGGATATCGGCAGTTCAGATGTGGCGGAGCCCGGATCACCTGACGATAGGCATTTATAGAAAAATTCCCTCTATAGTTGCAAGCCCATCTTACGTAGTCCTCGTCGGGGTTGACCGCCCGCGCCGGACTGTCCATGTGACGGGACGGTCGACAGTCGGAATCTCGCCATCTTCGGCTGTGCATTCGGCTGCCGGTATGACCTTTCTCCTGCCAGGACATAATATCTATGGATGTCGTCATCGTTGAATCGCCTGCCAAAGCGAAGACGATCAACAAATATCTCGGCGGAAACTACAAGGTTATCGCCTCCTACGGTCATGTCCGCGATCTGCCGCCAAAAGACGGGTCCGTGCGGCCGGACGAGGATTTCGAGATGATCTGGGAGGTCGCCAAACCGTCCCAGAAGCGGCTGACGGAGATCGCCCAAGCGGTTCGGGCCGCCGACGGCCTCGTCCTCGCCACCGATCCCGATCGCGAAGGCGAAGCGATTTCCTGGCATGTTCTGGAAGTGCTGCGCCAGAAAAAGGCGATCGGCAAGAAGCCGGTCAGCCGCGTCGTCTTCAATGCCATCACCAAGAAGGCCGTCCTCGACGCCATGGCCAATCCGCGGGAGATCGACGAACCGCTGGTCAATGCCTATCTCGCCCGCCGGGCACTCGACTATCTGGTCGGGTTTACCCTGTCGCCAGTACTCTGGCGCAAGCTGCCGGGCGCCCGCTCCGCCGGCCGGGTCCAGTCGGTGGCGCTGCGGCTCATCTGCGACCGGGAAGCCGAGATCGAGCGCTTCAAGACGGACGAATACTGGCAGATCGCCGCCCAGCTCGCCACGCCGCGCGGCGATGACTTCAAGGCGCGCCTGACGGTTTTCGACGGGGAGAAGCTGCAGAAGCTGTCGATCGGCAACGAGGAGCGCGCATCGGTGGTTCGTTCGATGCTCGAAGGCGCGACCTACCGCGTTGACAGCGTCGAAGCCAAGCCGACGAAGCGCAATCCCGGCCCGCCCTTCACCACCTCGACATTGCAGCAGGCCGCCTCCGCCAAGCTCGGCTTTTCGGCCTCGCGAACCATGCAGGTCGCGCAGAAGCTCTACGAAGGTGTCGATGTCGGCGGCGAGACCGTCGGCCTGATCACCTATATGCGGACCGACGGCGTGCAGATGGCGCCGGAGGCCGTTGCGGACGCGCGCCAATCCATCGGCGCCAGCTTCGGCGAGCGCTACGTCCCCGAGAAGCCGCGCTATTACGCGACCAAGGCCAAGAACGCTCAGGAGGCGCACGAGGCCATTCGTCCGACCGAGTTCGGCCGTGCGCCGAAGGATGTCGAGCGCTATCTCGATCGCGACCAGGCGCGTCTCTACGACCTCATCTGGAAGCGCTGCATCGCCAGCCAGATGGCCTCGGCCGAAATCGAACGCACGACCGTCGACATCTTCGCGAGCGGTGGCGGCAAGACCGCGACGCTGCGTGCGACCGGTCAGGTGATCAAGTTCGACGGCTTCATCGGCGCCTATGTCGACCATCGCGACGATAGTCGCGCCCCGGATGCTGGCGATGACGACGAGGATTCGGCGCGTCTGCCGGAGATTCTGGCGAACGACGACCTCGCCAAACGCGCCATCGACGCCTCGCAGCACTTCACCGAGCCGCCGCCGCGTTACTCGGAGGCCTCCCTGATCAAGCGGATGGAAGAGCTCGGCATCGGCCGTCCTTCGACCTACGCCTCGACGCTGCAGACGCTGCAGGACCGCGACTACGTCGTGCATGAAAAGCGCAAGCTTCTGCCCGAGGCCAAGGGCCGGTTGGTCACGGCCTTCCTGCACAATTTCTTCGAGCGCTATGTCGAGTACGATTTCACCGCCGAACTCGAAGAGAAGCTCGATCTCATCTCCGCCGGCAAATTGGCCTGGAAGGACGTTCTGCGCGAGTTCTGGCAGAACTTCTCGACCCATGTCGACGGCACCAAGGAGTTGCGGGTCACCGATGTCCTCGACGCGCTGAACGAGGAACTCGGACCGCTCGTGTTCCCGCCCAAGGAGGATGGCACCGAGCCGCGCGCCTGCCCCCGCTGCGGCGAGGGCAAGCTATCGCTCAAGCTCGGCAAGTTCGGCGCCTTCGTCGGCTGCTCGAACTACCCCGAATGCGGCTTCACCCGGCAGCTCGGCACCAGCCTTTCGGGGAACGGCAATGGCGATGAAGCAGAGGGTCCCAAGGATCTGGGCGTCGATCCGGAAACCAGCGACCCGGTGACGCTGCGCAGCGGCCGCTTTGGGCCCTATGTCCAGCGTGGCGAAGGCAAGGAGGCCAAGCGCTCGTCCCTGCCCAAGGGTTGGCAGCCGGCAGAGATCGATCTGGAAAAGGCTTTGCGGCTCTTGTCGCTGCCGCGCGAGGTGGGACTTCATCCCGAGAGCGGCAAGCCGATTCTCGCTGGCCTCGGCCGCTATGGTCCGTTTCTGCAGCATGACGGCATGTACGCGAACCTCGAGACCATCGAGGACGTGTTCGAGGTCGGGCTCAACCGGGCCGTTACCGTCATCGCCGAAAAGAAGGAGAACGGTGGTCGCGGTCGCGGCAAACCGGCGGCTCTGGCGACACTCGGCGAACACCCGCAGCTCGGCGGCCAGATCACCGTGCGCGACGGCCGTTTCGGCCCCTATGTCAACACCGGCAAGATCAACGCCACGCTGCCGAAGGGCAAGGACCCGTCGAGCGTGACGCTGGAAGGGGCGATCCAGCTGCTCAACGAACGGGCGGAAAAGACCGGCAAGAAGGGACCAGCGAAAAAGGCTGCAGCCAAGAGCAAGCCTAAGGCGGCCGCCAAGCCCAAGGCGAAGGCAGCTGCCGCCAAAACTGCCGCAGACGGCAAGACGCCGGCGAAGAAGGCGGCGGCGAAGGCACCCGCCAAGAGCAAAGCGGCGAAGAAGCCACCCGCCGAATCCTCCGCGACCGGCGACGAGTCGCTGCCTTGGGACGCGGACTGATCCGATGGCGCGGGGTCGGCCTCAGGGCGAAACGCGCCCGGAATTGAGCCGGGAGGCGGTGCTCCGCTTCATCACGGACAATCCGGGGCGCTCGTCCAAGCGCGACATCGCCAAGGCGTTTCAGGTCAAGGGCGACGAGCGCGTCGCCCTGAAGGACCTCCTTGCCGACCTGCAGGCCGAAGGCGTCCTCGCCGGCGGCCGCAAACGGTTTTCGACGCCCGGTGCGTTGCCGGACGTGGCGGTTCTCGAAATCCGTAGCCGCGACGATGATGGCGGACTGATCGCCGAACCCGTGAGCTGGGACGCGGAAAGAGACGGCGAGCGCCCTCGCCTGCTCGTTAGCCAGGATCGTGACAAGGGCCCGGTGGCCGGTCTTGGCGAGCGTATCCTGGCGCGGATCGACGAGGACGAGGGCGGCGCTAAAATCGCCCGCGTGATCCGGGTGCTGGAACGGCAGAAAACCTTGGCGCTCGGCGTGTTCCGCGCGCAGCCGGGCGGCGGGGGCCGCGTCGAACCGGTCGAGCGCAAGCAACTTGAATATATCGTGCGGGCGGGCGATACGAACCACGCCAAGGACGGCGATCTGGTGGAGATCGCGCCGGGGCCGCGTCATCGCACGAGCCTGCCGATCGCTACGGTCGTCGACGTCGTCGGCTCGATGAACTCCGAGCGTGCGATTTCGACCATCGCGCTGCATGCTCACTCCATCCCGCATATTTTTCCGAAAGCCGTGATCACCGAAGCCGAGGCCGCCGGCCCGGCAACGATGAAGGACCGCGAGGATTGGCGGAGGCTGCCTCTCGTCACCATCGATCCGGCCGACGCCAAGGACCATGACGACGCGGTCCACGCGGTGGAGGACGACGACCCCGCCAATCCCGGCGGTATGGTGGTCACGGTCGCCATCGCCGATGTCGCGCTGTATGTCCGCCCGGGCTCGAAGCTCGACGCCGAAGCCCGGCTTCGCGGCAATTCGGTCTATTTCCCGGATCGCGTCGTGCCGATGCTGCCGGAGCGCATTTCGAACGAACTCTGCTCGCTGCGTGAGGGGGTGGACCGCCCCGCCCTCGCCGTCCGGATGATTCTCGGGGCGCATGGCGAAAAGCGGCGTCACAGCTTCCATCGCATCATGATGAAAAGCCACGCCAAGCTGTCCTACGAGGCGGCCCAGGCGGCGATCGACGGTGCGCCGGGTGACGTGCATCCGACGGTCGTCGACGACATGCTGAAGCCGCTCTGGAAAGCCTATGGCCTCGCCAAGGCGGAGCGCGCGCGCCGGCAACCGCTGGATCTCGACCTGCCGGAGAAGAAGATCGTCCTGGGGCCGGACGGGCATGTCGACAAGGTCGTCGTGCCGCCGCGCCTCGACGCCCACCGGCTGATCGAGGAGTTCATGATCCTGGCCAATGTGGCCGCGGCCGAAACGCTCGAGGCGAAGCGCCAAGCACTGATCTACCGGGCCCACGACGCGCCCTCGCTCGCCAAGCTCGAATCCTTGCGCGACTTTCTGCGGACGCTGGAGATATCGCTGGCCAAGAGCGGCTCGCTGCGGCCATCGCATTTCAACGGCATCCTCACCCAGGTGAAGGCGAGCGAGCACGAGAGCCTCGTCAACGAGGTAGTGCTGCGGTCGCAGTCGCAGGCGGTCTATTCACCTGAGAATATCGGACATTTCGGTCTCAACCTCGTCCGCTACGCCCACTTCACCTCGCCGATCCGTCGTTATGCCGATTTGATCGTTCACCGGGCGCTGATCACCGCGCTCGGCCTTGGCGAGGGTGGGCTGAGCCGCGAGGACGAGGAGACCCTGGAACAGACCGCCGAGAACATTTCGCGCGCCGAACGTCGCGCCATGGCGGCGGAACGCGACACCGTCGACCGGCTGATCGCCCATCATCTCGCCGATCGCGTCGGCGAGGATTTCGACGGGCGGATTACCGGCGTGACCAAGGCCGGACTGTTTGTCGTTCTCCCAGCCTTTGGGGCGGACGGTTTCGTGCCGATCTCGACGCTCGGCAACGAGTTCTTCCATTATGACGAGGTGGGCCGCTCGCTGGTCGGCGACCGGAGCGGTCATGGCTTTCGCCTGGGCGATTCGGTAGAGGTGCGCCTCAAAGAGGCGCTGCCACTGGCCGGCTCGATGCAGTTCGAGATGTTGAGCGAGCCCCGCAAACTGCCGCGCACGACCGGCTCCTTCCACAAGGCAGGCGGACGCCGGCGCTCCACAGGACGCGACAAGAACGTTGCGGGGAAGGCCAGGAAACGGCGATGAGCCAGCAGATGATCGACAGCGAATACGCGGTTCGGGCAAGCAGCCCCGACAGCGTCCGGCCGGTGGGGCCGGCGCTGCTCAAGGGCCTTCGTTGCCGGTGCCCTAATTGCGGCGTGGGTAAGCTCTTCAGCGGCTATCTCAAGAGCGTGGACGCCTGCTCGGTCTGCCACCAGGAAATTCACCATCACCGCGCCGACGACCTGCCGCCCTATCTGACGGTGTTTATCGTCGGCCATATCGTGGTCGGCCTGTTCATGTTCGTGGAGCGTGCTGTCACGCTGTCCATGTGGACGCATTTGGCGATTTGGGTCCCGATCACGCTCTTCCTTTCGCTCGCGCTGCTTCAACCGTTGAAAGGCGCAACTATCGCATTGCAGTGGGCGTTGCGTCTCGGCGGCTTCGGCGGAGAGGCCGACGAGGAGCCATACGGTTGAGCGAGACCGGAGCCATAGCGGCGCTGGATGCCGGACGAATGCGGCCCGACGGCCCGCGGCCTGCCGGACCCAAGCAGCGGCCCCGCGACGCGGGAACATTGATCATCGTCGACGAGGCTGGCCCGGCGCCGCGTCTCTTGATGGGGCGGCGGGCGGCCGGACACGTGTTCATGCCAGGCCGCTATGTCTTTCCCGGCGGCCGGGTGGATGCCGCTGATCTCGCCCTGGCTTCGGCCTTCACCCTCTCCGAACCGGCCCTTGCGCGGCTTTGCGCGGGGCCCCCAGCCCGGTTCGATTCTCGCAGGGCGACCGCGACCGCCCTCGCCGCGATTCGCGAAACCTTCGAGGAAGCGGGCGCGATGGTGGGGGCGCCTGGTGCGTTCGAAGGCCGGACGACCGGCTTTTGGGTCATGTTCGCCGAACGGGGAATCCGCCCGGATCCTGGGCAGCTCGTGCCGCTGGCGCGCGCGATCACGCCGCCGGGGCCGCCTCGGCGCTACGACACCCGCTTCTTCTGTGTGTCCGCTACCGAGATGTCGCACGGGCCGTCACTCGAGGACCTGCCGACCGACGAACTGGAAGCGGTCGAATGGTTCACCTTCGATCAGGTCAAAGAACTGTCCCTCGCCGCCATCACCTTGCGGGTCCTCGCGGATTTGGAGGCGCTGATCGCGGACGGATCGTGGCGCGACGCGACACGCCCCATGCCCTTCTACCGGGCCGTGCGCGGGCGATTCGTCCGCGATTTTCTCTGACGGCATGGGTGAACCCGCCGGATGGACAAATGGACGCCCGATGACATCGTCGCACAAGCCGAACACGAGATCGAACAGGTCGACTGGGTCTCGGCCGGCGCCGCCATCGCTTCGATCAGCGCGGTCGGTATCGCCCTTGGCCTTGGCCTGCCCCTGCTCAGTGTCATTCTCGAGCAACGGGGGATCTCGGCAAGCCTGATCGGCGCCAACACCGCCGTTGCCGGAATTGCCTCGCTCCTCGCGGCGCCCTTGATCACGCCGATCGCACGCCGTCTCGGCGTTCGCTTGTCGATGCTGATTGCCATTGCTCTCTCAGGCATCTCGGCTCTCGGCTTCTATTTCCTGACACCGTTCTGGACCTGGTTTCCGCTGCGGCTGGTCTTCCACTTCGCGATCACGGCGCTGTTCGTCCTCTCCGAATTCTGGATCACCGCGGCGGCACCGCCCGGCAAGCGCGGCTTCGTTCTGGGCATCTACGCGACCGTCCTGTCGCTCGGCTTCGCCGCCGGACCGTTCATCTTCTCGCAAGTCGGCTCGACGGGAATCCTGCCCTTCGCGATCGGCGCTGGCGTCATCTTTGCCTCGGCGATTCCCTTGTTCTTCGCCTGGAACCGACAGCCCGCTCTCGGAGAGCGTCAACGCGGCTCCTTCTGGCGATACATATTCGCCGTCCCGACCGCGACCGGCGCCGTGCTGATCTTCGGAGCCGTGGAGTCAGGCGGCTTCGCGCTGTTTCCGATCTATGGCGAACGGCTTGGCTTTTCGGAATCATCCGCCGCCCTGTTGCTGACCGCGATAGGCCTCGGCAATGTCCTGATGCAGATTCCGATCGGCCTTGTGTCCGATCGTGTCCGGGATCGCCGCAGCCTGTTGTCGCTCTTCGCGCTGATCGGCCTCATCGGAACCCTGTCGCTGCCTTTGGTGGCCCAAGACTGGATGTTGATGGCCACACTCCTGTTCCTGTGGGGCGGCGTCGTGGCCGGCCTTTACACTGTGGGGCTGGCGCATCTGGGATCGAAGCTCGCCGGCTCCGAACTCGCCTCGGCGAATGCCGCCTTCATCTTCTGTTATTCCGCAGGCATGCTCGTCGGTCCGCAGGCCATCGGCTCGTCGATGGATCTGTTCGGAGCCAACGGATTCGCTTGGGCGCTCGCCCTCTTCTTCGGCCTCTACCTCGTCCTTACGCTGGGGCGAATGGCGTGGGCGAGACGGGCTTGACTTGCCGACGAGCTTGGCTATGGTCCGCGTCGAATTCGCCGCCGCATCGCGACGGCGCGTTGGTGCGTGGTGTGTCGGCTGTTATGCAGTTAATCCCACAAGCCGAAACAGTTTCAGCCGCAGTCGTAGCGAACGGAATCGGCCCGCGCCCGGTTCGATCGAAAATGACGACGCGCATCAGCGAACGGATAAGGCCATGGCGAAGGCAACCACCATCAAGATCAAGCTCCTCTCGACAGCCGACACCGGCTTCTTCTATGTCACGAGCAAGAACAGCCGCACGATGACCGAGAAGATGGTGAAGACCAAGTACGACCCGGTCGCGCGCAAGCACGTCGAGTTTCGTGAGGCGAAAATCAAATAATTTTCGGCACGATCGGCCGATGATGGCGCCGCTCCGGCAACGGGGCGGCGCTTTTGGTTTTGGAGTGCCGCCTTGTTTTGCCAAGCGCCGCCGGGCCACAGGCCACGGCGAGAAAACCGTTGGCGCGCATGTTCGCCAAACGGCATCGGTTGAACGAAGCGCGATATCAGCGGCAATAGGGATCGGGTGATCGTCGGCGGGGGGCGCCGCAAAAAAGTGGCCGGCCGGCAACGCACAACGGTACGAGGAAACCGCATGCGCACGCTACCGACCGACCTCCCCACGGGACCCAGGAGATGCGGCGGACCTGAGCATTCCATGGGGGTAACTTCGAAGGTCTTCCGTCTAGCTCTTGACCTTCGATTTCTGTCTGGAGACTCGCCCAGAACCGATTCAATTGCAACGACATTGCGCCCCATTGGGTCTAGACTTTTAAGAAATGGTTAAGGCCGTTTTGTTTCGGCTTCGTTCGAAGCGGTATCAAGATGATACGCTAGGCGCTTCCTCGACCGGCGGTGGCCCCTCCCTACGGGGCCGATGCTTCCGAGGTCGAGAGGCCAAACCGCCGTTGCAACCTCCGGTCTGTTTTCAAGCCGCCTCCGCGGTACCGACCCGGTTGCGGCCGCCGCGCTTGGCTGCATAAAGCGCCTGGTCGGCCCGCCTCACCAAATTCGCCGCGTCGTCGCGCGCGGCGTCGAAGACGGCAAACCCTTCGCTGACGGTCACATCGATCAACTCGCCGCCAATGTCGAAGGGTGTATCGCATACGCTGCGACGGATGCGGTCGGCGATCGACATGGCGGTATCGAAATCGGCGTCCATCATCAGGATCGCGAACTCCTCCCCGCCGAACCGGCACGCCAGATCGCTGGACCGTAGGCAATCGTTGAGCCTTGCGGAAAACTGCTTGAGCACGCGGTCGCCCGCCTCGTGCCCCCAGCCGTCGTTGACGCGCTTGAAGTGATCGATGTCGGCGATCAGCACCGAGAAGCTTGCTCCGGTGGTGCGGGCGCGCTGCACGGCCGTGGCGAGATGGGTCTCGAAGAAGCGGCGATTATGCAGTCCCGTCAGGGAATCGGACAGGGCAAGCTCAATTGTCTGTTCGACCGATTGCCGAAGGCGCTCGTCGTTGCGTTTACGCCGCATTTGGGTTCGGATGCGGGCGATCAGTTCGTGGCGGTCGAGCGGACGCTGGATGTAGTCGTTGGCACCCAGTTCCAGGGCACGGGCAGCTGTTTCATCATCTTCCGCTTCCGCGATCGCGAGGACGGGCAGGAGCCGCGACGCCTCGTTCGACCGCAACTGCGATACGAGCCGCAACGGATCGACCGCTTTCGCTGCCATGTCGATCAACACGGCGTCGGCGGCCCCATTGACGGCGGCGGCGATCAAGCTCGCCGCGTCCGCGACGGCCTCGACCTGCACCACGCCCTTCAGATATTTCTGGATCCGCCGCGTCTCGTCGGTATCCTCTCCGTAGAAGGCGAGCCTGGCGAGCGCCTCGCGCCCCTCGCCGGCGTGCTCCTCCGCGACGAGGTTGATCGCCGTTTCGGCCCGGCGCCGCAATTCGTCGGTCACGAGCTTGAGGCGCGTCAGACTGCGGACTCGCGAGAACAGCGGCAGATCGCGAACGGGTTTGGTCAGAAAATCGTCGGCGCCCGCCTCGAGCCCGGCAAGCCGGTCAGAGGGCTGATCGAGGGCAGTAATCAGAACGATGGGAAGATACATCGTGCGGGGGTCTGCCTTCAGCTGTCGGCAGACCTCGAAGCCGTCCATCTCCGGCATCATTACGTCGAGGAGCACGAGATCGATGGGCTGGCTACGGCAGATATCCAGCGCGTCCGCGCCGCTCATCGCGGTCACCACATCGTAATATTCGGCCGACAGCCGCGCCTCGAGAACGCGAAGGTTCATCTCGATATCGTCGACCAGCAGGATTCGAGCGGTCATGGCGCGGCCCTCAGGCTTCGCCCAGGAAGGAGCGGATGGTGTCGATGAACTTGGTGACCGAGATCGGCTTCGAAATATAGGCTTCGCAGCCGCCTTGACGGATTCGCTCCTCGTCGCCCTTCATGGCGAACGCCGTAACCGCAATCACGGGGATCCTGCTCAGCTCGGGATCCGCCTTGAGATCACGCGTCACGTCGAGGCCGGAAATTTCCGGAAGCTGGATATCCATCAGGATCAGGTCGGGCCGATGTTCGCGGGCGAGATCCATCGCAGTCAGTCCGCTGCGAGTCTGTACGGTTGCGTAACCATGTGCCTCAATCAGGTCGCGAAAGAGCTTCATGTTGAGTTCGTTGTCTTCGACGATCATCACGGTCTTCGCCATGGGCGACACTCCTTGCCTCGACCGACTTGCGATCTTGCGCTATCGAGGTCCCTTCTACGCTGATTTGATTTAAGAAGTGGGAATGGACGGGTTGCCATCTCTTAACGATAACAAAAGGTTGCACGGCGGCGTTGGCGGCGCCGGGATGAATCGCCAGGAAGCGGAAGCCCTGGCGGTCGCGGCGCTCGCCTTTATCGCTGCCGATCGGACCCTGTTCGACCGCTTCCTTGCGCTGACTGGACTCGACGTGCCGGCGCTGCGTCAAGCCGCCGCGACACCGGGCTTTTTGCCCGGGGTTCTCGATTTCATTCTCGCACACGAGCCGACGGTCCTCGCCTTCGCGGCCGACGCCGAAACCGATCCCTCCCGGGTCGCCGCGGCCCGGCAGGCGTTGGGCGACAGCCCTTTTGTGGAGCAGCCGTGAGCCGCGGCAGCGTCACCGCCGGTCCACCGATCGCATCGCTGACCAAATCCCATGATGCGCTGTTGGTGCTGGACGTCGACGAGGTCGTCCTCGAATTCATCGATCCGTTCGGCCGGCTGCTCGAGGAACATGGCGCGCGCCTCCACCCCGAGAGCTTCAAACTGACCGGCAACGTCCGGTCGATTTCGACTGGAGCGGCCCTGTCGGGGTCGGAGCTAGATCGCGTGACCGAGCTTCTCTACGAGACCCAGGAAACGCGACAGCCGCTGGTCGCGGGTGTCGCCGCCGCTCTCGACCGGCTGTCGTGCAAGGCCGACATCGTATTTCTGACGGCGATGACGCCGTCCTACTATCCATACCGGCGGGCCCTGCTCGATAACAAGGGTCTGCATTATCCGATGATCGCAACCGAGCGCTCGAAAGGCGCGATCGTCGCGGAACTCTCGAAACGCTGGCCCGGTCCGCTCGTCTTCGCCGACGATCTGCCGCCCAATCTTGCGGGTGTCCGCAAGAGCGTGCCTGAGGTACATCTGCTGCATTTGATGGCGAACACCGTCTTCCGGCCGCATCTGCCGCCGCTTCCTGCCGGCGCGCATGCGGCGGCCCATTGGAACGAGGCCGAGACGATCATCGAGAGCATTCTGGCGTCCCACCGGGTTGAATAGATCGCGACGGTCGATTGGCCGGAAATTCCCTTTTCTCACGGACTTGGCTATTCTGGCCGCTGGGAATCGTCCGAGGTCGTGATGTCCATCCCACCCCATTTGCGGTTTTGCCGGGACTGCCTGGCCCGGGACGACACGGCGGGAGCGCGTTGTCGCGCCTGCGGCAGCCCGCGGGTCGTCGGTCATGGCGAGCTCGCCGAGCTCGCCATTGCCCATATCGATTGCGATGCCTTCTACGCGGCCGTCGAAAAGCGCGACCGGCCGGAGCTTCGCCAGCAGCCCGTGATCATCGGTGGTGGCCACCGCGGGGTCGTCGCCACCGCCTGCTATATCGCACGCATCCACGGCGTCCGTTCGGCCATGCCGATGTTCAGGGCGTTGAAGCTCTGCCCGGATGCGATTGTGCTGCCGCCGAACATGGCGAAATACGCCGAGGTCGGACGCGCGGTCCGCGACATGATGCTGGCCATCACGCCGCTGGTCGAGCCGCTGTCGATCGACGAGGCGTTTCTGGACCTGAGCGGCACGGAACGGCTTCACGGCCAACCGCCGGCGATGACCCTCGCGCACCTTGCGCGGGATGTGGAACGCGAACTCGGCATCAGCGTCTCGGTCGGCTTGTCGCACAACAAGTTCCTCGCCAAGATCGCCAGCGATCTGGAGAAGCCGCGGGGGTTCTCGGTGATCGGCCGCGCCGAAACCCTCGCATTTCTCCGCGACAAGCCGATCTCGATGATCTGGGGGGTCGGTGAAGCGATGGACCGAACATTGCAGCACGATGGGCTCGCAACCATCGGCCAGCTGCAGACGATGGACGAAGTTGGCCTGATCAAGCGATATGGCCGCATGGGGCAGCGGCTATACGGTCTCTCGCGCGGCATCGACATCCGCACGGTCGATCCGCGCGGCGATATGAAGAGCATATCGGCGGAAACGACATTCCATCACGACTTGTCGACGCGCGACCAGCTTGTTCCGGTTCTGCGCGCCTTGAGCGAAAAGGTCGCGCGACGTCTGAAAGCGACCGACCTGTCCGCTTCGACGATCGTTCTCAAGATGAAATCCGCGGATTTTCGGACACGCACCCGTAACCGCAAACTCCACGATCCGACGCGTCTGGCCGATCGGATATTCGAGACCGGTCTCGCCCTGATCGAAAAGGAGATCGATGGAACGCGGTTCCGGCTCATTGGTATCGGCTGCGCGGATTTTGGGCCCGCCGCCCTTGCCGACCCCGACGATCTCGTCGATCCGGGCGCTGCCAAGCGGGCCAAGGCGGAGGCAGCGCTCGATCGCCTGCGCGACCGCTTCGGCCAAGACTCGATCGAGACAGGCTATACGTTCCGGCAGGCCGCCGCTTCCGAGGGGCCCCGCCCAGCGCGGCGACACGAAAACACCCCGGCTACCCAGGAGTCCAAGAACGGCTCACTACAGGACACGCGCCCTCACCCTGCGGGCTACCTTCCCGTCAAACGCTTATAAAAGCTCGACGTCGAGGACCCCTGGCGCCGCCTTGACGGCGCTCGCCATCTGCGGCGAGACGCGGTAGCGGCCCGGAAGCATGATCTCGATCTCCCGTTCGCCGCCGTCGCGGACCAGAACGAGCGAGACCTCGCTGTCGCCATCGCCCTGGAGCTGACCGCGAAAACTTTGCAGCGGCGCGGCGTCGCGCATGAAGACACGCAGTGATTTCTGCATGCGCACCGCCTCGTCTTCCAGCGACTGAACCGACTGGACGCGGAACGAGATTCCCTCCGGCCGTTCCTCCGCCGACACCGTCACGATCACCGAGGTGCCGGGCTCGAGCATGTCGCGAAAGGCGTAGAGCGCTTCCGAAAACAGCACTACCTCGTACTGGCCGCTGGGGTCCGACAATTGGACGATTCCGAGCTTGCCGCCGCTCCGGGTCTTGCGCTCCTGCCGCGAGGTGACCGTACCAGCGAGTTTGCCGGCGCTGGCGCCCCGTTTCACACCAGCGACGACTTCCGCGTGGGTCTGCACCCGCAGCCGCTTCAACGTCGCCTTGTATTCGTCCAGCGGGTGGGCCGAGAGGTAGAAGCCGATCGCCTGGAATTCCCGCAACAATTTCTTCGACGCCATCCACAACGGCGCCGGGTTGAGCCGCAGCGGCTCCGGCGCGTCGCCGGCCGAGCCGAACATATCGTGTTGGCCCGATGTCCGGCCCTCATGGACCCGCAGCGCATAAGAGGACATCAGTTCGATATTGCCGCTCAACAGCGACCGGTCGTGGCCGAAACAGTCGAGCGCGCCCGCCGCGATGAGGAATTCGAGCGTGCGCTTGTTGACGATCTTCGGATCGATCCGGGCGCAGAAATCCTCCAGCGAGGCGAAACCCACGTCGCCGCGTCGCTCCACGATGTGCTCGACCGCATGTTCCCCGACGCCCTTGATCGCGGCGAGAGCATAGAAGATTCGGTTTTCACCCACCTCGAAGGATTTGTAGGATGTCCGGACGGATGGCGGCACGACCGCGATGCCGAGCCGCATCGCATCCATACGGAAATCATTGAGTTTTTCGGTGTTGCGCGCGTCGAGGGTCATCGAGGCGGCCAGGAACTCGACCGGATGGTTCGCCTTCAGATAGGCCGTCTGATACGCCACCAGGGCGTAAGCCGCCGCATGGCTCTTGTTGAAGCCGTAATCGGCAAACTTGGCCAGCAGGTCGAAGATCATGTTCGCCTGGGCCTTTTGCAGACCGTTCTTGACCGCGCCCTCGACGAAACGGACCCGCTGCTTGTCCATCTCCGCGCGAATTTTCTTGCCCATCGCGCGGCGCAAGAGGTCGGCTTCGCCAAGCGAGTATCCCGCAAGCACCTGCGCGATCTGCATCACCTGTTCCTGATAGATGATGACGCCCTGCGTCTCCTTCAGAATCGGCGCTATCATCGGGTGAATGAAGTCCGGCTCCTCCTCCCCGTGCTTGCGGGCGTTATAGGTCGGGATGTTCTCCATCGGACCCGGCCGATACAGCGCGACCAGGGCGATGATGTCCTCGAACCGGTCCGGGCGCATACCGATCAGCGCCTTGCGCATACCGACCGATTCCACCTGGAACACGCCCACGGTCTCGCCGCGGGTCATCATCTCGTAGCTCTTGGCATCATCGAGCGGGATAGCCGTGAGATCGATCTCGATGCCTTTTCGGGCAATGAGCTGCACCGCCGTCTGCAGCACCGTCAGGGTCTTCAGCCCAAGAAAGTCGAATTTGACCAGGCCCGCCGGCTCGACCCATTTCATATTGTATTGGGTCACCGGCATGTCAGAGCGCGGATCGCGGTACATCGGCACGAGCTGCGATAGCGGCCGATCGCCGATGACGATCCCCGCCGCGTGGGTCGAGGCGTGGCGGTAGAGCCCCTCCAGCTTCAGCGCGATCGAGATCAGCCGGTCGACGATCTCTTCCTTCTCGCGCGCTTCCTGCAGCCGCGGCTCCTCAACCAGCGCCTGGGCGAGTGTCACCGGGTTGGCGGGGTTCTGCGGCACCAGCTTGCAGAGCTTGTCCACCTGGCCGTACGACATCTCCAGCACACGGCCGACGTCGCGTAGCACTGCACGCGCCTGGAGCGTTCCGAAGGTAATGATCTGGCCGACCTGCTCGCGCCCGTATTTCTCCTGGACGTAGCGGATCACCTCCTCGCGCCGTTCCTGGCAGAAATCGATGTCGAAGTCCGGCATCGAGACGCGTTCGGGGTTGAGGAAGCGTTCGAAGAGCAGTGAAAAGCGAAGCGGGTCGAGATCGGTGATCGTCAGGGAATAGGCGACGAGCGAACCGGCACCCGAACCTCGGCCGGGCCCAACCGGAATCCCCTGCCCCTTGGCCCACTTGATGAAGTCCGAAACGATCAGGAAGTAGCCTGGGAACTTCATACGCTCGATGATCGACAGCTCGAAATCCAGGCGCTCGCGGTAGCTCGCCTCGGTCTCGCCGGGGGCCAGGCCGTGCGCCGCGAGCCGCTTCTCCAAGCCTTCGACGGCCTGCCGGCGAAGTTCGGTGGTTTCCGCGCCCTCCGCCTCGACCGGGTCGGCGTCGGCGCCGGCGAAACGCGGCAGGATCGGCGCCCGCGTCGTTGGTCGGTAGGAACAACGCCGGGCGATCTCGACCGTATTGTGAAGGGCTTCCGGCAAATCGGCGAACAGCACCGCCATTTCGCCCTGTGATTTGAGGCTGTGATCCCGCGAAAGCCGACGCCGATCCTCGTGACTGACCAGCCGGTTGCTCGCCACCGCCATCAGCGCGTCATGGGCCTCGAAGTCGTCGCGGCCAAAAAAGAACGGCTCGTTGGTCGCCACGAGGGGAAGCGAGAAATCATAGGCTAGCCGAACCGTTCCGGCCTCCACCTTGCGGCTCCGCCCTTCCTGGCGCTGCAGTTCGACATAGAGCCGGTCGCCGAAAATCGCGGCCAGACGCTCCAACCGGGTCCGGGCGATCGCCTCCCGGTCGGCGGCAAGCGCCGCGCCGATCGGCCCCAGCGGCCCGCCAGTCAGGGCGATCACCCCCTCGGCCCGCTCCGCCACCCAATCGAACAAGACGTGCGGTTTGGGGCTATCCGGATGTCCGAGATAGGCTAGCGAAACGATTTCGACGAGATTGGCGAACCCCACCTCGCTCGCGGCGATCAACACCAGCGGCGCGATCGACGCCAAATTCCGGTCCTTGCGGCCGCCGCGCTCCTCAGACTCGGTATCGCCAAAGTCGACGTCGAGCTGACATCCGATAATCGGCTGTATGCCGGCCTTCGCGGCCTTTTCGGAAAACTCCAGTGCGCCGAACAAGTTGTTCGTGTCACTGATGCCGATCGCCGGCAATCCGTCCGTCTTGGCGAACTGGATGATCTGGTCCAGCCGCAACGCGCCTTCCAGCAGCGAAAACGCGCTATGGACCCGAAGGTGAATGAATTTCGGATCGCATTCCACCGGTTCCGTCATGGCCGATCACCCCGTCTTTACTGGCTTCGGCACCGCGGCACGACACCGATTGGAGGACCCGTCCCGTTTCCGCGCAAACCGCGTCAGAGCAAAGCCCTACGCGCATCGCCCAAGAGGTAACCCAAGCCGTTCGACGGGGTAAGGCCCGAACCGTCCGATCCCCAGAAAACGCTGCATTAAACCGCGTGGATCAGAAGACTCAGGCTGAGGACGAAACCCGACACAGCGGCGAGAGACAGCAAATCCTTGGCGAAGGTGAGCATAGTGCGTTCCTTTTTCGTTCTATGTTCTCTATATGTTCCTTTTACCAGGACGTTGTCAAGGCGGATGTCGGACGGGCCGGTCGTGGAAGGAGCTGGCCGTTCGCGCCGGCCTTCCGCAGCCCTGTGTTTTATGGCGGCCGATGGGCGGCGCTTGTGTTGCGCGCGCGATCCGGTAGCGTGTCCCTTACGAACTTCTTGTCGCAAGGAATCTGTGCAATGCGCGCGGGTATGGGATCGATCGTGGTGGGCCTTGCCTGGCTATGGGCGGGCGTCGCCAATGCCGGGTCGGTCGATCAGGAAACCAGCTATTTCGCCGTTCGCGGCTCGACGCTTGCCGAGCTGGACGAGGATCTCAACCGACAGGGTCCCTATGTCGCCGAGACCGGTCTGCGCCACCCCGGTGCGACCGAGGTAAAATTCGACGGCAAAGTGACTTACAAGAAGGTTGCCAAAGGTTGTGCGGTCGACCGCGCGGATTTGGGGCTCGCGCTGCACATCACCCTGCCGAAATGGACGCCACCCAAGCGTGTCTCCGCGCGCACGGTGCTGGTTTGGCGGACGCTCGAAGCAGACATCAAGCGCCATGAGAACCAGCACGCGACCATTGCCAAGACGTGGCTGAAGCGGATGGAGATGGCGGTCAGGAACCTGCGAACTGAGCGAACCTGCGCCGACATGGAAATGCATGTGAACACGGTCACGCAGCGCTATCTTGCGGGCCACGAGCAGGCGCAGATCGAATTCGACACGATCGAAGGTCGTGAAGTCAATTTCCGGCTCCGGCGCGCCCTTAATCGCAACCTGTGGGGCGAAGCCGGCGGGTAGGATCAAAAAAGCGGCGGCACCATGGCGAGCAACGGCGAAAACCGCAGTCTCGCAATGGCCATAGCCTTCGGTGTGGCCTGGGGCCGTGAGAGCAGCCACCCACCTTACCTATTTGATGCCGCCCACTCCCAGCTTCTTCTGCAGGTTGGTCGACGACGTCGTGTACTGAAACACGACCCGGTCGTCGGGGTGAACGATGCGTTTGGCCGCCTGCGTCATCAATGCCGCCTCGTGAAATCCGGAGAGGATCAGCTTCAACTTGCCCTCGTACCAGTTGATGTCGCCGATGGCGAAAATGCCCGGCTCGGACGTCTCGAATCTGGCGGTATCGACGGGAATGAGATTTTCGTGAAGGTTCAGCCCCCAGTTGGCGACTGGTCCCAGCTTCATCGTCAGACCGAAGAACGGCAGCATGCGGTCGGCGGTCACCTCGACGTCGCCGTCGGGGCCTTTGACGATGGCGCCTTGCATGACGCCGTCACGGCCGACGATGCTCGTCACCTGCCCCATCTGAAACGTGACCTTACCCGCTTCGCGCAACGCCATCATTTTGGCGACGCTGTCGGGCGCCGCGCGGAACTGGTCGCGTCGGTGGACCAGGGTCAGGCTTTTCACGATCGGCTGCAGGTTCAGCGTCCAATCCAGCGCGGAGTCGCCGCCACCGACGATGAGGACATCGCGGCCGCGGAACTCGTCCATGCGGCGCACCGAGTAGAAGACGCTGGTTCCTTCATAGACCTCGATGCCCGGCACCGGCGGCCGCTTGGGCTGGAACGAGCCGCCGCCGGCCGCGATGACGACGACCTTGCACTCGAATTCCTCGCCTTCGTCGGTCGTCACCAGGTAACCCCCGCCGCCGAGCCGCTCCAGACTGGTCACCATGCGGTTGAAGTGGAAGGTCGGGTGAAACGGCTCGATCTGCTGCAGCAGTTTCTCGGTGAGGTCGTGGCCCGAAATCACCGGCCATGCGGGAATGTCGTAGATCGGCTTTTCAGGGTAGAGCTCGGCACATTGACCGCCGGGTCGGTCTAGAATGTCGATCAAATGGCATTTGAGATCGTAGAGCCCCAGCTCGAATACGGCGAACAGCCCGACCGGACCGGCCCCGACGATCACCACATCGGTCTTCACGCGCTGCATCGAAACAAGTCTCCGTTGGGCTTTTCCCCGCGAATGGGGAAGCGGCGCGCCTTTCAGGCCTGGCGTTCCGGCACGGTCAGAACGAGCCCGTCCAGTTCGTCGCAGATCTTGATCTGACAGGACAGCCGCGAGTTCGGACGCACATCGTAAGCGAAGTCGAGCATGTCCTCTTCCATCGCCTCGGGCTCGCCAGTCTTTTGTGTCCAGGCGTCGTCGACATAGACGTGGCAGGTCGCACATGCGCAGGCGCCACCGCATTCCGCTTCAATCCCGGGGACATCGTTCTTGATCGCGTTCTCCATTGCCGTCGAGCCGTTCGGCGCATCGACGTCGTAACGGGTTCCGTCCGGGGACAGGAAGGTGATCTTTGTCATGCCTGCAACGCTCTGCTCTCGGTTTCGGGGACAGGATCGACCCCCAACAGACGGGGCCAAGAAACGCATGACCAAGGACCAATGATGTCCTGGCCATCGCGCGCGCCTTGCCCGGACCGAACGGGCTACGGCTCGCTCATTCGCTTCGTTAGAGTTTGGCGCCGACGAAAGTCAACAGGAACACGATGGCAGCGACGATGACGCGAGGGCGGCCGCGTCAGCCGAGTAGCGAGCGGACAAACCGAGCGGTCTGATTGAGTTCAGAACGCAAGGCCGCCACAGCCTCGTCGTCGAGAACCGATACCTCGAAGCGTTGGGCCGCATCGGCAAGCGGAAATGCGCCGATATTACGGGCCGTCCCTTTGAGCGCGTGAGCGATAAATCGACATTCGTCTGCGCTAGCAATTTCAAGGCGGCCTTCGAACAATTCGAGGTGCCGCAGCAGGAGCCCGAGCACTTCGGTCTCAAGCCCCCTATCGCCCGAGGTCTGACGGGCGAGGTGCACCAGATCGATCGGCCGCCGCCCCGACGGACATCGGACCGCACCGTCCGCCAATTCGATGGTAGAAGCCTCTTCCATCTGCCGTGTTGCCGCTGCCATACTCATTCTCCGAACCCGAGACATCCGCGAGTCGACCGGCTATCCTGTTCAATCCCAGTTGCATCGCAGCCCCAACCATCAGCAATCAGGATGGAGATAAGCTTAAATTTATTGGACGAATTAAGGGTGTGCGGCGGCCAGATGGAGCAGCGTGGCCGCGGCGCAACCCTTGCTCCCACGGCCACGATCGAAAATTCTGTGCATTTCTCGCCAGATCGTTAACCTTATGTTTAAACTTGTACCTATCGGACCGTTTTACGGTTTCTTTCAACGACGTCGCTAACTAGCATGAAGCATGCGAAACTGCCTGTCAGCCGCCTCCGGTCGACCAGGCATCTGCGCATGCCGCATCGGTTGGGGGCGCTACTCTCTTGCTCCGCCGCGGCGACCGTCGGCGTGACGGGTTCATAGTAACGAGTATTGAGGCGCGACAGCGATGTCCAAGACCAAATCCTTCGACCAGCTCACCGACGACGCGGTCAACGAAATCGAAGAGGCGCTTCGGGTCGATTTCGAGGAACCGGGCAATTCGGACGATCTGAAGGAGGCGTCAGGTCATCTTGAGGAAAGCGCATCCGCCGATGCGACGAAGGTCGAATTTTCGCTCGACGATTTCGAGCGCCAGATCAATGAAACGGCAGGCCGCCTGCGTACGGAAGAAAACGCCGTACCCTCGGGCGGAGCAAGACGCGCTTCGGTTTCCGACCTGGTCGGCGGTGGCCGGGCGAAAGCTCCGATGAGTGCGGCTCCCACCGAGAAAGCAGCCCAGCCGTCAAAAATCGCGCCGGATTCGACTGCGAGACCATCCCGCGATAGCGGTACTTCAACGCGTCCTCAACAGGCTGGCGAGCCCGCAACGGTGGGACCGTCGGCGCCTCGGAGCGCGGAACCGCCGCGCGCCTACGCCCAGTCCGCCGCCAACGACGAGCAAAGACGCACGACCGTCATGGCGCAAGCGCTGCTCGACCGGCGGGCCTCCAGCGCTCCCATATGGATCGCGCTTGCCGTATCGATCGCCTGGATCGGATTCGTCGGCTTCATGGCATCGGGTCTTTATGGCATCGATGTCGCCACGCTTTCCAGCGGCCTGGTCAGTCCGGCGCGGCAGCGTGACCTGCTCCTGCTGACGGCCGTCGCCCTCGTTCCGGTTCTGTTGATCTTCGCCTTCGCCGTCATGATCCGCCGTGCCGCCGATTTGCGCCTGACGAGCCGTTCGCTCGCCGAAGTGGCGCTGCGTCTCGCCGAGCCCGAAACGATCGCGACGGAACGGGTGATGAGCGTCGGCCAGGCGGTTCGTCGCGAGGTGGCCGCTCTCGGAGAGGGCGTCGAGCGCGCACTGTCGCGCACCTCCGATCTGGAAAACATCATCAGCACCGAGGTCGGTGCCCTCGAGCGGGCGTATGCCGACAACGAAGGCAAGATTCGCACGCTCGTCCAGGATCTGGGAACAGAGCGTGAGGCGATGCTGTCGCACGCCGAGCACCTCCGCTCCTCCGTCGTCGGTTCGCATCAGCGGCTCGTGGAGGATGTCGATCAGACGTCCGAACACATCCTGCAGCGGATCGAGGAGGCATCCCAGCGTTTCACCAGTCTGCTCGACGAGCGCGGCGAGGCATTTGCCCGCGACCATGTGAAGCGTAGCGAGAATTTCATAGCCATGTTCGAGGAGCGCAGCCGCCTCGCCAGTGAAACCATTGCCGCCAACAGCGAGAGCCTGATGGCCCGGCTGACTGGGGCCGGCGACGCGGCGAGTGAACGGCTGAACGCGACCGGCGACGAGGTCGGGCACCTGCTGGAAAATAGGACGGCCGAGATCAAGAACCGGTCGGTGGAACTCCTCGATCAGCTCGAATCCGTAAGCCAAGACATCGAGAGCCGCCTTGTTGCATCTGGCGACGCGGCCTCCGGCCTGCTGAAATCACGTGGCGAAACGCTCGCGGCGAACAGCGAGAAATTTCTCACCGATCTCACCAGCCTTCTGGACGACCGTGCCATTGGCATCGCGATGGACGGCGAAACCTTCCTGGCCAGCCTGGATGGCGCGTTCGAGGAGCGGATGCGCGAAATCGGCGAAAAGAACGGTTTGTTCCTCACCAGTCTCAACGAGAGCGTCGACTCGCGCAGCCGGAAACTGGAGGAAGAATCCGGACGCTTCCTGGAGGTCCTCGACACCAGCCTCGTCGAGCGCACCGAGCGCGCCACCCAGATTCTCGCCGACGCCAACAGCCGGACCATCGGCGATCTCGACGAACGGATTGCGTCGATCGATCGCACATTGGCCGACCGCGGCGGCTTGCTGGTCACCAACATCGAACAGCGGGCCGATGCGATCGAGCGTTCGACCGATCGCATCACGGCGGCTCTGGAGACGCGCACCAAGGACTTCGCGGGGGTGCTTTCCGAGCGGACACAGGAGATCGTCGAGGCCTTCCAGTCCGGCCATTCGGATCTTTCGATGAAAGCCAGCGATGCGGTAGCGCTGACGCAGATGGCGCTCGAGGCCCGCACGAGCGAATTGCGCGCCCTCTTTGACGAGCGTGTTGCGGGCTTCGACGGTCTGATGGAAGAACGGACGGGCAAGCTCGCCGGCACCATCGACGATCGCTTGTTGGCCTTCGATCTGGCCAGTGACAGCCGCGTCGACAATATTGCGCAGCGGGCCGACGAGATGGACGCTGCCCTGGAGCGGACGGCGGAGCGCCTCGAGACCTTGCTCGAACAACGCCGCGCCGAGATCGAGGCCTCGATCGAACGCGGGGCGGAAGGAGTGCGTACGGCGTTCGATGGCCGGGCAAGCGCGCTCGAAGAGACCATTGCCTCTCACGGCGAGAATCTCGACGCGTCCTTCGCTTTCGCGCAGCAGAGTCTGCTCGGCAACCTCGAAGAGCGTGGTTCCAGCCTGACTACCGCCATCGAGGAAACCGTTGCTCGCATGGAAGACCTCATCGGCGCGAGTGAGGGTGCCCTGGCCAAGGGTATCGACGAACGGACGAGCGCGTTGGCCAACCTTCTCGACGAGCGCCAACAAGCCATGCGCACGACGCTCGACGAACGAACGAGCCTGTTGCGGTCGGCTTCGCAAGAAAGCCACAGCGCCCTTCTGGCCGCGCTCGACGAACGAATTGCCGGAATTTCCGGCGGCTTCGACGACGCCGTGCGCCATGTCGCCGACGAGCTCTCCGAGCGCGTCCAGTCGCTGCGAACCGTCATCGAGGATTCGCGCCTTGCGATCGTTGGAGACGTCGACAGAAACACCGAGCGCCTGCGCGGCGAGATGGACGAGCGGACCGAGGACTTTGGAAATCGGATCGCTGTCAGCGCCGGGTCCCAGCTCGCGGCGATCGAGAGCGCCTTGTCCCTCGTGGTCGAGGGTCTCGACGAACGGACCGCACAGCTACAAAACGCGGCGGATGGGGTCGCGACCTCTCTGCGTGACGAACTCGATGGCCGCTTCGAGACCATTCGCTCCGTCATGGCCGAAGGTCGCGAGACGTTGATCGGTGATCTGGACGGGCGTACCCGCATCATCGCCGACGAGATCGGCGATCGGGTGATGCGCGTCGGCGAAGGGCTGGATGCCCGCACGGCCGCGCTACGCGGCATTGTCGAGGAGGCGCGCACCATTCTGGTCGATGGTCTCGACGAGCGCATGGCGGCGATTCACGCCGTTGTCGACGGCTCGCAGGGATCACTCCTTGCCGGTCTCGACGAGCGCACGGCTCGGATCGGCGAGGAATTCGATTCCGGCCGCGCGTCGATCGCCGCGGCAATCGAGGATCGCGTCAAAGGTATCAGCGACGCGCTGTTCGATGCCGATCTACGCCTCGCTTCGGTGCTTGAAGAGCGTCGCGATAGCCTCGCCGCGATCGTCGAGGAAGCCGCGCGCTCCGCAGCCGCAACACTCGGCGACCGTGCCGATGACGTCCGCCGCGCCATCGAGCAAAGTGTCGGTGACGTCTCGTCGTCCTTGGAGCTTCGGCGCAACGATCTCGTATCGGCGTTGGAAACCGGCTCGACCACCCTCACCGGCGCGCTGGACGAGCGGACCGACGCGATCTCCGCCGCGCTCGAGCGGGGCCTCGGCAATGTCGAGCGTACGTTGAACAATCGCGCTGCGATGATCGCGGAATCGCTCCGTCAAACGGTGACGGCGGCCACCACCGCGTTGAGCGAGGAAACGGGCCGCGCCCGCGAGAGCCTCGAAGCCGAAGGCAACAAGATTTCCGCAAGTGTCTCCGGCATCGATCGCTTGTTCCTGGCGTCCGGAGAAGAGGCCCGCGTCAAGATCGCCGGTGAAGCCGATCGTCTTGCCGAGCGTCTCGGCGCCCTGGCCGATGATCTGGCGAGCCGCTCGGCCGAGGCCAGCGCCACCCTCGTCGGTGAAGGCGGCCGGATTGCCGAAAACATCGGCGGCGCGGCGGAAGTGATCCGTTCGCTGTCCGAGCAATCGCGCACGCGGTTCGCCACCGAAGCGGATGAACTTGCCAGGACCATGGCCGATCTGTCGGGTCGCCTGCGCGAAGAGGGACAGGGCGTGCGCGAGGAACTCGCCGGACAGCGTCTGGCCCTCGTCGACAGTCTCGCCGGGATCACCACGTCCGTCGAGAGCCAGCTGGCCCGCAACACCGAGAGCTTCGCGGCCCAGATCGGCGCGGCCAGCGAGCGGATTCGCTCGGCGGGTGACGAAAGCCGCGAGCGATTTGTTGCCGATGCCGGTGAGATCGCGAGCCAGGTCGAAAATGCCTCGGCGAAGATGCGTGAAATGACCGAAGTGGCGGAAGTCGCGCTGCGCGAAAACACGGAAGGCTTTGCACGCCGACTGTCCGGCACCTCGTACCAGTTGCGCACGGAAACCGACCGCGTGGCGGGAACCCTTGAGGAGCGTTCGCAGCGCTTTACGGAGGAACTTGCCGGCGTTTCGGAGCGCTTGTCCGAAATGTTGAGCTCGAACACGCTCAGCAGCGAACTCTCCGGGGCAACGGAGCTTATCCGCAGCGAGCTCGCCAACGCATCGCAGTCGATGCGTGACGGCGTCATGGAGGTTGCCTCGCAACTGCGCGGCGACGTTACGGACGCCTCGCAGAGCCTGCTTCGCGACGCCGACGGCGCGCGCGAGGAAATGATGGTTCGGAGCCGCGAGCTCGCCGACCACCTCGCCTCGATTTCGAGCGCGATCCGGGTCGAGACCGAGCGCGCCCGCGAGCAACTCCTGGAAAGCGCTGGAACGGTCGGCGAAGACCTGTCGAACAGGATGAGTCAGTCCGAGCAGGCCATCGCGGCCCGCGCCCGGATGATGGGCGAGGAACTCGATGCCAAGACCCGCGATCTGACCACACTGTTGAGCGCGCGCACGGCGGATATCTCGCGCATTCTCGACGAAGAGGCCCGGCCGATGTTCGATCGCCTCGGCGAGAACGGGTCCGAGTTCGCCCAATTGCTCGAACATAGTACCAGGGATGCCTCCGAGCGCCTCCGGGCGGAGAACGCAGCTCTCGTCGCCGCGCTCGGCCGGCGGGCCAGCGAAACGATCGATAGTCTCAATCAGTCCTCCAACGAGATTCTCGGCGCATTGGACGAGAAGACGTCAACCGCAGTCGGCCTCGTTGCGGATATGCGCGATCAGCTGCAGCACGAGGTTGGATCCCTGATCGGCCGCCTGTCGCAGACGAGTGGTTCGCTGCGCGGGCTCGTCGAGGAAACCGCGAGCAATCTCGGTGCAATCGACGCGACTTTGCAGGAGAGCGGGACGCGCTTCACGCAGGGCGCCGAGCAGGCCTCCAATTCGATCTCGCTGTCCTCGCGCCTTCTGGAAAGCAATGTCGAGCGTCTCGACAAGCTGTCGATGACCGCCTTCTCCAAGGTCGCCAGCATCGCCGACCGGTTTCAGGAGCACGGAGCCGTCCTCGCAGAGGCCGTGCAACTCATCGATACCAGCGAGGCCACGCTGCGCTCCACCCTGGAGGGTGGACATGGCGGCATCGAAGAGCTCTCAGCCGGGCTGGTAAAGCGCTCCGAGGAAATCGGCGAGCTGATGCGTTCCTTCGAGGGGGTCATGGACGGCCTGTTCGATCGGACCGAACAGCGCTCCCGTCTGATCTCGACGCGGCTCTCTTCCGAGGTCGGGGAAACCCTCGGCGAGGCTGATCGCAAGATGCAGGGAGCGGAACAACGATCGCGTGCCACGGCCGAGGCCATGCGCGATGCGGTCCAGTCGGTGATCGAGGACGCGAGCCAGCGTTTCGAAGGCGCAACCGAGGAAATGCGCCGCACTGCCGCTGAGATTCGCCAGGAGCTCGAAGCGGCCCGAAGCGAGATCAAACGCGGTGTCGTCGAATTGCCGGAGGAAACGCGCACGAGCACCGAGGCGATGCGGCGGGCGGTCTCGGACCAGATCCGGGCACTGCGCGATCTTTCCGAAGTCGTCTCTCAATCCGGCCGCGCCTTCGACGTGTCGACTCGTGGCGCGGCGCCGACGCGGTCCGCTGCGGCGGCTCCGCAACCGGCCAGCGCAAAGCGCCGGGTGGCACCGCAGACAACGCAGCCCTCCCCGGATGCCGAGCTGACGGAGGAGCAGGAACGCGATGTCGAGGAGCAGATCGCGGCGTCCTTCATGACTGACGGAAATCTGGCGCGGGACCTGCGCGGCTCGAACTTTGATCCGCCAAGCCGCACGGGAACCACACCGGCAAAGTCTGCCGAGATGCGCTCGACCGAGCCTCGGCCCAGCGGCGACCACTCGTTGCCGATGCGCCCGGCGGCACAATCAGGCGAGACGGCAGGCCCTCCTGAAGCTGGCGGCCGTTCGGGCGGCTGGGTGTCGGACCTTCTGCGTCGGGCCTCGCGCGACGAGGAGCAGGGTGGAAGTTCCGCGTTGAATCCAGACGAGCCGCAGCCGGCAGTGCGTTCGCCGCAAGCGGCCCGTTCGCCAGACTCGGTGATGGACTCGCTGAATTCACTGTCCGTCGATATCGCGCGGGCCATCGACCACAAGGCATCGGTCGAGCTGTGGGACCGCTATCGCAGCGGCGAACGCAACGTCTTTACCCGCCGTCTCTACACGATGAAGGGGCAGCAGACCTTCGACGAAATCCGTCGCAAATATCAGCGCGACGGCGAGTTCAAGAAGGCCGTGGACCGCTATCTCTCAGACTTCGAGAGCTTGCTCGGCGATATCGCGAAGAAAGATCCTGAGAACAACCTCACAAAGACCTATCTCACGTCGGACACGGGCAAGGTCTACACCATGCTGGCCCATGCTTCGGGCCGGTTCGACGGCTGATCGAGGCGGATAATCGGACGTTCAGCGCCTCGCTCCGACCATGCTGATCGAGAAAATCGGCATGGTCGAGCTTGGCGAAGAGGTCTCCAACGTTCGACGGCTCAGGGACCCGAATGAGTCCCCGGTCCTGTAACGAGGACGACCGACAAAATCCTGGTGAGTGAAGCATGCCGCCTACGGCGAAGGCGTGTCCTTCGGCCACCGTTCACCCGAAAACGAGCCAAGCAGAGCTCTGTCGAACCATAAGGGCGGCGCCTCGGCCTGCCGCTGACAAGCAGGAGGAATTCCCATGCCCGGCCTCTCGCCTCTAAGCCGCCTGTCCGGCCGTCTCAGCTTTCGCGCGGCCGAGCGAACAGCCGCCGCGATCGGCCGGGTTGAAGCCTTGAGCGATGAGGCGGTCGGGAGAATCTTCACCCGCTTCGATGCGGTAAAAGTGATGCGTGCGGCGGAAGCGCTTGATCGCGACCCCACCCTGCGGCAAGGCCCCCTCGCCGGCCTGACCATCTCGATCAAGGACCTCTTCGATGAAGCTGGCGAGATTACCACGGCGGCGTCCGTCTATCTGGCCGACAGAGCGCCGGCCGAAGCGGACGCCGCGGCGGTGGCACGATTGAAATCGGCGGGCGCCATCCCCTTCGGCCGAACCACCATGTCGGAATTCGCCTATTCCGGAGTCGGGCTGAATCCGCATTTCGGCACGCCCGGCAATAGCCACGACCCGTTACGGATACCGGGCGGATCGACGTCGGGCGGCGCGCTGAGCGTGGCTCTCGGCCTCGCCGATGTCGCGCTCGGATCGGACACCGGCGGTTCCGTGCGCATACCGGCGGCGTTCAACGGGCTGGCCGGCTTCAAGCCGACCCAAGCGAAGGTGCCGCTCGACGGTGCCTTTCCGCTGTCGCAGTCCTACGACAGCGTCGGCCCCCTCGCCAGAGATATCCGGATCTGCGCTGGCGTCCATGCCGTCCTCAGTGGCGAGTCACCGCCAACCTTGCCAAGACGGGAAACCAAGGGTTTGCGAATCGGTGTCGTCCGCACGGTTCTCACCGAGGGCCTCGACGAGCAGGTGGCTGCCGACTTCGCCTCCGTCCTCCAGGTGCTGGCCGACAACGGCGTCGAGCTAGTCGACGTCGACATGCCGGCCCTCGCCCAGGCGGGAGCGATCAATCGGGTGATCGTGGCCTCGGAAGCGCACCGCGTCCACGCCGATCATCTCGATGCGCTGGAGACGGTCGGCGACCCGCGGGTGCTCAAGCGGATCATGGCCGCGGCGAGCTTCGCGCCGGACGAGGAAAAGCACGCGCGGGTGGAGCGATCCGCCGCCCAGGCCGCCTTTGTCGGTCTCGCGGCGGATTTCGACGCCTTCATCGCCCCAACGATTCCGATCGTTCCGCCGCTGATCGCGGAGGTGGAGGCCGATTACGATCGGCTCAACGCCCTGGTTCTACGCAATCCATCGACGGTCAATTGTCTTGACGGTTGCGCCGCGACGATCCCGATGCATGCCGCCGGATCGCTGCCGACGGGTCTGATGGTCTTTGGCCCCGGCGGAGCGGACTGGGATATCCTCGCGATCGCCCAATGTTTCGAGCCTCTCGCCCGACGTGGCGCGTCGAAGGATTAGTTGACGAACTGCGGCATCAAGAGGCGTGGTAGCCAGAGTGTGATGGAAGGGAAAAGAACGACCAGCACCAGGATGGTCAGCATCGGCAGCAGGATGAACGCCACGTCACGCATCGCCGCCTTCACCGGAATCCCGCCGATCGAACACGAGATCAGCAGACAGAGCCCGTATGGCGGCGTCACCAGACCGAAGGCGAGGCTGATGATGCCGATCATGGCGAAGTGGATCGGGTGCATCCCGACCTCGAGGGTCACCGGATAGAGCACGGTGCCGAGGATGATGATGGCCGGAATGGCGTCGATGAAGAGGCCGATGATCAGGAAGGCGATCGCGACCGCGAAACCCATTTCGACGATTCCAAGATCCAGGACTTGCACATAGCTGACAAGGGCCGCGGGAATTCTGAAATAGGCCAGCGTCCAGCCAAAGGCGCTCGCGGTGCCGATGCAGAACAGGGCGATCGCCGCAAACCGGCCGGTATCATAGAAGACATGGGCGACTTCGCGCGGACCGACCGCGCGGTAGACGATCAGGCCAAGAACGAGTGCATAGAGCGCAGCGACGACCGATGCTTCGGTCGGCGTGAACAGACCGCCGACGATACCGCCAACGATGATGACCGGCGTCAGCAGCGCCAGCAGAGCCCCCACCAGGGCGCTGGCGAATTCGCCAAGCGTCGCGCGGCCGTGCGGTTGCATGCCATGCCGGTGGGCATAGACGTAGACCGCCACCATCATCGCCATCCCAATCAGGATGCCGGGCAGGATGCCGGCGACGAAGAGGCCGCCGATCGACACCGACATCAAGCCGCCCCAGACGACCATCAGGATCGACGGGGGGATGATGACGCCCATCACCGACGAACAGGCCGTGACCGCCACCGAGAAGGACGGGGAGAAACCCTCCTTCTTCATTTGCGGAATCAGCAGCGACCCGATCCCCGCCGCGTCGGCGGTGGAACTGCCGGAAATGCCGGCGAAGAACATCGAGACGACCACGTTGACGTGGCCGAGCCCGCCCGGCAGGTGGCCGACCATCGCGCGGGACAGGCGGATCAGCCTGTCGGTAATTCCGGCCGCGTTCATCAAATTGGCGGCGAGCAGAAAGAACGGCACGGCCAGAAGGACGAAGGAATTGTAGGAGCGGAACATCTCCTGCAGCACCAGCACCGGTGTCAGGCGAGGCTCGATGAAGAAAACCGGGATGCAGGCAAGCGCCAGGGCGAACGCGACCGGCACGCGCAGGATTATGAGAAGAAACAGAAGACCGAACAAAATGCTCGCGACAGTGCCCGGCGTCATGCCGCGGTACCTTTGGCGACGGCGATCTCCTCGACGATCTTTTCGATCACGAAGAGCGTCGTCACCACGCCGGTCAAAGGCCAGGCGACGAAAATCCAGTTCATCGGCAGGGCCGCGATTTCCGACTTCTGGTACCAGCCGAACAGCATGAAGTCCCAGCCATACCAGATGAAGATCAGGGCGACCGCGAGGATCATGAGCTGGACGAAAATGCGTTTGGCCGCCTCGACCTTGGCGTTGGCTGACACCGGAAGCACTTCCAGGTCGAAATGCGTGCCGTCCCGCACCGCGCACATGGCGCCGACCATGATCATCCAGACGAAGCAGAACCGCGCAATTTCCTCGGTCCAGATGTAGCGCGGGACGATCCCGGTGAACCGGGAAAGGATCTGCGCCGTGACTGGGACGAGCAGACCGGCAATGAGCAGTCCAAGCGCTAGCCTAAGCACGAGGTGGATGGCGTCGAGAACGCGGGTCATGATCGTCCTGTGAGGTGAAACGAACGAAACCAGTGGTGGCAGAGTCGCGCCGGAGCGGGCCATGGCTCGCCCCGGCGCAGCTCAACCGATCCGTCGTCACTGCACGTTCTGTATGGCCTTCAGGACGTCTGTCGCGCCGAGTTCGGCGGCATATTCCTCCAACACCGGTTTGGCCGCCTCCAGCATCTTGTCGCGCTCGGTGAACTCGTGGGTCTTGATCCAGCCCTTGTCGACCATCGCCTGCAGCTTCTTGGAATCCTCGCCGCTCTCGATATCGCGCCCGAATTTGCCAGCCTCCGCGCCTGCCCCGTCGATGCATCCCTGCAGTTTCTCCGGCAGCCCCTGATAGGTCTTGTTGGAGATGAACAGCGGACGGATGGTAATCGCATGCTTGGTCAAAGCGAGATCAGGCCCGACCTCGTAGAACTTCATCTGCTCGACGCCGGCCGCTTCGTTCTCGGCGGCGTCGATCACGCCGGTCTGAATCGCGTTATAGACCTCGTTATAGGCAATGACTGTGGGCGCGGCGCCCAGCGCATCGAAAACGCTCGTCCAGATCGGCGCACCCTGCATGCGGATCGGCAAATCCTTGAGCTCCGCCATGTTGGTCACCGGCTTGTTGGCGAAAACATTGCGGGTGCCACCGCCCGCATAGCCGAGGAGACGAATGTCGGCCTTTTCGAGGATGTCGTCGGCGACGGGCTTTAGCAAATCCTGCTCAAGCACCTTGTTCCAGTGTTCCTCGTCGCGAAACAGGAACGGCATGTCCATCAATGGCGCCATGTTCGAGAAGGTCGAGATATGCGCGGGAGACGCCACGGCATAGTCGACCGACAGGCCCTGGTTCATATAGGCGACGTAATCCTTTTCCAGGCCCAATTCGGAGTTCAGGTGCATCTCGAATTCGACCGGCTCGTCGGTATAGCAGGCCTTCACCAGCTCCTCGAACTTGCGCATGGTCTTGGTGAAGGCATGGTTCTCGTCGAACTGACTGGCCCCGACCAGCTTGATCTGGGCGAGAGCCGGAGCCGTAGCACCGAGGGTCGCAACGCCCATGGTGACGACAAGCGCGACGGTGGTTCCTCCAAACAATTTGAAGCTGTTCATTTTTGTCCCTCCCGTTTGACAGCGCCAGGCCAAAAGTCCATTCACCGCCGTTGCTGTTGCAATGCAATATTTTCTCTGCATCGTCTTTTTGCGGTCACTATATCCAAGGGTTTCATGGGGTCAACGTGGATCGTCTTCGCTTCCGTCCCTCGGCTGCCCCACCGAAGATCCGTGCCGCCGCGCTCTCTTGATCCTGTCAGAGTTTACTGTTTTCTGGCCCCGAAATGCTCCAGCAAGGTTCTAAGGCGATGTCCGACCAACCAATGGTGCCACGTAATGCAGCAAAAGGCCCTCTGCTGCGGGCGGTCGGCGCAGTCCGGACGGAAGGGCTTCCGGCTTATGCCCTGGCACTGGTGGCCGTCGTCGCAACGATCGCGCTCGGCATTATGCTGCCGGGCGGTTTCGATGATCCGCCCATCGCCTGGTTCGTGCCAGCGATTCTCTTCGCCTCCATCTCCGGGGGAATCTGGCCAGGTCTGCTCGCGCTTGTCCTCTCCCTGACCGGCTCGCTTTATTTCGGCAGGTCATCGACAGCGCCCGCCGGCGATCTTCTGACCGCCGCCGGCTTTGTGACGGTGGGCGGCGTTGTCGCTCTGACCGGTGCGACGCTGCGCCACGCTGTTGGATTGATCGCGACGACTGAACGCGTCCTCGATGCCCGCGAGATGCACCTGCGTTCGATCCTCGACACGGTCCTTGATGCGACGGTCGTCATCGAGAAAGACGGCACGATCGTATCCTTCAATGCCGCCGCGACACGCCAGTTCGGCTATAGCGTGGATGAGATCGTCGGTCAGAACGTCCGAGTCTTGATGCCTGAACCCTATCGCGGTGAGCATGACGGCTATTTGCAACGCTACCTGACCACGGGCGAAAAGCGGATTATCGGCGTTGATCGCGTCGTGGTCGGACAGCGAAAGGATGGCTCCACCTTTCCCATGAAGCTGGCGGTCGGTGAGATGAGGATGGGCGACTCGATCTTTTTCACCGGGTTCATTCGCGATCTGACGGAGCGCGAGGAGTCGGCGGCGCGGCTGCAGGAAATCCAGGGCGAGATGGCAAGGCTTGGACGCCTCAGCGATCTCGGCGAAATGGCATCGACCCTCGCCCACGAACTCAACCAGCCTCTGTCGGCGATCTCCAACTATGCCCAGGGTTGCACCCGGCTGCTGCGCGATATGGACGACGCGCTGGCGATCCGCATGCGCGAAGCGCTGGAAGAGATTGTCCGACAATCGCTCCGCGCCGGTCAGATCATCCGGCATCTGCGCGAATTCGTAGCGCGCGGGGAAACCGAGAAAACGCCGGAAAATATCCGCGTGCTGGTCGAGGAAGCCGGCGCGCTGGCGCTGGTCGGATCCCGGCAGATGGGTGTCCGGTCGATTTTCGAGTTCAGTCCCGGCGCCGACATGGTCATCGCGGACAAGATTCAGGTGCAACAGGTGCTGGTGAATCTCATGCGCAATGCGATGGAAGCCATGCGCGGCAGCGAAGTGCAGGAGCTTTTCATCCGAACGGCTTCCAACGGACGCGGCGATGTTGTGGTTGAGGTCGCCGACACGGGAACCGGAATCACCGACGAGATCGCGGCCGGGTTGTTCAAACCCTTCGTCACGTCGAAGCCCAACGGCATGGGCGTCGGCCTCGCCATCTCCAAGCGCATCGTGGAGGCCCATGGCGGCAACATATCGGCGAGTGGTAACGACAAGGGCGGCGCCACATTCCGCTTTACGCTGCCGGCGATGAAGGAGGTCTCGAATGGAGATCGGTGACTATACGGTCCACATCGTCGACGACGAGGAGGCGGTGAGAAAGTCGCTCTCCTTCCTGCTGACCACGGTCGGCTTCACTGTGCGCGTGCACGGCTCGGCGACGGCCTTACTAGCCGCCGCGCCCGGACTTGGGAAAAGCTGCCTGGTGACCGATCTGCGCATGCCGGATATGAGCGGCGTCGACTTGCTGCATCGTCTGAAGGACGCGCAAGCACTGATGCCGGCGATCGTCGTCACCGGCCATGGCGACGTGCCGATGGCGGTGGAAGCCATGAAGGCCGGTGCGCTCGATTTCATCGAAAAGCCGTTTGAGGATGAGGTGCTGATCGCGGCGATTCATCGCGCCGCCGCCGAGCTCGAGCAACGACTCGACGGCGTCGATGTTCAGGCGATCCAAGCCAGGATCACGACATTGACCGAACGCGAATCTGAGGTCCTGTCTGGCGTTGTGAGAGGGCTTCCCAACAAATCCGTCGCCTTCGACCTCAATATCAGCCCGCGCACGGTCGAGGTTCACCGCGCCAATATCATGGCGAAGATGCAGGCTGGCAGCCTTGCCGAACTTGTCCGCATGGCACTGCTGGTGGACATGGGTGGTGAGCGGACGGCGACGAGCGCACGGGACCGGTCAAATTGATCTGACGCAAGGCGCGGCCTCTCCAAGAACGATAGTGCACCAACAAGGGTCGGGCATTGCCCGGCTCGCGACGCATATGTCCGGAGCACCCCGTATCGTGGAGACAATCGGCCTGATTCTTGTCGTGGCGCCCGACCGTGATTTTCGCAAATCGCTCGAATTCGCGCTCGAAGCGGAAATGTACGAGGTGGATTCGCATGCCGGACTCACCTCGGCTCTCGCATCGCCGCGCGTCAGATGGTTGGACTGCGCGATCGTCGACGAAAAAGCGGTGCGCGATCACACCTCCGAATGGGATGCGCTCGAACGCCTCGGCGCGCCGGTCATTTTTCTGATGGATAAGCGGCCCCCTCCGACCGACTTTGCCCAACTGACAATTCTGACCAAGCCATTTCTGGGCAACGCTTTGATTCAAAAGCTTGAAAACATTGCCGGAAGTCCGGCAACGCGTTGAGGCTACGTAATTCCCCTAAGGACATAACCGAATTTCGGGCGATCATGATCGGCGCCATTGTTTCCCCCACCAGAACGGAAAAGGGGAATAACGATGCTCGCTTCCACAGTCGCCCAGTCGCCCTTGCGGTCGCATCCCTTCACGATCGATCACCCGGCGTTTCCACCGGCTGCCGCATCGCCCCGCCCGCAGATCGTCAGCTTCTTCCAGGCGGGCGCGGAAATTTACGCCGCGGGCGATCCGGCCGGCAATCTCTACCGGGTCGAGTTCGGCGCGGTTCGCGTCTATCGCTTGCTGGCCGATGGCCGCCGGCAGATCATCGCATTCCATCTGGCTGGCGAAACGTTCGGCTTCGAAGCCGGCGTGGAGCGAGAATTCTTTGCCGAGGCGATCAATGCCATCGGGATCTGCCGGCGTCCTCTTTCGACCATCGATGGTGTCGATCCAGACATACTGTCTTTGGCGTTGCAGAGCCTGAGAACGACTCAACGGTATCTTTTGGTGCTCGCTCGGCACTCCGCCTTCGAACGCGTTGCGAGCTTCCTCGCTGAGATGGTCGAGCGGCAGGGCGACCTCGAGCACGTCCATCTGCCGATGTCGCGAATGGATATCGCGGACCATCTCGGCCTGACCATCGAGACGGTATCGCGGACGTTCACCAGGCTCAAGGAACAGCGGCTCATCGAGCTGGTCGATTCACGCGATATCCGCATTCTGCGACGACGGGCTCTTCTGGAGATCGGTGCATGACGATATGCGCTCGCGATCGCGTTAAGCGCGGTCTTCTAGAAATCCGGGACGAGATTGGCCGCCACTCGAATGCGGATGATCATCGACAACTTCACTGATCCAGATCAATGTCGCGTCGGTTTCGCCCTGCGAATGTGCACCATCGACCGATGAGGCGAACGCGATGACCCGACAGATCAATCCGCAATCCGGGCAACCGTCAAAGCCGGGCAAGGCCCACGCGCGGCCTTCGCGATCGGGCCGGTTCATACCCGCGACAGGCAAGCCGGACGCGTCCGGAAAACGGTATCTGTAGGTGCCGATCAACGAAATCTGATCAATCGGCGGGCGCCGTACCCGATGGCACAATGGGCTCGCCCGACCTCAACCCAAGCAGGAGGTCTTTCCATGTTCAGTACCGCCAATGTCGGCGCCGCCGACCGTGTTATCCGAATCCTTTTCGGCATTGCGCTCGCCACCTATGCCTATGCGTCGCTGGTATCGCCTTGGTCGTGGGTGGCCTATGCCGTCGCCGCGATCCTCGTCCTCACTGCGCTCATCCGGTTCTGTCCCGCCTACGCCCTGTTCGGCGCCAGCACCTGCAGTCGGTCCGCCACCGGAAATGCCGCAAAGACCTCGGCGCCTCCCTCGGACCGCCCGTCGAGCCGGCTATGATCCGTTTGCCTTGAGGGCCTTCACCGCGGCCTTCGGCGACCGCGCGACGCCGGGCGAACCCGCCGCGATTTACCGGCCTCTTTGCGGCGGCGCGAATTCCTCCGCCGTCAGCGTCTCCCGGGTGAGCAACGTCAGGGAGAGTCCGAGCGGCGTTGTCTTGCCTTTCGGCGATGCCGGAATTGACTGGCAGACGGCGGGGGAGAAATAGTGAGCCGACACAAACACAAGGCGACCATACCGGTGCGCAAGGGCAATCCGAAGGACTTCAAAGGCGCGCTCAGCCTGCTGGAAGACGGCGCTTGACGCGCATCACGCCCCAAGGGAACCCGTGGGGGAAAGGTGAACTACGGATGGTCACAGCACGGTCGGGACAGCACCGGCGTCCGGTTCTGACGCAGTACGCGCGTCGACCGGCGTTCAGCCTGTTTGTCGGCGTTCTCGCCGTCCTCGCCCTGGTGCTCTCGGGCCTCGGTCACGGAGCCGCAGCCGGACCGATGGCCATGACCGAATGCGGCTGGTCGGCCGTCCAGGCGAACGCACCCACCGGAGATGAGACGGGTCGCTGTTTCCTGAACGCGGCCGCCATAGATGGCGAGGCCGATGCCGGGCAAGCCCTTCTCCCCGCCGCCGCGTGCCCTCAGCACGCGCCATGCGTGCATTTCTTCGTCGCGCCGGAGCGCCCGCTGCTGCGAGCGCAAGGATCGAACCGGGTGATCGCCACGGTCTCCGACCCGCTCCGGGAACGGACGGAAAGCCCGCCTCACCACCCCCCGATCAGCTGATTTTTACGGACGGCCGGCGTCCATCGCGGCTCCCTGTCGCGACGCCGCCTTGCGATGCAGCCCCCGGCAGTGCTGGGGTTTGCGCCGCGCCGGCCGTTCTCGTCGCAAATGCTGAATCCCTAAAAAACTGGAGACAATGATGAGAACCCACCGACGCTTCCTCCACTCCGCCGCACCGATCGCCCTGGCGATGGTGCTCTTTGGCCTCGATTCCGTCCATGCGGAGCCGTTGGTCTACATACCGCTCGGCGAGGAGAACCAGATTCTGGCCATCGACGCGGCGACGGACGCCGAGGTCGACCGTATCTCCGGAACCGAGGCGGTGCATGGGCTGGCCGGAACCCCGGACGGGCGCCTGCTGATCGCCGGAAGCCTCTCCGCTCGTTCGGCGGGAGAGGCGCCCGCAAAGCCTGTCGGCGTCTCCGAGGAGGACCATGAGGCGCACCACGGGATGTCGGAGAAGACCTCCGCGAAACCGTCCGACGAGCTCGTCAGCACGGTTTCGATCATCGACCGCAAAAGCGGCGAGATCCTGCGCAAGGTCGACGTGCCGGGCGCCGTGCATCACGTCACGGTCAGCCCGGACGGACGCTTCGCCGTGGTGACGCTGATCAACGCCGACGCTGTCTCGGTGATCGGGCTCGAGGACTTCGAACTGATCACGACGGTAAAGACCGCGGCGACGCCGAACTACGCCATCTTCAGCAAGGATGGCGAGGCGCTGTTCGTCGGCAATGCCGGCGCCGGCACCGTCAGCCGCATCGCCGTCGATGGCTGGACGGCGGGGCCGACGGTCGCCACCGGCGCCAATCCCGGGCACCTGGTGATGGCCGCGGACGAAAGCGCCCTGTACGTCACCAATGACGGCGACGGCACGGTCAGCGAGATCGACCCTGAGACGATGACGGTTCGCCGCAGCTTCGAGATGGGCGGAATGCTGCACGGCCTCGATTTGTCAGAGGACGGCAAGACGCTGTTCGCCGCAGTGCGGGAGACTGGCCGGATCGGCCGGGTCGATCTCGACAGCGGCGAGGTCAGCTTCGCCGAGTTGGCGCCGGCGCCCTACCACCTGAGAACGATCCCAGGAACAGGCAAGATCTATGTCAGCAGCGCCGAGGAGCCCAAGGTCTGGGTGCTGGACGTCAATGACCTGAGCACGATCAGTGAGGTGAAAGTCGAGGGCACAGCCCATCAGATGGTGATCGTCCCTTCGAGTTGAGCGGACGTCCCGCTTCCACGACAAGCAAAATGGGAAGGGCGGCCCGTCAGCCGCCCTTCCACCTGTGGCACGCCGGATTGGAAGGAGTGGACACTTCGTCCAGATCGGCTCGGCCCGCGAGATGCCGATTTCGGCGCCGCACAATTCGATCATGTATGTTGCCGGATGAGATTTCGCGTCGGCCACAACGCCGCTATCCACATGGTTTTTAAAAAAAATATTAAGGTTTTCGTTACCGCTGGGGTGACTCGCTCGCGGCTGAACACCCTTGGCGCAAGGGGCCGCATTTCGCTTGATCCAGGTCAAAGCGTGCGTCGCAACATCGGAGCACCAACGGTCTGACGAAAGTCGTCGAACAGCGTCGGCGAATCGCGATCAGAACGGAGGCATCATGGACAACGCCCGCCGACTTTTTCTAGGGCAGATCGCGCGAATCAGCGCTGGCGCGGCATTCGTGCCGTTTGCCGGCGTGGCCAACGCTGCGATCAACGAACAGCCCCCGCGCCGCGGCGGCGACCCCGCCAAGCGCTACGCCATGCTGATCGACCTGCGCCGCTGCATCGGCTGCCAAGCCTGCACCGTATCGTGCCACATCGAAAACGAAGCGCCTTTGGGCAAGTTCCGCACGATCGTCTCGCAATACGAGGTCGAAAGCGTCGACACCGGCGAGTTGGCCCAATTCATGTTGCCGCGCCTGTGCAACCATTGCGACAACCCGCCCTGCGTGCCGGTATGCCCGGTTCAGGCCACGTACCAACGTGAGGACGGCATCGTCGTCGTCGACAGCGACCGCTGCGTGGGTTGCGCCTACTGCGTGCAGGCTTGCCCGTATGACGCAAGGTTCATCAACGAGCGGACCCAGACCGCCGACAAATGCACGTTCTGCGCTCATCGACTGGAGGCCGGGCTGTTGCCGGCCTGTGTCGAATCCTGCGTGGGGGGTGCGCGGATCATCGGCGACCTGAACGATTCGAACAGCCAGATTTCCAAGATGATCGAGGCGCATCGAGACGAACTGATGGTGCTTCAGCCGGAGAAGAACACGCGGCCGCATGTCTTCTATCTCGGCATGGACGAGCGGTTCGTCGACCGGCCCCAGGCCGTTCCGGGACTTTGGGATGTGCGCGGCGAGGAAGGACAGGAGTTGGGTTATGAATTCGCTGAGCATTGAGCTGATCGCCCCGCGCTATGGCATCGCCTGGTATCCTTGGGCCGTGCAGTATTTTTTCCTGATCGCGCTGTCCTACGGCGCGCTCTGGCTGACCGTGCCCGGCCTGATCTTCGGCAGCGATCGCTGGAAGCCGACGGCGCGGCTGGCGTTGCTGGCGGCGATGTCCACCGCCGTGGTCGCGCCTGTCTCGCTTCTGGCAGACCTGCACCAACCGCTCCGTTTCTGGCATTTCTACGCCTATCCGACGCCGTGGTCCTGGATGTCGCTGGGCAGCCTGTTCCTGCCGCTTTATGTCGGCTTGGTGGTGGTCTTGGCCTGGCTGGTCTGGCGCGAGCCGCTGAAAGCCTGGGCCAACGCGCCCGGACTGCAGGGCACCGTCGGACGCATCGCGCCGCTGGGCGGCTGGAAGAGTCCGCACTGGCTAATCGTTCTGACCGGGCTGGCCGCGATCGTCATGTCGCTGGCGGTCATGCTTTATACCGGGGCCGAGGTCGCGGTGCTCAAGGGCCGGCCGCTGTGGCACACGGAATATCTGCCGGCGATGTTCCTCCTGACCGGGGTCATCGGCGCCGCGGGTCTGGTGCTGGTCCTCAATCGCTTTTCCGGTCTGCGCTATCTGACCGGCGGCAATCAGATGCTGGCCGTGATCCTCGGCACAACCGTTCTGGCGGGCCTCGCCGCGGCCGGATGGTTTGCCCAAGGTCTCATGCTGAACGAAGGGTCGGTGGCAGCGGCGCTCGAGTCGGTCCGCCTGAATCCCGAATGGCGAGGCGTCGCTTTCTGGGCCGCGGGCGCCGGCGTCCTGCTGTTCCTCAGCGCCGGCCTGATGGTGGTCATACGGCCGCTGCGCGGCTTTCGCTGGATCGTCGGCCTCCTGGCGCTTCATGTCGCCTGGATGTTCCGCTGGACCGTGTTGATGGATGTGCAGACCGTGGCGCGAAACAGCGCCGGATACAACGACTACAGCATCTCGCTCGGGTCGCAGGGCCTTCTGGGCATCGTCGGCACCTTCGGCCTTTGGCTGGCCGTCGTCCTGATCATCAATCTTTTCGTGCCCTGGCGCGCCGCCCTCGGCGGCCACGCACAGGCACCCGGGATCTCGGGCATCGAAGGAGAGCCAAGCTATGGATAAGACACGTCGCAGACTGCTTCAGGGCGCCGTCGCCGCCGGAGGCGCGGCCACCTTCGCCGCAGGCTATGCCGAACCGCTGGAAAAGATGGCCGCCGGGCTGTCGGGCAGCGCCGGCGAAAAGCCCAAGCATCCGATCTTCGGCAATGCGCCGGTACCGGAATATCGCGTCGATCTCGACACCGGAGAGCTCACCCCCAACCCGGACCAGCGCATGGCCTTCACGGTCTGCTACGGTTGCACGACAAAGTGCGGCGTTCGCGTCCGGATTGACAACAAGACCGGCCAGGTTCTGCGCGTGACCGGCAACCCGTACAATCCGCTCTCGGCGGATCAGCACCTGGACCACGCCACACCGGTCAAGGAGGCGCTGCGCAGCGTCAGCGCCTGGCAGGACCAGGGACAGGAAAACCGCTCGACGGCCTGCGCGCGTGGCAATGCGATGATCGCCCAGATCACCAGCCCGCACCGCGTGGCCCACTGCCTGAAACGCACCGGGCCGCGCGGCAGCGGCCAGTGGACGCAAGTCCCCTTCGAGCAGGTGATCGAGGAGATCTGCGAGGGCGGCGATCTGTTCGGCGAAGGTCCGGTGGAGGGCCTGCGCGCGATCAACGACTACGAGACGCCGATCGATCCGGACAATCCCGAATACGGGCCGAAGACCAACCAGCTTCTGGTGATGGAGGCGACGGATTACGGCCGTTCGGCTCTGCTCAAGCGATTCGTGTTCAACGCTTTCGGCACCCGCAATTACGGCCATCACGGATCCTATTGCGGACTGGCGTTCCGAATGGGTTCGGGCGCGGTCATGAACGACATGAAGAAGTACGCGCACACGAAGCCGGACTTCGCCAGCGCCACTTTCGGCCTGTTCATCGGCACAGCACCCAGCCAGGCGGGCAACCCGTTCAAGCGGCAGGGACGACTGATCGCCGAAGCCAGGGCGCGCGGCAATCTGGACTATGTCGTGGTCGACCCGGCGTTGAATGCCTCGGTTACCAAATCGGCAGGAGCGTCATCGAACTGGGTTCCAGTCCGGCCCGGCACCGATACCGCATTGGCGATGGCACTGATTCGCTGGCTGCTGGAGAACGACGGCTATGCCGCCGATTTCCTGGCCCTGCCGTCGGGCAAGGCGGCAAAGGCGGCTGGCGAGGTGGGTCACACCAACGCGACCCATCTGGTGATCGTCGAGGACGGGCATGCGCGGCAGGGACACTTCCTGCGCCGCTCCGACCTTGGACAGGCCGAAGCGGGGGCCGACGATGACGCGGCGATGGTCATGGCCGACGATGGCCTTGTGTCGTCCGATGCGGCCGGCAAGGCGAGCCTTTTCGTGTCGGCTCGGGTCGATTTTCCCGATGGCGCGACGGTCGCGGTGAAAAGTAGCCTCGCCTTGCTGCTCGAATCCGCCCAGGAGCGTTCGCTGGCCGACTATGCCGCCGAGTGCGGCATCCCCGAAGCGCGGATCGTCGACATCGCGGAGCGGTTCAAGGCGGCGGGCCGCCGTGCGGTCTCGGACAGCCATGGCGGCATGATGTCGAGCACCGGATTCTACGCCACCTTCGGCGTGCAAATGCTGAATCTGCTGGCCGGGTCGATAAACCACACCGGCGGCTCCGCCCAAGGCGGCGGCAGTTTCAACGGCATGGGCAAGGGTCCGCGCTATGATCTGAAAACCTTCCCCGGCATGCGCAAGCCGAAGGGGCTCTTCCTCTCCCGCTCGGGGTTTCCCTACGAGAAATCATCGGAATACAAGCGCAAGGTCGCGGCCGGCGAGAACCCCTATCCAGCAACGGCGCCTTGGCGGTCGCTTGCGCCACCGACGCTGACCGAGCACCTGTCCTCCGCGCTCGACGGCTATCCCTATCCGATCAAGGCGCTGATCGGGTGCATGGCCAACCCGATCTACGGTCAGGCCGGGTTGCACACCCTGATCGAGGAGAAGCTCGCCGACCCCAAGAAACTCGGTTTGTACGTAGCAGTGGACGGCTTCATCAACGAGACCAACCTGTATGCCGACTACATCGTGCCGGATTCGGTGATGTACGAGGTCTGGGGGTTTACCGGGGCATGGTCGGGCAACCTGACCAAGATGACCACGGCCTGTTGGCCGGTGGTCGAGCCGCGCCAGCAGAAAACGGAGGGCGGCCAACCGGTGAGCATGGAGACGTTCTTCATTGCCACGGCGAAACAGCTGGGGCTGACCGGTTTCGGCGCGGAGGCGATCCCAGCGGCCGACGGAACCATGCTGCCTCTCGAAACCGCCGAGGATTTCTTCCTGCGGGCCGGTGCCAACATCGCCTATCAGGGCGATCGGCTGCCGGACGCGAGCGAGGAGGATGTGGCGTTGAGCGGGCTGGACCTGCTGCTGCCCAAGATCGACGCTGTGCTTCCCGAGGAAGAGCGCGGCGCCGTCACCTATCTCTATTCCCGGGGCGGCCGCTTCCAGCCTTACAAGGCCGCGCATGATGGCGAGAACCTGGGCAATCCGTGGGAACGCACGCTCTGCATCTACAATGAAGATGTGGGCACCGCGATCGACAGCCAGACTGGCCAGCGGCACCGGGGCGTGCCCCAGTTCCGGCAGGCCGAACTGGCCGACGGCAGCCCCATGCGCGAGGTCTATAGCGAGGACGATTGGCCCTTGCTGGCGTTCTCCTACAAGTCGAACCTGATGAACCCTTACGCCATCGGGCTGGAACGGCTGCGGATGATCAAGCCGTACAACCCGATCCTGATGCATCGCGACGATGCCGCCCGGCTGGGGATCAGCCACGGCGACACCATCCGCATCGAAAGCCCCGGGGGCACGGTGACAGGCCTCGCGCTGGTCGGCGACGGGGTCATGCGCGGTTGCCTGGGCATCGAGCACGGCTTCGGCCACCGCGAGCTGGGCGCCGGCACCCATGTCATCGACGGACAGGAGCGTCCGGGCAACGAGTGGATCGGAGCCGGAGTAAACCTCAACGACCTAGGCTTCGCCGATCCGACGCGCCGCGTCGCCGGTACATGGCTGGAGCCGATCAGCGGCGCCAGCGTGCGCCAGGGCCTGCCCGTGAGGGTCAGCCGGGCGATGGCCTGAGGCAGGCGTGATATCGGCAGCGGATGCCGATGCGTCTTCGGCGATCGCAGCCAGCTCCGAATATTCGGAGCCGGCCGCGGCAACATCTCAAGGCACCGCGAATGGAGCGACGGATTTGATGATTGCAGACATCGATCGCGGAGTAAAATTCCATTGCGCGCATACACGGTACCAATGGGTTTCACCGTGAAAAATCAAAATAGTCCCTCTGAAATTCCGGCAACGCAGCAGAAGGCGACGGCTGCGGGGAACTTACTGCGCATCCTCGCGAATGAGCGGCGGCTTCTGATCATCAGCGAGTTGGTAAAGGAGCGGGAGGTGAACGTCAGCGCGCTCGCCCGGACGGTCGGGCTGTCGCAATCAGCCCTTTCTCAGCACCTGGCCAAGATGCGGGCGGCCGGAGTGGTCGCCTATCGACGGGACGGCCCGACCGTCTGGTACAGACTCGCGAACCCGCAGATCACGGAGCTGCTGGTCACGCTCCAACGTCTCTTCGCCGGCCTGTTGGTCGAAAGGAACACGGGTAAAGACTGACCTGGCGCTTCCGCCAAATTGCAGCGCGCGTTGGACCAAGGGCGATCCTCCGCGCCTGTTCGCCTGGGCCGACACTCAAACGATCCGTGAGATGGCGGGCGTCAACATCAATCTTCCTGTCCTCGACCGATGCATCAGCCGGGCGTCGCCGCGCTCCCCTCGGAATCCTCCACAGATGTCTTGGGCGCGCCCTCGCCCCGCAGCGCCACGTAGATCGCCGGTATGACGAGCACGGTCAGCACCGTGGATGACGCAAGTCCGAACAGCAGCGATATCGCCAGCCCCTGAAAGATTGGGTCGGTCAGGATTACCGCGGCGCCGATCATGGCGGCGAGCGCGGTCAAAAGGATCGGCTTGAAGCGAATCGCGCCGGCTTCCAAAAGCACGTCGATGAGCGGGCGATCCGGGTGACGGGTGTGGCGAATGAAATCGACCAGCAGAATGGAATTGCGCACGATGATGCCGGCGAGCGCGATGAAGCCGATCATCGACGTCGCCGAGAACGGCGCGGCGAACAACCAGTGGCCGAACATGATCCCGATGAACGTAAGTGGAATCGGCGTCAGGATGACCAGTGGCAGCTTGAAGGAGCTGAACTGGGCGACGACGAGAATGTAGATGGCGAGAATCGCCACCATGAACGCCGCGCCCATGTCCCGGAAGGTCACCCAGGTGACCTCCCACTCTCCGTCCCACAGAAGCGTCGGATGGCTCTCGTCATCCGGCTGGCCATTGAACGCGATGACCGGCTTGGGTAGGTCGCCCCAATCGGCCTTTTCGATCGCGTCCCCCACGGCCAGCATGCCGTAGATCGGGGCTTCGAACGTGCCGGCGAGTTCCGCCGTTACCATTTCCGCGGCCCGACCGTTTCGGCGAAATACCGGGAAAGACGCGGGCTCGCGCGTGATCGCCACGACATCGCCGAGTTCCACGATGCCCCGCTCGCCCGGCAAGGCATTGGCGGGGACGGGCGTCGCGAGGGCCCGCTCGTCGAGCCGCTGGTCGCCCTTCGCCATTCCGATACGGATCGGGATCGGCTGACGTCCCTCGCCCCGATGCGAATACCCCACCGTGTTGCCGGAATAGAGCGCCCGGATCGTGTCGTAGATATCGCCTTGCTCGACCCGGTAGTATTCGAGATTGTCCTGATCGATGCTGGCGCGCGCGCGCGTCGCCTGAACGCCGTAGGAATCATCAATGTCGACGATGAACGGCACCGACGCGAAGGTCTCGCGCACCTTCGCGGCGACGGCCCGACGCGTCTGCGCATCGGGGCCATAGATCTCCGCCAGCAGCGTGGCGAGCACCGGCGGGCCGGGCGGCGACTCCACGACCTTCACGCTCGTGCCCTCGGGCAAATCGAGTCCGGCGAGGCGGCTGCGAATGTCCAGGGCGACATCGTGGCTGGCCCGGTCGCGCTCGTCCTTGGGAAGAAGGTTCACTTGAACGTCTCCCATCTGCGCCGCCGCCCGCAGATAGTAGTGCCGGACCAAACCGTTGAAGTTGAACGGCGCCGACGTTCCGGCATAGGTCTGGAACGAGACGACTTCGGGGATCGGCGACATCCGCTCTACGATGGCCTGCAATGCCCGGTCGGTATCCTCGAGCGTCGAGCCCTCCGGCAGGTCGACCACGACCTGAAGGTCGCTCTTGTTGTCGAAGGGCAGAAGCTTGACGGTGACGTCCTTGGTATAAAGCAGCGTCAGCGAGGCCAGCGTCGCGATGCCCACGATGATGAGAAACAGCCAGGACCGCGCCCGCGTCTTCAGGATCGGGCGCGCGACGGCGATGTAGGAGCGGCCGAGAGGTCCAATCGCGTCGTGACCGACGTTTGATTCGCCGTGCCCACCCTTGCCGCCGAGCTTGAGCATCAGCCAGGGCGTCAGCATCACCGCGACGAAGAAAGAAAACAGCATCGCCGCCGACGCATTGGCGGGAATCGGGCTCATATAAGGGCCCATAAGTCCGGAGACGAAGAGCATCGGCAAAAGCGCCGCCACCACCGTCAATGTCGCCACGATGGTCGGATTTCCGACCTCGGCCACCGCTTCGATCGCCGCTTGTGCGCGGCCGCGATCGTCCTTCATCGACCAATGGCGGGCGATGTTCTCGATGACCACGATGGCATCGTCGACCAGAATACCGATGGAGAAGATCAGCGCGAAAAGACTGACGCGGTTGAGGGTGTAGCCCATCAGCCATGAGGCGAAGAGCGTGAGCAGGATCGTCGTCGGGATCACGATGGCCACGACCATCGCCTCGCGCCAGCCGATCGCGAAGGCTACCAGCACGACGATCGAAAGGGTCGCCAAGCCGAGATGGAAGAGCAGCTCGTTGGCTTTTTCGTTGGCCGTCTCGCCGTAGTTGCGCGTGATCGTCATCTCGACATCCGCCGGGAAGATCTGTCCGCGCACCTGTTCCAGGCGATCGATGATCTCTTCCGCGATGACCACGGCATTGGTTCCCGCCCGCTTGGCGATCGCCAGCGAGACCGCCGGGACGCGCTCCAAATCCTCCCCGCTCCTGCGCACCGCGGTCACCCGCGTCTCGTTGGGGTCCGTGGCGAGCACCACATCGGCGACGTCGCGCACATAGACAGGTCGACCATCGCGGGCGGTGAGCAGAAGATTGCCGATTTCAGGAAGCGTCTGCAGCGTCTGCCCCGCGACCAGGACTTCTTGTTGGCCCCCTTCCCGGATCAATCCAGCCTGGAACGAGCGGTTGGCTCCCTGAATCTTCCCGGTGAGCTGCTGCAGCGTGATCCCATAAAGCGACAGACGCTCCGGGTCCGGCTCGATCCTGATCTCTTCGGGCTGCTGTCCGACGATGTAGGTGAGGCCGATATCGGGAAGCTTCGACAGTTCGACCTGAAGTTCGCGGGCGAGTCGGGTCAGACCGTTGGCGGTCCAGCGTTCGGCGGCCTCCGCCGTCGGCGTCAATGTAACGACGGCGATGGCGACGTCGTCGATGCCGCGCCCGACGATCAGCGGTTCCGGGATGCCGACCGGGATACGGTCGAGATTGGCGAAAACCTTGTCGTGAACGCGCAGGATCGCCGAATCAGCGCTGGTGCCGACCTCGAACCGCGCGGTGACAAGGGCGCCGTCGTCCTCAGTCTGCGAATAGACGTGTTCGACGCCATTGATGCTCTTGACGATGGTTTCCAAGGGCTCGGTGACAAGCTTGACCGCATCTTCCGCCTTGAGCCCGTCGGCGCGCACCCGGATGTCGACCATCGGCACCGAGATTTGAGGCTCTTCCTCGCGCGGAAGGGAAACCAGCGCGACCAGTCCGAGCGCGAAGGCCGCGAGCAGGAAGAGCGGCGTCAACGGAGAACCGATGAAGCTCTTGGTCAGGCGACCGGCAATTCCGAGATTCATGGCAGCAAGATCCGGTCGCCCTCTCGCAAGCCGCTCAGGACTTCGATTTTTTCGCTGCCGTCGACCATGAGCCTGTCGCCGAGGATCACGGCCACATCCAGCGGGTCCGGTTCGCCGGCCAGGCGGGCATAGTCAACGCCGTGGCGGGTCGTCACAGCTTCCGGCGGAATGGCAATGGCATCCCGGCGACCGACGGGAATCCAGACCAAAGTCCGTTCCCCGACAAAGTAATCGCCGAGCCCTTCCACCTCGACATCGGCCTGCACCCTGCCCTCGGCAATTTCCGGATAGACTTGGACCAGCCGGCCTTCGCGCAGCTCCGGCGGATGACCGTTGGCTGAACGCGACACCATTCGTTGACCGACCTTGACCGTGTCGCCCTCGACGATTGCCGCCGCGTGGCGTTCGGGCAGCGACAGACGGAGGAAATAGCCCCCGCCGGCGACACGGGCGACCGCTTCGCCAGCCATGATGACCGAGCCCGGCGTCACCGGAATCGTCAGGATCCGGCCGGATGCCGGCGCGAGAACCTTACCTTCGCGCGAGGACTGCTCGATGACGGCACGGTCGGCCTCGGCGGCGGTGACCTGGTTCGTCAAAACGTCCACTTGGGAACTGGCCTGATCGACGCGCGATTGCGGCGAGATCCCACGCTTCAACAATTCCTGAGCACGGTTGAGATCTGTCTGGACGCTGCCAAGTTGGGATTGCAACGCCCGGATCTGCGCGTCGGCCGCATCAAGCTGAAGCGCGATCTTGTCGTCCACGACAAGCGCAATCTCCTCGCCCTTCTCGACCTGCGCGCCTTCGTCGACCGAGATCTGTCGGAGCGTCCCGCCGATGCGGGCCCGGGCGGGCACCACGTCGCGAGCCTCGACCTGACCGAAGACGGCCTTGGTTTCCTCGATCGTCTGCGCGCGCACGACGAACTCCGCCGCGCCGGCCGCCGACCACGACATCACGGCGGCAAGGATAATGAACCCTCCGGCCCGCAAGGATTCCATGAAAGGTCTCCGCATCACAGGTTTTGGCTGACGGGCCGATCGAGCGGCCCGCCTCAGCCGTCAGGAAAAAGCGCAACCCGGCTTCACGCCGAGCTTTCTGAACACGATGGCGGCAGGGCAAAAGCCGGTGATCGAGGACTGGATCAGGTTCAGACCGACGAAGACCGTCAACAAATGCCAGTAGGGAGAAACATACACGCCAAGCGCCACCGACAGCAGGACCATCAATCCCGCAAAGGACAATACCACACGATCGAGCGTCATCTTCGTCTCCTTTGTCAATCGGCGGGCCAGGCCCGCGCCCCTGGAAATCCAAGCGCTTCCGACTGGTGCTCCATCTAACATTCAAATTCCTTAAATTCAATATCATGAATGTAGATGATTTGATTCAGGCTTCGGAAGAGGCGGCGGAGCTGATGGGCACCTGTCGCATCCGTAACGGCTACTCGTGCTCTGCGCACTGGCCGACGGGAAAAAGCCCGTGAGTCGGTCGCGCGAAGAGCTTGCGATCGACCCGGTGCCGATGTCGTAGCAGCTCATGCGGCTGCGGACCGATGGACTCGTATTGGCGCAATGCGTCGGGCGACAGTCTTTCACAAAATTGCTCGGACCGAACTCCTGCTGATCATCGAAGCCTTACTGAAGGCGTTCTGCGCGGATGCTTCCATTGAGTCAGCCTATGCGGGCCGTAATCGCGGCGAGATCAAGGAAACATCGGCGGCAGCCGTGGAGCCTCGGATCCGAGCCTTGCCTTCGTCATGGGTGGCGCGCCGCTGACCGTCTTATTGGCTATCGCCTAACCTGGCGGTCGCACACTTCCCTTTCAGCCGCTTGCAGATACGCGATTGGCAAATAGCCATGCATGGTTTAGTTAGTGCTCCATCACTAATATTTGGAACCGTTATGGCCGTTCGAAAACCCGCCCCGGAGCGCAAGGCCGAGATTTTGGAGGCGACCTTGCGGCTGGCCGACGAGCTCGGCCCTGACCGCCTCTCCACCGAGGCGATTGCCCGCGCGGTCGGGCTGACCCAGCCGGGAATTTTCCGACACTACCCGACCAAACAGGCGATCTGGGAAGCGGTCGCGGCGACGATCACCGACAAAATGGCCGCTGGCTGGCGAACCGTCCTTGATCGTGGCGGCACACCGATCGATCGCTTGCGTGGCTTGATCGGCGCCCAATTGCGGCTGATCCAGGCGACACCCGCGATTCCCGCGATCCTCTTTTCCAGGGAGCTCCACGCGGAGAACGATTTTCTGCGCAAGTCGGTGCTGGGCCTGATGAACCGGTTTCACGCGGCAATCGCCGGCCAAATCGCCAAGGCCCAGGACGAGCGGATGTTCCGCCGGGATCTTGATCCCGACGATGCCGCGTATCTGGTGCTCGGGCTTATTCAGGGACTGGCGGTCCGTTGGTCGCTGAGCGGCCGGTCCTTTCAATTGGCCGACGAAGGTATTCGGCTCCTTGAGGTTCAAATCGGGCTGTTCGCCGCGCCTCCGGCCGACGCGACCGAGAGCGAGCGGCCGACATGAAGCGGAACGGAGTTGGCGGCCGCTGGCCTGTTCGGGGGCCTGATTTCCGGCAGCGGTCAGCGGAAGGAAGAGGAAGGATGATGACCATATGTCCCCTCTCCCGTATCCGCTTCGCAGCGGTCGCGACATGACTTCGGCACCGGGATGCGGCTCGGGGACACTTTGGGCCGCAATGTTGCTGCTGGCGGCCTTTCTGACGGCGACCGGCTGTGCGTCGCGACCCGGCCCGCAGGTTCTCGCAGTGGTTCCGGCGAGCGCGACGGCGGTCGAGCAGGTGACCATCCAGGTTGCCACGACGCGCCAGCGTGACACGACGAACGGCAACTATTCGTCCGGTCGTTCTCCGACACTGAACTTCGAGCGCTTCACTGTCTCCGTTCCAAAGGATCATGTGATGACGGCGATCGAATGGCCGAAAGGTGCGCCGGATCCGGAACAAAGCTTCGCGGTGACGGAACGGACCATCCTGCCGAAGCTCGAATTCCAGGCGCCGTCGCGCCGAACCGGCGGCCTTGCAGGAAAGCGCGATGTCGTCATCTTCGTCCACGGCTACAATTACAGCTTCGAGGAATCGCTGTTCAGGCTGGCGCAACTCGCCATCGACGGCAAGCTGACGGAGACGCCGGTTCTCTTCGCCTGGCCTTCGGCGGCATCCGTGGCGGGTTACGTCGCCGACAAGGACGCCGCCACCTATTCGCGCGACGATCTCGTTCGCGTGCTGACGGATATCGCCAATGATCCGAAGGTGGGAAAGATCACCGTGTTCGGGCACAGCATGGGCGCTTGGCTCACAGCGGAGGCTCTGCGCCAGCTCCGGCTGACCGGCCAGGACGCGGTCATCGATCGGTTGAGCGGCGTCGTACTTGCCGCCCCCGACATCGATGTCGATGTCTTTCGTCGCCAGATGGAGATCATCGGCCCTCTGGACCCGCCGATGACGCTGCTGGTTTCCAAGGACGACCGCGCCTTGATGGCGTCCAGCCGGATCGCCGGGTCCCGCGACCGGATCGGCACACGCGACGTCAACGATCCGCAAGTACAGGCGCTCGCCAGCGCCAACAACATCCGGCTGATCGACATATCTGAGGTCTCGGCTCTCGACGGAACCAACCACAACCGGTTCGTTGGGCTGGTCACGGTGTTTCCGCGGTTGCAGAATGGCGTACGCACCGGCCTCGCCCGGGCTGGCGCCTTCGTGCTGGAGCCGATCAGCGCCACTCTCCTGCCGCCCCGGCCGTAAGGTGGCCCGACAGATGATGCCCTCAACTCGCCTCACCACAAGTAGACCGGAGCCGCTGGAATGACGATCCCGGTCTTCACGAAACGTCTCTTTCCAATCCTGCTGGCGCTCGCCGCCGGAGCCGCGGTCATTGCCTTCATGCTGGCATCCAGAATGCCGCCCGACCGCGTCGCGGACGAAGCGCCGGCGCCTGCCGTGCGGGTGATCGAGGCGCGGCTGCTGCCGGTCATGCTGACCGCGCGCGGATTCGGGACGGCGCGACCGGCGCGGGTCTGGCAGGCGGTGGCGAGCGTCAACGGGCCAATCGCCTTTCGCCATCCCGGCTTGAAGAACGGCAACATCCTTCCCGCCGATACGCGCCTCTTGCAGATCGACCCGACGCGCTACGAATTGGCGATCGCCGCGGCCGAGGCCGACATGGCCGCGCTCGAGACCGAAATCAGCCAACTGAAGCAGGAGCGTTTCAATACATCCGATCTGATGACCCTCGAGCAGCGCCGGCTGGAACTGGCGACGCAGGAACTGGAGCGCGTGCGGTCGCTGGCCGCGAGCGGGACCGTGCCACGGGCGCGGCTGGACGATCAGGAGCGCGCAACGGTGCAGCAGCGCGTGGCCGTTCAAACGCTGGAGAACCGCCTGCGGCTGATTCCCAGCCAACTCGACCACCTGGCCGCGCAAAATGCGCGCGCCGAAACCGCGCTGGCGCACGCGAGGCGGGATTTGGAGGACACCGAGATCATCGCTCCGTTCGACCTGCGGATCGGCGTGGTCGAAGTGGAGATGGAACAGCAGGTCACACCGGGTCAGCGGCTGGTCACCGGGGACGGGATCGCGAAGGCCGAGGCGGTGGTTCAGGTTCGCCTATCGGAACTGCGCCGATTGCTGGCCACCCAAGCGCGTACCGTGCCGACGGTGCCGCTGAATCTCGGCGCGCATTTCGATCTGTCGGCGATCACGGCGGAGGTCCGTCTGGTCGCCGCCGGTGACATGAGCTGGCCCGGCCAGCTGGAGCGCATCGAAAACGAGATCGATCCGGCGACCCGCACCGTTCGCGCCATCGTCTCGGTCGACGAGCCCTATCGCGGCGCGAGTCCGCCCGAACGGCTGCCGCTGGTTCGCGGCATGTATGTCGAGGCGGTGCTGTCCTCGCCGCTGGAGGCCCCGGCCATCGTTGTGCCGATGGGCGCGGTTCATCAGGACACGGTCTATCTCGCGGATGACGAAGACCGGCTGCGCCGGGTGCCAGTCAGGATCGACCTCTCGCTGCGCGATCTGGCGGTGATCGGCGAGGGTCTCGCACCGGGCGACCGGGTGATCATCGACGACGTCGTGCCGGCGGTCGAGGGTATGCGCCTACGGCCGCGACAGGACGCGGAGGCCGAAGCCGCGCTGGCCCGGGCCGCGGCGGAGAGTGCGCCGTGATCCGCTGGTTCGCCGCCCATCCCACCGCCGCCAACCTGCTCCTGATCGTTTTTCTTGCGGCGGGCGCGATCGCCGCGCCCCAGCTGAAACGCGAGACGTTTCCCGACTTTCTGCCGACCGAGGTCAGCATCGCCGTTCTCTATCGGGGCGCCACGGCGGCCGATGTCGAGGAGTCGGTCTGCCAGCGGCTGGAGGAAGGCCTGCGCCGCGTCGATTACATGGAGGAATTTCGATGCAGCGCCGAGGACAATCTGGCGAACGCGCTTGCGAAGATGACGCCGGGCGGCACGGCGAGCCAGTTTCTGGACGACATCAAGACCGAGGTCGAGGCGATCACCGACTTCTCCGACCTCGCCGACGCCCCGGTGATCCGGGAGATGCACCGCACCGATCAGGTCGCCGCCCTCGCCGTCAGCGGGGATATGAGCTTTGACGATCTGGAACGCTACGCCGCGCAATTGGAAGACGCGGTGCTGGCTCTGCCGGACGTGGCCGATGTGATGGTCCGCGGCGTGTCGCAGCGGCAATGGCAGGTCGAGGTTTCGGCCGATCTGCTGCGCCAATACGGCCTGTCGGTGCGCGACATCGCCGGCGCGATCGGGCGACAGAACGTCGATATGCCGCTCGGGACGCTGGAGACGCCGCAAGCCGATGTGCAGTTGCGGTTCACGGATCAGCGGCGGCGGATCGCGGATCTGGCCGATCTGATCGTGATTTCAGGAAAGTCGGCGGCGGAGTTGCGCCTTGGCGAAATCGCCGAGTTGACCGACGGATTCGAGAAGGCCGAGGAAAAGATCCTCTTCAACGGCGAACGGGCGCTGGTTCTGGATATCTACAAGAGCGGCCGCACCGACGCGCTGAGCGTGATGGACCGCCTGCAGGAATTCGTCGCGCTGGAACAGGCCCGCCGGGGCGCGGCGGTGCGGCTGACCATCACCACCGACATGACCTCGATTGTGCGCGATCGACTGGTGATGCTGGTCGAGAATGGCATCATGGGGCTCGTGCTGGTGACGCTGGTGATGAGCCTGTTCTTCCGCGTGCGCATGGCGCTCTGGGGGGTGCTGGGCCTGCCGGTGGCGTTCGCCGGAGCGTTCGTGGCGATGGCGCTGCTGGGTCTGTCGATCAACATGATTACCCTGGTCGCGTTCCTGATGGCGATCGGGATCGTGATGGATGACGCCGTGGTCATTACCGACAATGTCGCGCGCTGCGCGGCCGAGGGACAGGCCCCGCTTGCCGCCGTGGTGAACGGGACGCGGGAGGTCCTACCCGGCGTGATGTCGTCATTCCTGACGACGGCGGCGGTGTTTGTACCGTTGTCGTTCCTGTCGGGCGAACTCGGCGCCGTTCTGGAGGTGGTTCCGATCGTGCTTGTGGCGGCGCTGGCGGCTAGTCTCATCGAAGCGTTCTGGATCCTGCCGCACCATCTGAAGGGCGGGCGGAAGGGACCTGAATCGGAATCGCGCCTGCGCAGGACCTTCGACAAAGGTTTCGCGCGGTTTCAATCCGGCGTCGGCGCACTGGCCGATCGGGCGATCCGCGCGCGCTACATAACGCTGGCGGCGATGCTGGCGCTGCTGCTGGGCTCGGTCGGTTTCATCGCCGGCGGCAACATCCGCATGGAGGCGATGCCCGACATCGATGGCGACGTGCTGGAGGTGCGCATTCTCATGCCGCAGGGCACGCCGCTGGCCCGGACCGAAGCCGTGGTCGAGCAGGTGACGGCGGCGCTGCTAAGCGTCGACGAAGCGCTGACACCGGATCAGCCCGAGGGTGCCGCGCTGGTGCGCTCGATCCGCGCCGACTTCAACCGCAACCTCAGCGCCGGCGAGAGCGGACCGCATGTTGCGACCGTCTCGGCCGACCTTCTGACCGCCGAAATCCGCGCGACGTCGCTCGACGATCTCACGACGCGCTGGCGCGAGGCGATCGGTCCGATCGACGGGCTGGTGAGCCTGATGATCCAGGAACCGGGGTTCGGCCCCGCGGGCGTTCCCATCGAAATCCGCCTGAAGAACTCGGACCTTAGCCGCCTCGACCGCGCGGCGGCGGAGCTGGCGGGCGAGCTTGCCACCTATGCGGGCGTCTACAACGTGATTACCGACCTGCGCCCCGGCAAGCCGCAACGACGACTGTCGCTGGCGCCGGGCGCGGCGGCCGCCGGGCTGTCGGCCGCGGATGTGGCCGAGCAATTGCGGACCGATGTCCTGGGAGACATCGTCGAAACAGTGCAGATCGGTGATCTGGACATCGACATCGTCGTCCGCCAAAGCAGGGGCGAGCGCGCGACATACGATTTTCTGACCGACACCGTAGTGATCGGACCGAATGGCGCACCCATGCCGCTACCGCAGGTGACGGAGGTCGAAGCCGCCCGCGACTGGGCCAAGATCAATCGTATCGACGGCCAGCGGACCGTCACCGTCAGTGCCCAGCTGGACCAGCGCGTCGCCAATGCGGGTGCGATCGTTGCCGATCTCCAGACGGGTTGGCTTGCCTCCCTCCCCGACCGTTACCCGGACATCGGTGTCGCGATCGAGGGTCAGGCGGCCAGCACGGCGGAAACCGGCGCGTCCATCGCGCGCGGCCTCGCGATCGGTCTGCTCGGGATCTTCCTCATCCTGTCGTTCCAGTTCCGCAGTTATCTGGAACCGGTCATCGTCATGCTGGCCATTCCCCTGGCGATCATGGGCGCGATCTGGGGCCACGTTCTCATGGGCTACAATCTGTCGATGCCCTCGCTGGTGGGAGCTGCATCACTGGCCGGAATCGTCGTCAACAATTCCATCCTTCTGGTGCAGTTCATCAAGAGTTATCGCAGCGAAGGAATGGGCATCGAAGCCGCTGCCGGACAGGCGAGCCGCGCCCGCCTGCGGGCGATCTTGATCTCGTCGACTACCACCGCGGCCGGGCTTTTGCCATTGCTGGCGGAAACCAGCACCCAGGCCACCGCTGTCATCCCGCTGGTGATCGCGGTGGTATTCGGGCTTGTCGTCTCTACCGTGCTGGTGCTGATCGGACTGCCCGCGCTCTATGTCATCCTGGACGATCTGGGACTTGCCCAGGTCGAGACACCGGACGGATCGCAGAAGCCCGATTGAACCGCCTGGCCCATCTTTACGCCGCGCCGGTCTGAAACTGCTCTTGCGTTGACAGCCTCCGGATCGAAATCCGGCGGGTGACGAAATACCGCGCTACGCTCGCCCCGCGGACAGAGCGAAATATCCCACGCTTCCCGCGCCACTCAAGGAACGAGGCCTTCGTCTGCAGACCTTCATCTTGAAAGCGTGTAGTGCAAAATTTGATGCAAATGGTGGGAAAATGCGACCGGCCTTTGGCGTAGATGCCAAACGCCAACATTTCCAATGAGGAAGGCTGGTGCGGTCGAGAAGACTCGAAACTCGATCAAAAATCACAGCGAGGGACAATATCCCCTAAAATACGACATGGTACGAAAACCTCTACGAAGCCGGTCGTGTTCAATGTGGTGCAAATTGTATTGCAGGGTGTGGTGCAAATTCCGACGATCCGCGGCTTGGAGAATCGACGCCGTTGCATCGAGGTCTACTTCTGCTGTCCTCATAGCCCCTCGAAGCGCGGTACCAACGAGAATACGAACGGGCTGCTGCGCCAGTACTTCCCGAAGGGGACTGACCTCAGCGCGCATAGTGCCGAGGCGATCGCTGCCGTAGCTGCCACCTTCAATGCAAGTCCCGCGAAATACGCTCGGTTGGAAGACCCTGGCCGATGTCCTTGACCCATGGCTGCTCAAAGGTGACACGATCCATGTTGCGTTGACCGATTGAATCCGCCCAATACGTCAGCATTCGCTAAACCGAACGTCTCGCCGAAACCGTCGAGTTCGCCACCCTCGAATGGGTCGACTGGTTCAACAACTGGCGCCTTCTCGAGCCGATCGGCAACGTTCCGCCTGCCGAGGCAGAAGACGCCTACTACGCCCAGCTTGAGGCCATGCCAATCGCGGCGTTGGATTAACACCAAACAGTCTCCGGGAAACCCGGGGTGGTTCACTTCAGGCTCGGTCTTGGGGGGAAAAGGTCTTCGCCCGCGCCACGATCAGCAATCCCTTGTCGCCGAAGTCTTATATGAGATCGATGGCTCCATGTGGACCGAGGCCTCGACGCCGTGCGGGGCACTTGCCGGACGGTGCGTGCGGGTCATCGCTGGCAGAAGAGGAATGATAGGGGCACTTACGGCGTAGCAGGGCCAGAATCGGACGGTCCTATCTACGGTAGATGAGGTGGCGAATCCGACGTTCGGCTGACGACCCTACTTGGTCGCAGAGTGAAAGTCGGCAGGCTTCTTGGCGACCCATTTTACGAAGCGTGCGACCGTCTGGTTATCCGTGAGGGGCGTCCCGCTTTCTGCGTGGCGGACCAGTTCGCTCGCCGTGAAATTGGCGTCGATGGTCTCCCGGCAGATGGGATGGACAAGAACGGTGTCACGGCCACCCCGGCTTTTGGGGATCGGGTGGAAGCGGTCCACGGTCTCACCCAGCAATCGGCCGCATAGCCAGCACGGCTCCGGAGGCTCGGTATCGGTCGACTCGTTCTCAAGCCAACTCGCGTCCCGAATTTTTCGCGCCATCTCGCAGCTCCTATTGCGCAGAACATGGTGCGGCATTGGGCTGTGGCACTATCTGCATTCGGCGCGACTGATGGGCCGACTTCATGCGGTCGGTCAAGTCTCGGCGCCATTTTGTCTGGAAGGAACGTCAGCTTCTTTGAGTGATCGACCGGCGCTACAGTTTGCAATGGTCAGCGACCCGATCACCGCGCTGCCCCTCACCGACTTCCATGATGCGATTGCGGCTATCGCAGAGCACGGTCGCGTGATCCTCCTGATCGACGCTTGCCGTTCCGCCTTAACTGAAAGCTAGCTGGGTGCCCCGGAATGGTCGGCCCCCACCGAGTGGTCTGGGGCAAATCTTAGTGCATGACAGGCCTTGGCGCCAAGGCTGGCGTGGCCGGTGAAGCCGGTCCGGATGGCGAAGCGGGCCATTGCACGACCTTGGGTGCCGGTGGCCGATAGCCCAACGACGAGTGCGGGCGTGCCGTGTTGTAATGGCGGCGCCAGCTTTCGATCACGACCTTGGCTTCGACCAGCGGGTAGAAGATCTCGCCGTTCAAGTGCTCCTCCCGGATTCGGGCGTTGAAGCTGTCGCAATAACCGTTCTCCCACGCGCTGCCGGGCTCGATGAACGCGGTTCTGGCGCCGGCGGCAACGATCCATTCGCGCACTGCCTTGGCAATAAATTCCGGCCCGTTGTCCGATCGTATGTGACTGGGCACGCCGCGCAGGATGAACAGGTCGGTCAAGGCATCGATGACGTTGGTCGAGTTCGGCTTGCGGTCGATCCGGATCGCCAGGTTTTCCCGTGTAAATTCGTCGATGATGTTCAGCATGCCGAATTTCCGTCCGTCATGGGTTCGGCTTTCGACAAAGTCATAGATCGCAACTGGGCGGTGCGACCGCTTCTCAATTCACCCCGGCGGCAAGGTCGCTTGACAAAAACTTCAGAAGGTGAAAAATTTTTCTAGCATTGAAAAAGAGCCCCGCCAACCGGACAGCGGTAATGGGAGCGAAACATGATCTCCAAGGCGGCGATGCCTCGCTTCGAGACCGATACGGTACGCCGCGTGACTTGGGCTCCGGCGCCGACGGAAGATCGTCGCCCCAAATCTCGGCACCAGGGTGCCGTTCCCGATCTCGACCATCCGCGCGAGGCCAACGCCATTGCGCCGGACAGGCACCAGGAGAACCAGCGACCGCACCTCGCCCTGCTTCGCGGCGACGTCCGCAACGGTCTCGTTCCGGATGAGACCGGGGGACGCGCTCGGTCGTGAAGGCGAGCGCCAAGGCTTAGTCAGCATGAGGCCGGCATGCACATAACGACACGGCCAAAGAGGAGGAGAAGCAGCCATGTATGACAAGGAAAAGGATCTGGTCGATTCATTCGTCCACGGCCGACTGGGCCGGCGGGAGTTCCTGAAGCGGATGGGCTATCTCGGCATCGGGACCATTGCCGCGTCGAGCCTGATGGCCTCGGCCGCAACCCGCGCGTTTGCGCAGGCGTCGGACTTCGACTGGATGAAGCACAAGGGCACATCGCTCAAGTTGCTTCTCAACAAGCATCCCTATGCCGACGCGATGATCGCCGATATCGAGGCGTTCAAGACGCTGACCGGCATGGACGTGACTTATGACGTCTTCCCCGAGGACGTCTATTTCGACAAGGTCACCGCCGCCCTGTCGTCGGGCTCGTCCGAATACGACGCACTGATGACCGGCGCCTACATGACTTGGACCTATGGTCCGGCCGGCTGGATCACCGATCTCAACGAATACATCAACGATCCGGCGAAGACCGCTGCGGCCTGGGACTGGGAGGACTTCCTGCCCGGTTTGCGGGCCTCGACCGCCTGGGACGGCACGCCGGGCTCCGAACTCGGTTCGGGCGACGCCAAGCAATGGTGCATCCCCTGGGGCTTCGAGCAGAACAACATCTCCTACAACAAGACGATGTTCGAGAAGGCCGGTGTCGAGCCGCCGAAGGACATGCCGGCGCTGCTCGCCGCCTGCGAAAAGCTCAAGAGTGTTGACGCCAACGTCTATCCGATCGGCGTGCGCGGATCGCGATCCTGGGCGACGATCCATCCCGGCTTCCTCTCCGGCTACAGCAATTTCGGCGAGAAGGACCTGATGAACAATGGTGGTGTTCTCAACGCGGCCATGAACACGGACGGCTCCAAGGCCTACCACCGCGACTGGGTGAAGATGATCCAGGACTACGGCCCGAAGAACTGGTCGACCTACACCTGGTACCAGGTCGGAACCGATCTCGGCGCCGGCGCTTCCGCCATGATCTACGACGCCGACATCCTCGGCTATTTCATGAATGGCGGCGACAACAAGGAAGCCGGCAACATCGCCTATGCCGCGATCGCGCCCAACCCGGCGGCAGACGCGCCGACCCCGAACGTGTGGATCTGGTCCCTCGCCATGTCCAACTTCTCCAAGAACAAGGACGCCACCTGGTACTTCATGCAGTGGGCTTCCTCGAAGGAGCATGACCTGTTCGGCGCCCGCAAGATGGATTTCGTCAATCCGGTTCGCACCAGCGTCTGGAAGGACCAGGAGTTCATCGAGCGCATCCAGTCGAAATATCCCGGCTATGTCGAGCAGTTCGAGGTGTCGTCGCCCGGCGCCAAGATCTACTTCACCCCGCAGCCGCTATTCTTCGACGTGACCACCGCCTGGGCGGCGATGCTGCAACGCATGGTCGCCAATGAGGTGCCGGTCGACGAAGGCCTGGACCAGCTCGCCGCCAGCATCGACGAGCAGCTCCAGCAAGCCGGCCTGCAATAGGCATCCTTGGCCGCGCCGTTTCTGACGGCGGCGCGGCCAATTCTTCGAAAGCGAACTGAGATCTTGTCCGGTGGAGCTTCCGCCGGCCGACGGGGAGGCGTGGAATGTCGGCAGCAGAGCCAGCAGCAGCTGAACGCGCGGGCGTCGCAGCCAGACGCAGGCGGCGGACGAACTGGCTTCCCTATCTGCTCAGTCTGCCGGCCCTGCTGGTGACAGTCTGGATTCTGATTCCCTTCGTCACGGCGGTCTATTACTCGCTGCTGCGTTACCGGCTGAGCCTGCCGCAGCTGCAGGGCTTCATATGGTTCGACAATTATTTGCAATTCCTCACGGACAGCCGCTTCTGGGGCACCGTCCAGGTCTCGCTGCTCTACACCGTGCTCACCGTCGTGGTCGAACTGCTGCTGGGCCTCGGCATCGCGCTGCTGCTGCAACGCCCGACTCGCTTCAACAACCTCGTTTCGATGCTGCTTCTGTTGCCGCTGATGGTCGCGCCGGCGCTTGCGGCACTGATGTGGAAGCTGATGACCAACCCGAATTTCGGGGTCCTGAACTATCTCGTCAGCCTCGTCGGCTTCACTGATTTCCGCTGGGCGTCCAGCCCGTCATCGGCGCTGTTCACCGTGGTCCTGGTCGACGTCTGGGTCTACACGCCTTTCATCATGGTGCTGCTCCTGGCCGGGCTTCGTTCGCTGCCCAAGCAGCCCTTCGAGGCGGCCGCTCTCGACGGGGTACCGAAGAGTTTCGTCTTCTTCCGCATCACCATGCCGATGCTGATGCCCTACATCCTGACCGCGTCGTTGTTCCGCATGCTTGAGTCGATCCAGCAATTCGACATCATCTACGCGATGACGCAGGGCGGCCCCGGCAATACGCTGACCGTCTTCCAAGTCGAATCCTATCTGCAGTTCTTCCAGTTCACCAATGTCGGCCGCTCGGCGGCCCTCCTGATGGTGCTCTGGGCGATCACCTTCGCCCTGTCGAACGTCTTCGTGAAGAACTGGCTCCGTCTGCGCGAACGCGCGCACGGCAACGTCTGAGGTCACCCGCCATGGATCGCGTCAGCCCCCTCGAGCGCACGGTCAGGATCGTCCTGATCAGCCTCGTCCTGATCTTCTTCATGTTCCCGATCGTCTGGATCATCCTGATGTCATTCCAGACCAACGAGCAGGTGCTGCGCATTCCGCCGAGCCCGTTCTTCGAGCCGACGCTGGTCAATTACACGGCGCTGATCACCGGTAAGCTGCGGACCGCGGCTGGTTCCCTCGACATCGCCTTCATGAGCAACCTTTGGAACTCGGTCATTCTGTCGGTGTCCTCGGTCGCCCTGTCACTGGTCCTTGGCGTTCCCGCAGCCTATGCCTTCGCCCGCTACAAATTCCGCTTTTCCGAGGACATCGCCTTCACGCTGTTGTCCTTCAAATTCGCTCCACCGCTGCTCGTTCTCTTGCCGCTGACCCTTTATTTCCAGGCGATCGGCCTCGCCAACACCTATATCGGCCTGATCTGGGTCTACCAGCTGATCACCCTGCCGCTGATCCTGTGGATCGTGCGCGGCTATTTCGAGGATATCAGCCCGGACATCGAGGGCGCCTACCGCATCGCCGGCCATTCCTGGGCGAAGACGTTCATGAAAATCTCGATCCCCTTGGCTATGCCGGGCATCGCGGCCGCCGCCCTGCTCTCCTTCATTTTCGCGTGGAACAACTTTGTCTTCGCGCTGGTGCTGGCCTCGGCCGACAAGCAACCGGTGACCGTCGGCGCGCTCGCCTTCGTCACCGCCTCCGGCATCCAGTACGGCCAGATTGCGGCGGCGATCGTCCTGTCGATCACGCCGACCCTGGCTCTTGCCCTGTTCGCCCAGCGCTATCTCGTCGAGGGCCTGTCGCTCGGCGCGGTGAAAGGGTGATCTCATGGCCACGCTGACCCTCGACCACGTCACCAAGCGCTACGGCAAGGAAACCGTCCTCGACGACATTTCGCTCAGCGTGGCGGACGGCGAGACGGTGGCGATCTTCGGCCCGTCCGGTGCCGGCAAGACCGTTCTTCTGAGGCTGATCGCGGGGATGACGGAGCCCGAAGAAGGCGAACTCCTCATCGATGGCGAGGACATGATCGGCGTCGCCCCCGAACGTCGGGCGGTGGGCATGGCGTTCCAGAATTTCGCGCTTTTTCCGCACATGACCGCCTTCGAGAACATCGCCAGCCCGCTTCGTGCGCACCGCACGACGGCGGAGAAAGTCGCCGAGAGCGTCGATCGGATCGCCAGGCTCTTGAAGATCGATCATGTGCTCGATCATGCGCCTCGCGCGCTGTCCAACGGCCAGAAGCAGCGCACCGCCCTCGCCCGGGCCCTCGTCGCGGCGCCGAAACTGCTGCTTCTCGACGACCCGCTGCGCAACGTCGACGCCAAGTTGCGCTTCGAGATGCGGCTGGAACTGCCCAGGCTCCTCGAACGCTTCGGCTCCACCGTGCTCTACGTGACGCAGGACTATCGGGAGGCGATGGCGCTCGGCAACCGCATCGCGGTCCTGATGAGCGGCCACTTCGTGCAGGTGGGCACGCCGGAGGACATCTACGACCGGCCGGCGACCGTCGAGGTCGCAAGGCTGTTCGGCGATCCGGGCATCAACATCTTCGAATGCCGGGTCGAAGCCGGCGCCTCGGGGCCGGTGGCCGTGTTCGGCGGCAACCGTCTGCCGATCGGCCGCGAATACCAGACGGTCGTGGGAAGCGACGTCATGCTTGGCGTTCGGCCGGAGAACATCGATTTCGTCGGCTCCGGCGGTGCTGACGGCATCGCGACGCGGGTGGCGGCGCTGCTGCCGCTCAACGACCGGCTGGTGCGCCTCCTGGTCACCGATGACGGTCAGGAACTGTACGCCTCGCAGGACGCCGGTGAGATTGCCGCGACGGAGGGCGCGCGCGTCCCGGTCCGGATCGCGCCGTCCTCGATCCTTCTGTTTGACCGCGCCAGCGGTCGGCGCATCTTGCCTCAGGCCCAAAGGGAGGCGGCATGAGCGCTTCGGTATCGCTGCGCGGCGTCAACAAGATCTATGCCGCGAAGGCCAAGAACCCGATCTACGCCGTCCGCGACTTCGACATCGAAATCAAGCCTGGCGAGATCGTCGCGCTGCTTGGCTCGTCCGGCTGCGGCAAGACCTCGACATTGCGCATGATCGCCGGTTTCGAGGAGGTGACGACGGGCGAAATCCTGATCGACGGCAGACCGATCCACAAATTGCGGCCCTCGGACCGCAACGTTGCCATGGCCTTCGAGGGCTATTCACTCTACCCGCCGCTGACGCTGCGCGAGAACATCGCCTTCGCTCTGAAATCGGAGCGGCTCGACGCGGCGGAAAGCAAGCGCCGGGTCGACGATATCGCCCGGATGCTCGAACTCGGGGTCCACCTCGACCGCTATCCTTCGACCGTGTCGGCGGGGCAGCAGCAGCGGGCGAGCCTCGGCCGGGCGCTGGTGCGCAAGGCCGACGTCTATCTCCTCGACGAGCCGATGGGCCAGCTCGAGCCGCAGCTGCGCACCGTCCTGCGCGGACGGCTGAAACGGTATCTGCGCGAACACGACATGACCGCCGTTCTCGTCACCCACGACCAGACCGAGGCGAATGCGCTGGCCGACCGGATCGCCGTGATGGAAGGCGGCGAGTTGCAACAATTCGCCTCGCCGAAAGAACTGAAGGAGAGGCCCGCCAACCTTTATGTCGGCACCTTCATCGGCGAGCCGCCGATGAACGTCTACCGCGTGCGGCCCGTCTTTGCCGACGGTCGCGTTTCCTTCCGCAAGACCGGCGACGGCGGGGAAGATGGCGAAGTGCTCGGCTATTCGGCCGATGCGGTCACCGCCCCGGTGCGCGCTGCGATCCAGTCGCTGTCGGAGATCGTCATCGGCATCCGTCCCCATGACGTCCATGTCGGCGGTGGCGAGAGCCAGGCCAGGGTCGTCTCGAACCAGTGGATCGGCGACCAGACCCATCTGGAGGCGGAGTTTGCCGGCGGCGTTATCGTCGCGACCCTCGACGGTCGGTGCCCCGGAAAGGTCGGCGATGCGCTCTCGGTCGACGTGCCGGCCGAGAAGCTGCACGTCTTCGCGGCGAGCGGCGAAGCCTTGGCGCACGGTCACCGCCTTTCCGGGAGGCAGGTAGAGGGATGACGGTGGAATCCATCCTGATCGGCATCGACGCCGGCACTTCGGTGCTCAAATCCGTCGCCTTCACCACCGACGGCGAGCAGATCGCGGTCGCCTCGCGCAAGAACACGTATTCTTCGGGGGAAGGTGGCAGCGTCGAACAGGACATGGCCGCAACCTGGGCCGACGCCGTGGCGACGCTGAAGGATCTGACGGCTCAGCTCGGCGAACGGGCGACGGCGATCGCCGCGGTCGCGATCACCGGCCAAGGCGACGGCACATGGCTGATCGACGCGAACGGACTGCCCGTCGGCCCCGCTTGGCTCTGGCTCGACGGCCGCGGCGGCAAGATCGCCCGAGAATTCGCGGCAAGCGAACGACACCGGGAGCATTACGAACGCACGGGGACCGGCATCAACACCTGCCAGCAGAGCGTCCAGCTGCTGGTCATGAAGCGGCGGCATCCGGAGAGACTGGCGCGCGCGACGACCGCGTTCCATTGCAAGGACTGGCTCTATTTCAATATGACCGGCGAGCGGGCCACCGACCCGTCCGAGGCGTCGTTCACCTTCGGTGATTTCCGTACCCGCCGCTACAGCGACGCGGTGATCGGAAACTTGGGCCTCGATGGAGAGGCGCGGCTGCTGCCCCCGATCGTCGACGGCCGCACGACGTCGCATCCGCTGCTCCGCGCCGTCGCGGACGCGACCGGGCTTCCTCGCGGCGTCCCGATCGTCCTCGGCTATGTCGACATCGTCGCGACCGGCGTCGGCAGCGGCCTCGTCGGCGAGACGCCTGGCACCGGCTGCTCGATTCTCGGCTCGACCGGCGTCCACATGCGCCACGTCCGAAGCGCCGAAGAGATCGTCCTCAACGACATGCGCAGCGGCTACGTCATGCCGCTCCCCGCCGAGCAGGGCCTCGTCCAGTTTCAGTCGAACATGGCGGCGACGCTGAACATCGACTGGATCGTCGGACTCGCGTGGAAATTTCTCCAGAGCGAGGGGGTCGAACGCGATCGCGGCCAGCTTATGGCGCATCTCGACGACCGCGTCCTGGCGGCCGAGCCGGTCTCGGCCATCTATCATCCGTACATTTCGGAAGCCGGCGAACGCGGACCGTTCATGGAACCGCTGGCTCGCGCGCAATTCACCGGCCTGCACTACGGGGCCAGCTTCGACGACCTGATGCGCGCGGTCTTCGAAGGTCTCGCCTTCGCCGCGCGCGACTGCTTCGAGGGGACCGGCGGCGTGCCGCACGAGATCAAGCTCACCGGCGGCGCAGGCCGCTCCCGCGCCATGCGCCTGTTTCTGGCCAGCGTCCTTGGGTGCCCGGTGAGGACGGTCGAGCGCGAGGAAGCGGGCGCGGCCGGCGCGGCGATGATCGCCGCCGTCAATCGCGGCTTCTTTGCCTCGATCGAGGAATGCACCGCCGTGTGGACCCGAGGCCGGTTCTCGGAGCCGACGCTGCCTGACGCCGCGTTGAGGCCGCTCTATGATTCGGCGTTCGGCCTCTACCGCGAGATTCGAGAACAACTCCCGCCAATCTGGACACGACTCGCGGCGATCCGCGATCGGGCTGACCGGGCGAGGAAGGCGGCATAATGGCGACGCGCATCGCGATCATCGGCGACAATTTCATGTTGCCCGAAGTCTTCGCCGAGGCCATCACGGCGGCCAACAAGGCGGTCCCGGAGATGGTGCTGCATCGGCTGCCTTGGCCGGACGAGCCGATGGAGCATGGCTATGCCGTCCAGGGGATGGACGGCCTCAAGGAATACCAGGGCGGCGCCGAAGCGACGCTGGCGATGATCGGCGAGGCCGAGCTGCTCGTCACCCACCTCGCCCCCCTCTCTCGCGACATGTTCGCGCGACTGCCCCACCTGAAATTTGTCGCAGTCTCGCGTGGCGGACCGGTCAATATCGACATGGCGGCGGCACGCGAACGGGGCGTCACCGTGGTCAACACGCCAGGCCGCAACGCCAGTGCGGTCGCCGAGTTCACCCTCGGCGCGATCCTGGCCGAGACCCGCAACATCTCCCGCGGGCACGACGCGCTGCGCGGCGGCGACTGGCGCGGCGATCTCTATCGCGCCGACACCACGGGACGGGAACTATCGGAGATGACGGTCGGCGTGGTCGGCTACGGGGCGATCGGCACGCGGGTCGTCAAGCTCCTGAAGGCCTTCGGCTGCCGAATCCTCGTCACCGATCCCTATGTGCAGCTGTCCCCCCAGGACGCGCGGGACGGCGTCGAACTGGTCGGGCTGGAGCGGCTGCTCGACGAGTCGGACGTCGTTACCCTGCACGCCCGGGTCACCGAGGAGACCACCGGCTTCATCGACGCCGCGGCCCTCGCCCGGATGAAAAAGGACGCCACCTTCGTCAACACCGCCCGCGGGCCGCTGGTCGATTACGACGCCCTGGCCCAAGCGCTCGGTCGCGGCCATTTGCGCGGCGCGATGCTGGAAACCTTCGCCGTTGAGCCGGTTCCGGAAGATTGGCCGCTCCTGAAGCTTCCAAATGTCACGCTGACGCCACACATCGCGGGCGCATCGCTCAAGACCGTCAAGTTCGCCGCCGACCAGGCGGCCGAGGAGGTGCGCCGGTATCTGGCCGGCGAACCGCCCGTCAACCCCTGCTGACCCGCCGATCGCGCGGGAAGCATTGGCAGCAACAGGAGACACCACCATGGTCTTGTCCGACGACCGCAGCAGGACGGCCTGAGATCGGCATGTTGCGAGACCTTGGCACCGTAGACATTCTGGTCATCGGCGGTGGCGTCAACGGCACCGGTATCGCCCGCGATGCCGTGGGCCGGGGGCTTTCCGTTGTACTGTGCGAGAAGGGTGACCTGGCCGAGGGCACCAGTTCGCGTTCGGGAAAGCTGGTCCATGGCGGCCTGCGCTACCTCGAATATTACGAATTTCGCCTGGTCCGCGAGGCGCTTAGGGAGCGCGAGGTGCTGCTGCGCGCCGCTCCGCACATCATCTGGCCGATGCGCTTCGTCCTGCCGCATTCGCCCGAGCAGCGCCCCGCCTGGCTGATCCGCCTTGGCCTTTTCCTCTACGACCATCTCGGTGGCCGCAGAAAGCTGCCGGCAACCCGAAGCATCGATCTTCGGACCGAGACGGAAGGCGCGCCGATCCAGGACCGCTACGCCAGGGGCTTCGAATATTCCGACTGCTGGGTGGACGACGCGCGGCTGGTCGTCCTCAACGCTCTCGACGCCGGGGAGCGCGGCGCGACGATTCTCACCCGCACCACCGCGGTTTCGGCGACGCGCGACGGCGACGTCTGGCGGGCGACGCTCCGTGGCGAAGACGGCGAGACCTACCGCGTCTCGGCGCGCGGCCTCGTCAACGCCGCCGGTCCCTGGGTCGACACGGTGCTCGCGAACGTCATCGGGGCGAACTCGACGCGGCGGGTGCGGCTGGTCAAGGGCAGCCACATCGTGACGCCGAAATTCTGGGACGGCAGCCAGGCCTATCTCTTCCAGAACACCGACAAGCGCGTGATCTTCGTCAATCCCTATCAGGGCGATAAGGCGTTGATCGGCACCACCGATCTTGCCTATGAGGGAGATGCTGGCGACGTCGCGGTCGAGGAAAGCGAGATCACCTACCTCCTCGACGCGGTGAACCGCTACGTCAAGGCGCCGTTGACCCGCGCCGACGTCCTCCATTCCTTCTCCGGCGTGCGCCCGCTGCTGGAAGACGATGCGGACAACCCCTCGGCGGTGACGCGCGACTATGTCTTCGACATTGACGCGGCGGACGGCAAGACACCGATGCTTTCCATCTTCGGCGGCAAGATCACCACCTACCGCGAACTCGCCGAACGCGGGCTTGACCGGCTGAAGCCTTTCTTCCCGGGGATGGGCGCCGCCTGGACGCACGACATTCCGCTGCCGGGCGGCGACATGGCGAACGCGGATTTCGAAAGTTTCGAGGCCGGCCTCAGAGCCGGCCACCCGTGGCTTCCCCGCCCCCTCGCCCACCACTATGCCCGGCTCTATGGAACGCGGGCAAAGGTCTTGCTGGGTTCCGCAAGGAGCCTGGCGGATCTGGGCCGGCACTTCGGCGGAACCCTCCACGAACGCGAGATCGACTATCTGATCGAGACCGAATGGGCGAAGACGGCCGAGGATATCCTCGATCGGCGGACCAAGCACGGCCTCGCTCTGGCCGACAGCGAACGCCAGGCCGTGCGCGACTTCCTGGCCGCGCGGACGCGGCGTACCGCCGAGGCACCGGATCGAGACCAGGCCGAGCCGCGATATGCGGACGAAAGGATCGGAAAAAGCGTTGATTGACCGAACGAACCAACAGCCTGGGACCGCGATCGGCGACGGGCTGGGCGCTTTGCGGCGCCTGTCGCGCGCGATCGGGCGGGACAGGACGCTGACCCAGGCCGCCGGCGGCAACACCTCCCTGAAGCGGGACGGCATCCTGTGGGTGAAGGCATCCGGCACGTGGCTCGCCGATGCCGAAACGCGCGACATCTTCGTGCCGGTACGAATCGCCCCGCTCCTCGACGCCTTGCGCGCCGGCGATGCCCGCGCCGAGAAGGCCACCGATTTCGTCGCCTCGGAGCTGTCCGCCAGCGAGCTCAGGCCATCGATCGAGACGGCGGTCCACGCCGCGATGCCACAGCCGGTCGTCCTGCATGTCCACTGTGTGAACACCATCGCCCATGCCGTCACCCAAGACGCGGAGGCGCGGATCGCGGAGCGGCTGACCGAGGCCGGCTTCGACGGCCGCTTCGCATACATCCCTTACTGCCGACCGGGCGTTCCGCTGGCCCGGCAGGTCGCGCGCATCGCTTCCGACCGGATCGCCATCTTGATCCTCGGCAATCATGGGCTGATCGTCGCCGGAACCAACGTCGCGGACGCCGCCGAACGCCTGGATTCGGTCGTTGCCGCACTGGCGATCCCGCCGCGCCCGGCGGCCAAATCGTTTGATACAGAGACGCTTGCGAACCTCGCCGCCGACACGCCTTACCGTCTGCCATCCGACCACAGCGTCCATCATCTGGCGCGCGATCCGGATTCGCTACGGGTCGCCCTCGCCGGCCCACTCTATCCCGACCACGTGATCTTCCTCGGCGAGACGATCGGTACCGTCACGCCCGACGCCGCCGCGATCCAAGAATTCCTGGCATCGCGGGAGGCCGGGCCGCATCCGGCGCCGAGCCTGCTTCTGGTGCGCGGCGTCGGCGTCCTGGTCCACGAACGGCTGACCGCCGGGGGCGAAGCCCTCGTCGGCTGCCTCGCCGATGTGGCGGCCCGGATCCCCTCGGACGTCGCCCTGCATCCGCTGAGCGAGCGCGATGTCCATCATCTCACCCACTGGGAAGCGGAGACATACCGGCAGGCACTCGACCGACCGGGCACCCCCACACCGGACGCCGCATGAACGGGACCGCCGTCCAGTCGACGCGCGCCGTCGCGATCCGCATCGACGTCGGCACATCCGGGATCCGCGTCGCCAACAACGTACTGAAGACCGACTACGACGCATCCGCCCAGGCATGGCCCGATTGGATCGAAGCCGTCGGAATGCCGATCGCGGCGCGACTGACCCTTAGCCCGAGCGCGGTCCCATGACCGGCGACGTCATGCGGTTCGACAGACTTCGCGATATCGCCGGCCGGTACGATGCGTTCTTCCTCGACCAATTCGGCGTCGTCCACGACGGCACCCACGCCTATCCCGGCGCGGCCGCGGCGGTGGACGCGCTTGCCGGCCTCGGCAAGCCTGTGCTTTTCGTCACCAATTCCGGCCGGCCGGCGGCCTTCAACGAGGCCCGTCTGGCTCGCCTCGGCATTGCGCGATCCAGCTATCTTGCCTGCGTCACCTCCGGCGACGTCGCCATCCGGCTGTGCGAGGATGGCGCGATCCGGCTGCCGCAAGACCGGCGGATCCGCTGCCTGACCCTGTCGAGCCCCGGCGACAGCAATCTGTCGGACCGGCTCGGCTGCACATCCGTCGAGGCGGCGGACGCGGCGGATCTCGTGGTGATCGCCGGCAGCCAGGCCGACCACATCGCGATGACCGAATACGAAGAGCGCATGCGGCCCGCCGCAAGGCGGGGCGTTCCCTGCATCTGCACCAATCCCGACCGGCAGATGCTGACGCCGCAAGGTCTCGTGCCGGCTGCCGGGGCGATCGCCGACCGCTACACGGCGCTCGGCGGCGTCGTCACCTTCGTCGGCAAGCCCTATAGCGAGATCTACGCGGCCGCCCACGCGCTTATCGCCACCGTCCAGAGGCCGCGCATCCTTTGCATCGGGGACAGCATCGACCACGACATGGCCGGCGCCGCAGCCTTCGGCGCGGCGAAGGCGCTCGTGCGCACGGGTATTCTGGCGGAGACGGACGAAAGCGTGATCGCCTCACGAGTCGCGGAAAAGGGCCTCACCATCGAACATCATCTTGCCTGTCTTCGGTGGTGAGGCCGAGGCGGCAAGCGCCCCCTAGGTCAACCGGAAACGCGACCTCGGCGCCGGCACGCGGGAGAAACCGGAGCCGCCATTACGCTCGCGCGATCAGACGACCCGCTTTTCCGTCGCCTTGTCGAACAGGTGGATGGCGCTTTCCGCAACCGTCAGCCCTACATGCGTGCCGGACTGGCGGCGTTCGGCGCGGGGCACGACGACGATCGTGTCCCTCCCGTCGACCTCGACATGCAGCTGCACGTCGGCGCCGGTGGTTTCCGAAAGGATCACCTTGCCGCGGATCGGGCCGTCCTCGGAAACCGCCAGATCGTTCGGGCGCACGCCGAGAAGCACCTTCTGGCCGGGTCGGGCCGTGGCGTACGCCGGCAGCGGGACGTGGACGCCCGGAGCCTGAAAGACCGAGCCGTCGGCGCTGGCGGCGATCTCCCCGTCGATGAAGTTCATCGAGGGTGAACCGATGAAGTCGGCGACATAGATCGAGTTCGGCTTCTCGTAGATCTGGTCCGGCGTGCCCATCTGGACGATCCGACCGCCCTGCATCAGAACGATGATGTCGGCCATGCTCATTGCCTCGATCTGATCGTGGGTGACATAGACCGTCGTCGCCTTCAGCCGGTCGTGGAGCTGGCGGATTTCCAGACGCATGTGAGCGCGCAGTTTGGCGTCGAGATTGGAGAGGGGCTCGTCGAACAGGAACACGCCCGCGTCCCGCACCATCGCCCGCCCCATGGCGACACGCTGGCGTTGGCCACCGGACAGTTCCTTGGGAAAACGATGGAGATAGTCCGTCAGATTGAGGACCTCAGCCGCCCACTCGACCTTTTTTCTGACCTCCGCCTTCGGCTTCCTGGCGACCTCCAGACTGAAGGCGATGTTGTCGTAGACCCGCATGGTCGGGTAGAGCGCGTAGTTCTGGAAGACCATGGCGATATCACGGTCGCGCGGGTGTACGTCGTTGACGCGCCGTCCGCCGATTTCGAGGTCGCCGGCGGAGATGGCCTCGAGGCCGGCCGTCATGCGCAAGAGCGTCGTCTTCCCGCAACCCGACGGCCCCAGGAGCACGACGAATTGGTGATCCTCGATGCGGAACGAGATGTCCCTCATCACCTCGACCGAGCCGAAGGATTTCCCGATGTTCTTGTATTCGACACTGGACATGAAAACGGGCTTCCTTTGGGGGTAGCGATGTGAGGCGGACGCTTCAGTAGCGCTGGCGGGTCGGCGTCAGGACGATTTCCTGCACCAGCGTGTTTTGCGGCATCCGGTAGGTCGTCAGGATCAGGTCGGCGACATGCTCCGGCCCGATTCCGCCGCCGATCGCGACCTTGTTGGCCTTGTAGGCGGCGAGCGTGTCGGGATCGTTGACGCCCGACAATACCTCGGTCTCGATCACGCCGGGCGAGATCACCTGCACGCGGACATTGTAGCCGGACAGATATTCCCTGAGACTTTCCGAGACGGCGTGGACGAAGAACTTGGTGCCGCAATAGACGGTATGGTCGGGGTAGATCTTGCGACCGGCGATCGAGCTCATCATCACCAGGGTGCCGCGCTGACGCTGCATCATGCCATTCATCACGGCATGGACGGTGTTCATCATGCCCTTGGTGTTAATATCGATCATCGCGTCCCATTCCTCCGGCGGCTGGGTGGCGATGTCGGCGAGATGGGCGACACCGGCATTGGCGAACATCAGGTCAACCGGCCCGAATTTCGCCTCGCCCTCGGCGACCGCCGCCTTGATCGCGTCACGGTCGCGCACGTCCACCTTGGCCAGGACGGCGTTCGGCAGGCCGAGCGCCTCCATCCGGTCCATACGCCGCGCCATCAACAGCAATGGGTAGCCGGCCTCGGAAAAGACCCGCGCCGTTGCCTCGCCGATGCCGGAGCTGGCTCCTGTGATGGCGATAAGGGGTTTGTCGGCCATGCAGCTTCGTCCCGTTTCTGCTTATCTGGGGATGGGCCGGCCGCCGCGCGGGAGCGGCGCGGCGGACGGCCTTTGTCGCCTCAGCCCTTGAGGACCGAGGAAACGTTGGCGGCGATCTCGTCCATCGCGGCCTTCGGAGTATCGAACTCGCCGGCGAAGTAGCGGCCGAGCCCGACCGGGATCGTGTCGCTGGAGATTTCCGCCCATTCCGGCAGATCGGGCTCGGAGCCCATGTATTTCGCAATCGTCTCACGCACGACCGGCAGATGCCGGGTGGTGCCGGCGCCGACCTTGGCGTTGGCGAGCACCCGTGGATCGTCGTAGACGCTGGCGCGGGTCGGTCCCGTACCGCCGCCGAGGACGGTTATCAGCGCCTGGGTGTCAGCCGATGTCGCCCACTGCATGAACACCCATGCGGCGTCCGGGCTCTTGGAGTATTTCGACACCGCGAGACTCGACCCCCCCTGGTGACCGACACCCGGAATCTCGCCGAAACCGGTCTTGTCCGGCGTGATGAGGCTCGTCGCCTTCGGCGGAATCGCGGCTTCCATCAGGCCGGAAATCTTGCCCGATTTCGGATCGTCGAAGAACGGGAAGAACTCGCCCCAGGAGAGCATCGACGCCGCCACACCCTGGCTGACCGACTGGCCCTGGCCGTCCCACGTCCAGCCATCGACGCCCGGCGGCATCGTCGCCTTCAGCTTGTCCCAGTACTCCATCGCCGCGAGGCCGGCCTCGTTGTTGCCGGCGAAGTTGTTGTCGGCATCGAAAATCTGGCCGCCATGGCCCCACAGCCAAGCCGTCCAGTCGCATTCCAGGCTGTAGTGACCGGATTTCATCTGCCCGGAGGTGCCGTACATCTCCGGCCCCTTGGCGTCGGTGATCGCCTTGGAGTTGGTGAGAAGCTCGTCCATCGTTTCCGGCGCCTTCAGGCCGAGCTCGTCATAGATGTCCTTGCGATACTGCATGATGAAGATCGGGATATCGTAGGGAACGCCCACCCAGCGATCTTCGTATTTGGCGATGCCGTCGACCAGCGCTGGCAGGAAATCATCCATATTATAGTCGGGATAGGCGAGGTCCGGCTTTTCCTCATATTGCTCGCGCGGATCGAAGACATCCTGGCTGAAGCTCGCCGCCCAGCTCTGATCGATGTAATAGAGGTCGTAGGTGCCGAGGCCCGAGGCGACGTCGAGGGTCAGCTTCTGCAGCACCTGCTCCAGCGGCAGCACCTCGATCTCCACCTTGATACCGGTCGCCTCCTCGAAATAGCCCTTCAGGCTGTTGGCGATGGCGTTGGAAGGCGGCGTCGACTCCGTTGCGAGGCGAAGTGTCGTCCCGGCGAAGGGCTTGCCGACATCGGCCAGCCATTTCATCATTTCCGCCGAGGGCTCTAGCGAATCCTGCGCGAAGGCCGACGGGGCGAGGTTGAGGAACGGCCGGCCGTTGCCCATGCCGAAGCCCATGCCGAGCGCGCCGACCGAAAGGCCGAGCTTGCCGGCCGAGCGAAGGAAGCTGCGCCGGTCCATCCGGCCATTGACGTAGCGGTCGGTCACCGACGCCAGATAATTCTTGCGCTGCCAGTCTTTCATGGTCTCGTTCTCCTCCGTTAGCGACAGTTGGGGCCCGCCTGTCTTCGCGGGTATGCGCCGCACCGCCTCCCTCCTCGGAGGCGGACGCGGATTACTGCTTGAGCGAGCCCATCGTCAGGCCGCGCACCAGATGCTTCTGCACCGCCAGCACGAAGATGAAGGCGGGAACGATCGCGGCCGCGCCGAGCGCCGCCATGTTGCCCCAGGCGGTTCCGACCGAGGTGACGAAGGTCGTCGAGACCACCGGGACCGTCTTGATGTCGGTCTGGGTCAGCGTCAGCGCGAACAGGAATTCCGTCCAGGAAAAAATGAAGCAGAGAACCGCCGTCGCGGCGATGCCGCCGCGCGCCATCGGCAGGACCACGCGGCGGAATATCAGCCAGCGGCTTGCCCCGTCGATGATGGCGCTTTCGTCGATCTCGGCCGGGATGTCGTCGAAGAAGCTCTTCATCAAGAGCACGGCTAGTGGCAGGTTCATCAGCGCGTGGATGAGGATCATGCCGAGATAGGTGTCCAGCAGGCCGAGCGTTTTGTACATGAAGAACATCGGGATCGCGACGGCGACCGGCGGCATCATGCGCGTCGACAGCACCCAGCCGACGAAGGCATGACGGCCGCGGAACTGGATGCGCGACAGCGCATAGGCCGCGAGTGTCGCGATGACCAGCGCCAGCAGCGTTGAACCGGTGGCAATGACGATTGAATCCCACAGCCGCGGGCCCATGAAGAAATTGCCGCCGCCCGGCGTCACGGTCAGGCGACCGCCATCGCCGAAAGTGATGCCGAAGACCTTCTGGAAATTGTCGAGCGTCGGAGCGAAGTCGAAGACGATCGGCGGGCGCGAGAAGATGTCGCGGCCGTCGCGGAACGCCACGCTCGTCCAGTAGTAGATGGGGAAGAAGAACAGCCCCACCACGACCCAGGCGAAAAGAATGCGGAGCATCCGTGGGAAAAACGCGGTCTGCATCACCACTTCACCTTCGCGAGCTTGATGAACAGATTGGCGAGAACCAGGATGATCGCGAGCGTGACCAGGCTGAGCGTCGCGCCGTATCCCCATTTGATAAAGGAGAAGGTCTGCTGCCAGGCATAGAGGCTGAGCGTGTAAGTGGCGGTGCCCGGCCCGCCCGAGGTCATCACGAAGACGTAGTCGAACACCCGGAACAGATCGATGCCGCGGATCAGGACGGCGATGGCAATCACCTTGGACATCATCGGCAGGGTCAGCCGCACGAAGGTCTGGATGGGGCTCGCGCCATCGATCATCGCGGCCTCGTAGGGCTCGGTGGGAAGCGCGCGCAGACCGGCCAGGAGGATCAGCACCATGAACGGCGTCCACTGCCAGATCTCGGCAAGCAGCACGCCGGCGAGCGCCAGCGACGGCGTCGACAGGATCGGCGTTTCAGGGCTGAGGACGCCGATCATCTGGAGGAAGAAGGTCAGCACGCCAAACTGCGAATCCTCCATCAGGAGAAACATCATGCCCACGATCGCGGGCGGGACGACCAGAGCCATCGTCAAGAGACCGCGTAGGATGCCGAAGCCCGGCTCGTCGGAGTCGAGCAACAGCGCGATTCCCATGCCGAGCGCCAGTTCGAAGACCAGCGCGATGATGAAGTAGAGAAAGGTCACGCCGAGCGACTGCCAGAAACGACTATCCTCCCACAGCTGCACCCAGTTCTGTCCGCCGACATATTCCAGCACCCGCCGGCGCGGGACGAATTCGTGGAAGCTCAGCCAGATATTGTAGATCAGCGGAAAGATGGTGAAGACCACGAGAAGCGCGATCAGCGGCAGGAGCCACGGCAGCGGGTGGTCCGAGATGACGGTGCGGCGGACAAGATCGGGCGACGGGGTCAAGCGCACGACCTCCCCGCCCGGCGGCCGCCGGCCCACGGCGAACGGCACACAAGTCGCAAGGCCGCGCGGTGGATGGAGTAGCGGAAATGGATCGCGGCGCGCGTCCTCATCGCTTCGACGCTTCCTTGCGAGACTGCAGGCCGTAGCTGCCGAATCCCTCCAGCACCTCCGCGATTTCGACGTCGCTGAGGATCACCGGACCGCCGTCGAGCTGGAGGCTGTGATGATACTGCTTGGCCAGCGTCTCCAATTCGACCATGCGCCACATCGCCTTGTCGAGATCGCTGCCGATGGTAATGGCGCCGTGGTTGGCGAGCAGGCATCCCGTTCGGCCTTCGAGGGCCGTCAGCGCCTCGTGGGAGAGTTCCGGTGTGCCGTAGCGAGCGTAGCCCGAGCAACGGACGTCGGTGCCGCCGAACACCGCGACCATATAATGACAGGCGGGAATCGCGCGGCGGGTGATCGCCAACGTGGTAGCGAAGGTCGGATGGGCATGGACGACCGCCCCAGCATCGGGACGCGCGCGCAGGATGTCGCGATGAAAGCGCCATTCGGTCGACGGCTTCAGCGGTCCCGACCAGTCCGTGCCGTCGCCATCGAGGGGCATGAAAACGATCTTCTCCGGCGTCAGCTCCTCATAGGGCGTGGCGCTCGGGGTCAAAAGCATCGCATCGCCGTGGCGCGCCGAAATGTTGCCGGACGTGCCCTGGTTGATGCCGTTCCGGTTCATCTCCAGGCAGAGATCGATGATCTTCTGCCGCAAAGCCCGCTCGCTATCGCGCATCGGCCGCCTCCCTGTGCCGCGCCTTGCCCTCGTTCCGATCGCGGGCCGACAGGATGACGTCGGCGATCTCGACGAAGCCCTCGCCGCCCGCGCGCGCGGCGACGAAGGCCGGATCGGCATCCATCTCGCCGGTGAAATCGAGGACGTTGGCAACCCCGCAGCTGTTAGGAAAGAAGCCGAACATCGGCGCGTCGTTGGGGCTGTCGCCGGCAAAGACGATCCGATGCTTCTCGGCCTCGAGGTCGATGCCCAGAATCTCGGCCGCGAAGCGCCGGGTCATCGACAGCTTGTCATAGTCGCCGAACCAGCCATTGACGTGGATCGAGGAGATTTTCGCGACCGCGCCCTCCTCCTCGAAGATCGTCTTGATCCGGGCGATATCGGCCTTTCCAAGCGGTGCGACATCCTCGCAGAAGTCGATGGCGAGATCGGCTTCCCGGTAGAGCTGATCGGCGGAGATCGCTGCGCCCGGCACCTCCACGAGAATCCGCCGGCCGATTGCTTCGAGCCGCTTGCGGTTGGCGGCGCGCTCGAAATCGCTCGCGAAGAAGGTGCGGCGCATCCGCCGTTGCGCCCCGTCATGGGCGAAATAGAAGGCGCCGTTCTCGCCGACGACGCCCGTCACCGGCCAGAAGCGGGCGACCATGTCGCACCAGCCTGCCGGCCGGCCGGTGATGGGCGCGACGAACAGCCCGGCGTCATGCAGCGCCTCCAGCGCGGCGTAGGACGCCGCCGGAAGCCGTCCGTCCGTCGTCAACGTATCGTCGATGTCGGCAAAGATGCCGATGATCGAAGCGGCCACGTCCGAGGGCATCTGCGAGATCGGGCGCATCGTCAACGCTCCCCCGCCGCGAAATCGGCCAGGAGACCGGCGTCGTCCGCGATGTCGAGGACCGAGAAGCGATTGCGCATCTCGCGACAATGGAGCACCGCCTCGCGATAGAAAGTCACCGGCACGCCGAGTTCGCCCGCAGTGGTGGCGCCGCCCGCGGCCCGCAGCAGTCGCTCCATCTCGTCCGCCGGGATCGCAAAGCCGAGACATTCCTGCCGAAGCTGCGACCATATCTCGATCATACGGGCGTTGAGCCGGTCCGCGCCTGCCTGGTCGAGCGCCTTCTTGCGATATTCCTCCAGACATTGGACGGCGATCTCGGGGCCCATCCGCCGGACCATGTCGGCCTCGTCGATACGGGTCGGGCGCACCGTCGGCGGCGTGTCGGAGGCGAGGATGCGCTGCTGCAGCCGCGCCATGGTCAGCGAGGCGACGCCGACCTGTTCGCCATGCAGCGTGCCGGGATGCCGGTCGCCGGCAAAACAGTCGATGTAATGGGAGATCTGATGCTCGCCCATGGAGCCGTGATGGGAGACGCCGGTAAAGGCGATTCCTAGGCCGCACAGCGTCAGGACGCGGTAGAGATAGCCGATGGCCTCCATATCTCCGGCTGCTATACCGGCGGCGCGGGCGTTCAGTTCGCGCTCATCGGCTTCCTGGATGGTGTAGGGCACCTGCTGGTATTCGGTGCCAAGCAGCCGGTGCGAGATCCACCAGTCGATTTGCGCGACCGAACGCGCCAGGCAATCGCCGAAGCCGGCTGCCGCCAGTCGCCGCGGCGCCACCGCCGCCACGCCCAGATCGACGAAGAAGCCGCGCGGCGCGATCGAGGGCAACGACACCTTCAATCCGCTGTCCAGCGTGATGGAGGCGGTCGAGGAGGTGTAGCCGTTCATGGAGGCGGCGGTGCCGAAGACGCAATAGGGCCGCTTGTCTTCCGCGACGACGTATTTGACCAGGTCGTTGACGGTGCCGGAGCCGACCGCGATAGCGCCGTCGAATCCTGTGAGCCGCAGCCTGAGCGCGGCGATATGGGCCATGTCCGCATGGGGATCATCGAGCAGGATGACGGTGACGTCCCATCCGACCAGCGCCTTTGCGACACGATCGCCCAGCGCCGCAAATGTAGCCGCGTCGGCGATCAGAGCGATCCGGCCGCCGAGATTCATCGCGTCAACGAGTTCGGCTTCCCGTCCCGCCAGACTCTCTGCGATGACCACGCGGTCGTAATCGACCGCGGCCGGCGCGCCGGTCTCCGGATGGATCCACCGCCCGTCGATGATCTCATCGATGAGCGACGTCCAATTCCGCTCATCGTCGACGGAACGTGGCTCCCGGATGTCCGACATGTCGCCTCCCATTTATCGACATCTGACACCGACGTTTCGCATTTGTCAAACAGATGACAGAACCGTTTGACAAAAGTCAGAGACATGGCATTTTCGACCGGATGGATCAGCCTGCAACCCTTCACGGCCCGAGTCGCGGGACGCCAAAGCCGCCACCGGAGTTCGACGACGTCGTGACCTGGGCCGCGTGGCTCTACTATGTCGACGAGCTGACGCAGGCCGCGGTCGCCGCTCGCCTCGGTGTTTCGCGGGCGAGTATAGCCAACTACCTCCAGGAAGCGCGGAGAAGCGGTCGGGTAACCATTCGGGTGGACAGCGCGGCCGTCGCGCGCACGGCTTTGTCCAAGGCGCTGGCGAAGCGATTTGCGCTGGTTGCGGCAACTGTCGTTCCCGCGCTGCCGAACCACCCCGCAGAACAACGCATCGGCGCCGCGGGGGCACGGGTGCTGGCCGACGTTCTGGAGCCCGGCGACATTATCGGCGTCGCCTGGGGCCGCACGATCCTTGCGGCGGCGCGGGCCACCGAGGCCAGCCGAATACCGGATCTGACCATCGTCCAGGTGTCCGGCAGCTCGGCGAGTTCGGCCGATTTCTCGCCGGAGCTGTGCACGACGCTGTTGGCCAACCAGCTCGGCGCCCGCTGCGTCAACCTGCACGCGCCCGCCGTGCTGTCGAGCCGGGACCTGCGCGACCGGCTTCTCGCCGAACCGTCTCTGGAACGCCAGTTCGCGCTGATCCGATCGGCGACGAAGGTCGTGTTCGGCGTCGGCGAACTCGGTCGGAAAAGCACCTTCGCCGAAAGCGACATGCTCGATCCGGTTGCCTTGCGGCAGATTCAATCCGAAGGGCGCGCCAAGGCCGTGATCATCGGCCGCCTGATCGACGCGGCCGGCGCCCCGGTCCCCTGCCCGATCGATGACGGCATCGTCGGGATTTCGCTCGCTGATCTGAAAAGCGTTCCGTTTCGCCTATGCTTGGCCGGAGGGCCGGCCAAGCGCGATGCCATTCTGGCGGCGCTCAACGGGGGATACGCGACCCACCTGGTGACGGATTCCGACACGGCGGCGGCTCTTCTGGAGGCGAACTAAGCCGAGCACGCGAGCACTCCCCGAAAACGGGGGCGACCCTTGCGGGAAAAACTGAGCGGAGGTCGGGAGGAGGAAAAATGGCCCGGAAACGGCATGTCATCGGCATCGACAGTTCGACCCAGAGCACCAAGGCGATCGTCTGGGACGAAGACGGGCGCGCGGTCGCGGAAGGGCGCGCGACCATCGCGTTGTCGACGCCGCAGCCGGGCTACGCGGAGCAGGACTGCGAAGACTGGTGGGACGCGCTGACGGTTTCGGTGAGCGCGGCGGTCGCGGCGGTCGGCGCCGATACGGTGGACGCGGTAGCGATTTCCAACCAGCGCGAGACGGTGGCTTTTCTCGATGCGGACGGATGCGCGCTGCGCCCGGCGATGGTTTGGCTCGACGAGCGTTCGATCGGCAGCTATGCCGCCTATGCCGACCAAATGGGCCGCGACTGGCTGCACCGCACGACCGGCAAGCCGGTGGACACGATCCCTGTCGTCTACCGGCTGGATTGGTTGCGGCGGAACGACCCGGCCATTCTCGACGCGGCACGGCACATCGTCGACGTCCATGCCTTCCTGACGGGGCGCCTGACCGGCCGCAAGGCCGCGAGCTGGTCGAGCGCCGACCCCTTCGGCATTTTCGACATCACGGCGATGGACTGGTCCGACCCCATTCTCGACAGTGTCGGCGTCCGGCGCCAGCAACTCCCCGATCTGTTGAAGCCGGGCAGCCGGGTCGGCGCCATCACCGAGGCGGCATCGCAACAAACCGGCCTGCGGCCCGGCACCCCGGTCTTTGCCGGCGGCGGCGACGGCCAATGCGCCGGCCTCGGCACCAATGCCATGGAGCCCGGGACGGTCTATCTCAATCTCGGCACCGCGACGGTCACCGGGGTCTATTCTCCAACGCCGGCGACCGACCTGCACTGGCGCACGATGACGGCCCCGACCGGCGAGGGCTATTTCCTCGAAGCGCTGCAAAAGGCCGGCGCCTTCTTCGTCAATTGGGTCGTGGACAATTTCGCCGGGGGGCGCGACGACCCCGGGGCCTTCGATCGATTGGAGGAGGCTGCGGCCCAGCTGCCGATCGGCTCGCAGGGACTGACCATGACACCGCATATCATCGGCGTCATGAACCCGCATTGGGACCCGGCCGCCCGCGCCGCGATCGTCGGCCTGTCGGCCAATCACGGGCGGGCGCATTTCTATCGCGCGGCGATCGAGGCTCTGACCGCCGAAATCACCCGCGGAATCCAGGCGATGGCCGCCGAGGGGCTGGCGCTCGAGCGAATCCGTGCGATCGGCGGCGGGGCGCAAAGCCGGCTCTGGCTGCAGATGCTTGCCGACGCCGCCGGCCTGCCGGTCGAGCGCAGTCGCACGGTGGAAGCCTCGGCGCTTGGCGCCGGCATCGTCGCGGCCGTCGGCGCTGGCTGGTTCCCCAACTACCCGACCGCCGCCGCGGCGATGACGGCGATCGACCAGACGGTCTATCCCCGACCCGAATACGCCTCCCAGTGGAAGTCGCTCTGCGCGCGTCAGGGGCGAATCTATGCGGACACAAGAGCGTATGGGCGCGGCATGATCGATGGGCGATGAGGTATCGCGGTCACCGCTCGCCGCTCTTTGCCAGAATCGCGCGAGCGGTGATCTCGTCGGTCACCAAGCCGTCGAGAAAGCCGCTGCGCAGGAGGGCGAGGGTCGGGGAAACCTTGTCGGCGCCACCGGCAAGGGCGACGACGCGGGATGCGCTAAGATGAGCCAATGTCGGGGACAGCGCCCGGGCGCTGACAGCTTCCGCGACCGGTTGACCGTCGGAATTGAAGTAGTGGCCGAGAAGTTCGCCGACCGCCCTGCCCGCGCGAATCTCGCCGATCTCGTCGGTGCCGACCATGCTGTTGGCGAACAGGAATGCATCCTCGGTCACATCGCCGATGCCGGCAAAGACCAAAGGCGCCGAACAGGCCAGATCGAACACTTCCGCGACGCCAGGCTGGCTGAGAAGTACCGCCTTGTCCTCGGCGGTATTGGCAAAGGTCGGCAGCGGGATTTGAAAGGCTTCAGCGCCGGTCTTCTCGGCCAGGCGGTGAATGACATCGTAGGGGTTGGCGGCGAAACGGCGGGTAAAGCCGCCGAGCACCGAGACGAAGCGGGTCCGTCCGGTCGCCACTGCCGGCATGGCGTTGACCGCGGCGGCGAGCGTGCGGCCATGGCCGACGCCGATGAGGGCGTGCTCGCCGCGCTCGATCTCGTTTTTCAGGAAGTTGGCGCCGGCGATGCCGAGCGCCCTGAGAGGAAGCGGCGTCTCTTCGCCGAGATCCGGCGCTACGCTGCAGAAGTCGAGACCAAAGCGCTGGCGAATCGTCTCCTCCAGGTCAAGGCACTCGGCCACCTCCGCATCGACGAATACCCGCACCAGGCCATCGCGGTTGGCGCGCGCGATCAGCCGGTGCGCCTTGATGCTGGTGACGCCGAGCCGCTTGGCGATCTGGCCCTGCGTCATGCCGCCGGAAAAATAGAGCCACGCCGCACGCGCCGCGAGACCGGCCTCCCCATTTTCGTCGTGGCGATGTGGCGCCTCGTTCAGCACGGCGTCCTCCTGGTTCCAAGGCGTTTCAGCGGCGGACCGAACCGCGGGGCTTCCACGTCGCAATCTGTCCGCCACAGTGTCGATAATGCGTGCTCAGCGCGCGTGGTACTTGTCGTCGAGCGAGTTCATGGCGGCGACGTTGGCACCCGAAGAACTCTGCGGATCGAACTCCGAATCCAGGAACTTCTCGACGATCGCCTTGGCGAGCTCCGGTCCGATCACGCGAGCGCCCATGGTGATAATCTGCGCGTTGTTGCTCTTGACGGCGCGCTCGGCCGAATAGGTGTCGTGGGTCAGCGCCGCGCGAATGCCGGGCACCTTGTTGGCCGAGATGCAGACGCCGATCCCGGTTCCGCAACACAAGATTCCGCGGTCGTATGCGCCGTCGAGAATCGCCATGGCGATCCGCTCGGAGGTCGCGGCGTAGCGCTCGTCGGCGTTTGCAGGCGCCGCGCTGGCGTCGTCGAATTCCACGTCCTCGCGGGTCCGAAGATACGCGGCAACCGCCTTGACCAGCGGTTGCCCCGCGCCATCACCGCCGATGATGATCTTCATATGCGTTTCCTTCTTCACCGTTCGAGGCCCGACAGAAAGCGCAGCCCGCGCCATCCCCATCGCCGGATGGTTGGTCCACGCGGGCGCCAGCGCCGAAACATCGAGAAAGATGCTAGGTCACCGGAAGGAAAATTGCAAAATATTGCGGCACATGCATAGTTTTTCATATCGCACGGGCGCCAGTGCTTTTGCCCGGTTCCAACCACCCGTTACGAAGAAGCTTCCATGCCCTTCACCCTATCGATCAGCACAAACCCTCTGGTCAACCGCTTTGCCGACCCGGAAGACCTGATCGCGATCATCGCCGCGGAGATCGGCATCGGCCATGTCCAGTTGACGCACGAGTTTGTCAACCCGTCCTGGCCGGCGAAGACGCTCTCTCCCATCGTAGCGCGGATGGCCGCCGCAGCCGACGCCAACGGCGTCTCCATCACATCGATGATGACCGGGCCCTATGGACGGCTGAACCATTTCGGTCATCCCGACGCCGGCGTGCGCGCCTACTATGTAGACTGGTTCAAGACCCTGGCGGACGTCGCCGCCGATCTCGGCTGCCCGGCGATCGGGACGCAATTCGCCATTCTGACCTACCGGGACTTCGACGACCGCGACCGGCGCGAAGCGCTGCTGCGGGTCGCTCTTGAGTGTTGGCGCGAGGTCGCGGAGCACGCCGCCCGACGCGGCCTGACCTCGATGTTCTGGGAGCCGATGTCGATTGGCCGCGAGTTCGGCCACACGCTCAAGGATTGCGCCGCGTTGCAGCGTTGGATCGACGCAGGCGGTCTGCCGATTCCGCTGAAGCCGATGATCGACATCGACCATGGCGACGTGTCCTCGCCCGATCCCGCAGACACCGATCCCTACGCCTGGGCGGAGCGGTTCGCGAAAGCCTCGCCGATCATCCACATCAAGCAGAGCTCGATGAACAAGGGCGGGCATTGGCCCTTCACCAAGGTGTATAACGAGGACGGACGCATCATACCGGACAAGTTGCTGGCGAGCATCCGCGCCGGCGGCGGAACGGATAACGAGCTCTGCCTGGAACTGGCCTTCCGCGAACGCGAGCCGAGCGATCGCGAGGTCGTCGCGGCGATGGCCGAGTCCGTTGCGTTCTGGTCCTCGCACACGGAAGTCGGAAGACCCAAGGTGGCCTGAACCGCCTTCATCCGCGTTCTGCCTGTCACGATCGCCTTCTGCGACAGTCCTCAAGGAGCCTCTCCATGGCGACCCGCCCCTTCATCGGCACCAGTTGGAAGATGAACAAGACCCGCGCAGAGGCGGCGACCTTCTGCGATATTCTGCGTTCGTCCCACTGGGCCGGAAGCGACGCCGCACGTCTCTTCGTCATCCCGCCCTTCACCGTGCTGACGCAGGTCGCCGAAGCACTCGAAGGCACCCGTGTCACGGTCGGCGCCCAGAACGTCCATTGGCAGGATTCCGGCCCATGGACGGGCGAGATTTCCCCGATCCAGGTCGCGGATGCTGGCGGAACCCTCGTCGAGATCGGCCACAGCGAACGGCGGACATTCTTCAACGAGAGCGACGAGACGGTGGGGCTGAAGACGGCCGCCGCAGTCCATCATGGGCTCACGGCCCTCGTTTGTATCGGCGACACCCGCGCCGAATACGAAGCCCGCCAAACGGCCGCCGTCCTCAAGCGACAGACTGAGGCGGCGCTGTCGAAGGTGGAATGGACCGAGGGCGCCGAGGTGATCTTGGCCTACGAACCGGTCTGGTCGATCGGCGAAGGGGGGACGCCGGCCGATCCCGACTTTGCCGACGATCAGCAGGCGAACGTCAAGGCGCTGGTCGCATCGCTGATCGGCCGCCCGCTGCCCGTGCTCTATGGCGGCAGCGTCAATCCCGGCAATTGCGTGGACCTCGCGCGCCGCGACAACATTGACGGGCTCTTCATCGGCCGCTCGGCCTGGGAGGCGAACGGATATCTCGGCATCGTTGCCGCCGTCGTCGCGGCGCTCGGCTGATGTCTCGCAAAACAACGCTACGAACTGGCCGGCCAAGATCGATCAACCGTTATCTCGTCTGCACGGGGCTGGCTAATGACTTCGTCAGTCCCCACTGCCAAGGTTCGCGCCTTTATCGCAGCAGCCTGTTCGTCACTGGTTCTGAGAGATCGTTCCCAGAAGGAAAAACCCACCAAATCAACGATGTCAGGGGGTACACGTCGAAAGAAGTGGAATATCCACCGCATCCCGCGCCGCTTAAGGAACGAGGCCATCGTCTGCAGGCCTTCATTTTGAAAGCGTGTGGCGCAAAATTCGATGCAACTGGTGGGAAAATGCAATCGGCCTTCGGCGTAGATGCCAAACTCGAACATTTCCAATGAGAAAGGCTGGTGCGGTCGAGAAGACTCGAACTTCCACGGGTTGCCCCACAGCGACCTCAACGCTGCGCGTCTACCAATTCCGCCACGACCGCACGCCGTGTCTACCAAGGGCGCGAGGCCATCGGTGGCGGGCATGTAACAAGACTTACCCGGTCGCACAAGGGCTATTCGGCCGATCCCGGTCGGCATTGTCCTCACGGGCGCGCGGCCAACGCTTTTCGACGGCGTTCGGACCAGCTAAACACCCTCCATGACAGCGACGATCGAGACAGCGATGAGCGGCTCCCGGCTATCGACCGTGGCGGAGCGCTTCCTGGCGCGGCCCGGTTCGGCGCAAGTGGCGTGGCACGTCATCGACGGCCCGACCCCCTACCCCGAGGCTTTGGCGATGATGGAGGCCCGGGTCGCGGAGATCGCATCCGGAACGGCGCCTGAAACGGTGATTCTCCTGGAGCATCCGCCGCTCTATACGGCCGGCACCGGTGCCCGGAACGAAGACCTCGTCGATTCCACGCGATTCCCGGTGTTCGCCGCAGGCCGCGGTGGCGAATACACCTATCACGGCCCCGGCCAGCGCGTGGCCTATGTGCTGCTGGATCTGAAAAGACGGCGCGAGGACGTGCGCGCCTTCGTGGCAGCGCTGGAGGCCTGGATCATCGCGACGCTCGGCGACTTCCAGATCAAGGGCGAAAGACGTGAAGACCGCGTCGGGGTCTGGGTGCGACGGCCGGAGCGTCCGACCATGGTCGACGGCAGCATTGCCGAAGACAAGATCGCGGCGATCGGCATCCGCGTCCGCCGCTGGGTGACCTTCCACGGCATCTCGCTCAACGTCGACCCGGAGCTGGAGCATTTCTCCGGCATCGTGCCCTGCGGCATTCGCGGCCACGGCGTGACGAGTCTTGCCGATCTCGGCGTTCTCGCATCAATGCCGCAGGTCGATATCCTGCTTCGACGGCAATTCGAGGCGGTGTTCGGCCCGACGATTGACGCGACCCGTTAAACCGTCGGCCTCACGTCGAAATCGCCACGCGGACGTTCCTCCGTCGGCGTTCCTTCGACCGCCGACACCGAAGCGCCGGCCGGCCCGGTCCACAGCGCCGCCAGCATTTCGTCGACCACGTCCAATGGCCCGGCCAACACCGCCTCGACATCGCCGGATCGGCGGTTGCGCACCCAGCCGGAAAGCCCCCGTGTCACGGCTTCGCCCTGGCACCATGCGCGGTAGCCGACGCCCTGCACCTGGCCCCGCACCAGACAATGTATCGCCGTGGTCACTGGAACTCCATGATCACCGCGTCGACCGCCAGGCTATCGCCGGGCGCCGCCTTGAGGCTCGCCACGGTCAGATCGCGCTCGGCCCGCAGGATATTCTCCATCTTCATCGCCTCGACGATCGCCAGCGTCTCGCCGGCCTTCACCTCCTGCCCCTCATCCACCGCGATCGACACGACGAGGCCCGGCATCGGACAGAGCAGCAATTTCGAGGTATCTGGCGGCAGCTTCACCGGCATCAGCTTTTCCAGTTCGGCGATCGTCGGCGACATCACCTTGGCCTCAAGCCAGATCCCGTCGAGAAACAAGGTCATCCCATTCGGTCGCGAACGAATTTGCGCAGTCCGCTTTTCCCCGTCGATCGAACCCGACCAGGGGGACATGCCGGGCCGATGGTCTGTCGAGACGGTAAAGGTTTGTCCATCGGTGGTCATTCGATAGAGGACGTCGCCGCCCTCCCCGGTCATCGTCCGCGCCACGTCGACCGCCAGATAGTCCCCATCGACTTTCACCACCCAGGCGGGCGGTAGCGCGCCTGAATGCTCGCGCAACCGGTCGATATGATGATCGAGCCGCTGCTTGCGGGCGATCTCGATCGTCGTCGCGATCAGCGCCGCCATGCGCCGGGTTTCGTCCGACGCCGCCGGCCGCTCGAAGCCGTCCGGGTATTCCTGGTCGATGAAGGCGGTCGAGATTCGCCCCTCGCGCCAGCGCGGATGGGCCATCAGGGCGGCGAGGAACGGGATGTTGTGCGCGATTCCCTCGATCTCGAACTGGCCGAGCGCGTCGCGCATCGCGTCGATCGCGGCCTCGCGGGTGTCGGCATGGGTACAAAGCTTGGCGATCATCGGGTCGTAGAACATCGAAATCTCGGAGCCCTCCGTCACGCCGGTGTCGTTGCGCACGGTGGCCTCGCCGAGCGGGCCTTCGGCGGGCGGACGATAGCGCGTGAGCCGGCCGATCGACGGCAGGAAGCCCCGAAACGGGTCCTCGGCATAGATACGGCTCTCGACCGCCCAGCCGTTGAGCTTGATGTCATCCTGCCGAAGCCTGAGCGGCTCGCCCGCCGCCACCCGTATCATTTCCTCGACGAGGTCGACGCCGGTGACAAGTTCGGTCACCGGGTGTTCTACCTGCAGCCGCGTGTTCATCTCCAGGAAGTAGAAGTTCCGGTCCTTGTCGACGATGAATTCGACCGTGCCGGCGCTCTGGTAGTCGACGGCCTGGGCCAGCGCGACCGCCTGCTCGCCCATCGATGCGCGGGTATCGGCATCAAGGAACGGCGACGGCGCCTCCTCGACGACCTTCTGGTTGCGCCGCTGGATGGAACATTCCCGCTCGCCGAGATGAACCGCGTTGCCGTGAGCGTCCGCCAGCACCTGGATCTCGATATGTCGGGGCTCGACGACGAATTTTTCGATGAACACCCGGTCATCGCCAAAGGACGAGCGCGCTTCGGATCGCGCGCGGTCGAAGCCGTCGCGGCATTCCTTCTCGTCGAAGGCGATGCGCATGCCCTTGCCGCCGCCGCCGGCCGAGGCCTTGATCATCACCGGATAGCCGATCTCGGCGGCGATCCTTGTCGCTTCGTCGGCATCCTCGATGATGCCGAGATGGCCGGGGACGATGCTGACGCCCGCCTTCTGGGCGAACAGCTTCGATTCGATCTTGTCGCCCATGGCGCGGATCGCCTTCGGCTTCGGGCCGATGAAGACGATGCCGTTGTCTTCCAGCAATTCGCAGAAGGCGGCGCGTTCGGACAGGAAGCCGTAGCCCGGATGCACCGCCTCGGCGCCCGTCGCCTGACAGGCCTCGAGGATTTTATCGCCGAGGAGATAGCTTTCGGCCGCAGGCGGAGGCCCGAGATGCACCGCTTCGTCGGCCATCGCCACATGCACTGCGTTGCGATCGGCGTCGGAATAGACCGCGACCGTCTTGATGCCCATGGCCTTCGCCGATTTGATGACACGGCAGGCGATTTCCCCGCGATTGGCGATCAGGATCTTCTTGAACATGGCGGCGGGCACTCCGAAACAGGGCGGCGGCGTCTTCTCGACCGGTCCGTTTTGACCTTTGGGCGGAAATCCTGCAAGCCGACACTCGTCTAAGAAACGAATGTCGCGATCCGATCGCACTTGTCGCGGCCAGTCACCGTCGCGTCGGGCGAGAATCCGGATTTCGGCCGGCGTTAAGAGGAGACAGATTTGACCAAACCGATGACACAGCAGGATGATGACACGATCGGCGGACGGATTGGCCGCAGCCGCGAGGCGCTCGGGATCGACATTGCAGAATTAGCGACCAAGATCGGTGTCAAGCCGGAGACGATGCGCGGCTGGGAGCGCGACCGCGCCGAACCGCGAGCGAACAAGCTGATCATGCTTGCCGGCATCCTCGGCGTCAGCCCGGCCTGGCTGATCGGCGGCTATGGCGAGGGGGCCGAGGACGTGGATCTCGACGACACCGGCCGCGCCGCCAAGCTCGACCTCTTGCGCTCGCGCCGCGATGTGATCGACGGCGAAATCACCAGGCTCGAAGCGCTGGCCGCGAAATCCGGCTGATACGTTCGCCGGATTCGCGTCAGCGCACGACCGGCGGCTTCTGCGGATGACGCGCGATGCGCTGCTCGCGAAAATAGATAAATAGCCCGGACCCGACGATGATCGCCATGCCGAGCCATTTCGGGCCGTCGGGCATGTCCGCGAAAATCAGATATCCGAGAAAGACGGCGGAGACGATTTCCACATAGCCGAAGGGTGCGAGCACCGAGACCGGCGCAAGCTTGTAGGCCTGGATCAACATGAGATGGCCGGCCGTGCCGATCAGACCGGCGCCGATCAGGAGCAACCAGGTTGACCCGCGATCCGACCAGCGAAACGTCAGATCAGCGATTCCCAGAGGATGGCCGATGATCATGGCGATCAACAGGACCAGAACCCCTCCGGCGCCGGCGTGAAACAGCATCGCCAGCGGGGTCGATCCCCGCGACGCGCGGCGGGTAAAAATGAGGTAGAGGGCGACGAAGAACGCCGCCGCGACCGGCAGCAGCGAGACGATACCGAACACCGAATAGCTCGGCCGGATGATGATCAGCGCACCGAAGAAGCCGATGACGACGGCAACGATCCGCCGCCAGCCTATAGTCTCCTTCAGAAGGAACGCAGCCAGCAGCGTGAGGATCATCGGCTCGATCAGGAACACAGCCGTGGCATCGGCCAGCGGCATGAAACGCAGCGCGGCGAAGAAGGCGAGCCCCGCCACCCCCAGACACGCCCCGCGCAGAAGATTGAGCCCGAGATGACGCGTCCTCAGGGCACCGGGACCGTCAATATACAAAAGCAACGGCAGGATCGTCGCGGCTTGCGAGAAGAGCCGGACCAAGGCCACCTCGCCCGCTGAAATGTCATGGGTGGTGACCAGGATTTTCCCGAAGGCGTCGAGCAACGGAATGATCGCCGACGCGACGACGAGAATGACGATGCCGCGGACGATTTCGGCGGGCGTGTTCTCGAAGGTCTCGGCGAGTGAGGTCATGTTCGTCCATGGCACAATCGCGTTATGGCTGCCATGAGAAATGGAACGCTTTATACCAACCTGCGGTGATAGGAACCCATTCGACCGGCCATTCTCAGCACCTTGGCGCCGATGCGTGGCGAGGAGCGGGACGACGCGCGACGCGGCGCATCGGGCGAGGCCCGCGACGAAGCCAGGCGCGGCGAGCGCCCGGCCATAGGTGGGCTGGACGGGCTCGCCGGACGGCGTCGCACCGCTTGCCCGATGCGCCGCATCGAACTGCGCGGCGCTCCTGGCCGGACAAGCCCGTTCAGCGCCATCGAATAGGTCCCTATCACCGCAGGTTGGTATTATGCCTTGGTCGAGAAAGAGATTCGAATGACCACAGTCCTGATCGATGCCGATGCCTGCCCGGTCAAGGACGAGGCGATCGAAATCGCCGTCCGGCACGGCGCCGACTCGGTGCTCGTCTCCAATGGCGGTATGCGCCCATCGCGCTATCCCGACGCCCGGATCGTCGTCGTGCCGGAAGGCGCGGACGCCGCCGACGACTGGATCGCCGAAGCCGCCAATCCGGGAGACGTCGTCATCACCGCAGACATCCCGCTGGCCGCGCGGGCTCTCGAAAAGGGCGCCGCCGCTCTCGGCCCGACCGGGCGCGAGTTCACCAGCGAATCGATCGGCACGGCCTTGTCGATGCGGGCGTTCAAGCAGCATCTGCGCGAGACCGGCGAGAGCAAGGGCTATAACGCCGCCTTCACGACCACCGACCGCTCACGGTTTCGCCAAACACTCGATCTGGTGTTGAGGCGCACGGCGGCAGACGTCTGAAACGGCTCACAATTTCAGGTTCTTCCGCCCGCGCGTGTGCTTCTTCAACGCGCGTTGTTCCGCCTGGATGCGGATCGCCAGCGCGCCGGCGTTGAGTAGCGAGAACAGGATCGCGATTGCGTAGAGTTCGAAAATGGCCGGTAGCAGGAAGATTTCCAGCACCACGACGGCATAGTTCGGATGCGCCATGAAGCGATATGGCCCCTTCGTGACCAGCGCCTCCCCCTGCTTGACGATGATGCGCGTGGTCCAACGCCTGCCGATCGAGGCGAGCGTCCAGAAGCGCACCAATTGAGTGAGGCCGAAGAGCCCAAGAAACACGAGATTGATCGGCTCGCCGAAGGCGGTCAGCCACAGAAGCCCCAGCCAGGCCGCGTGCAATGCGACCAGCAGCGAATATTGCGGCCCCGCCACCTCGAAGGCGCCTTCGCGCAGCAGCCGTTTGGTGTTGCGGCGAGCGATCCCGAGCTCGACGGCCCGTTGCAGCGTCACATAGGCGAGGATCGCCGCCGTCGCCCAGACGCTCGGATAGATCTCGACAGCCTCAAGCATCGAGCCGCGCGAAACTACCGGTGAAGCCGGGGCCGAGCGCCGAGACGAGGTGTCGGCCGGCAAGGCCGACCTCCAGCTTGCGCTTCAGGACGAACAGGGCGGTCGGCGCCGACATGTTGCCGAAGTCGCGCAACGTCTCGCGCTCGATGTTGAGCGCGCCCTGAGGCAGATCAAACGAGTTTTCGAGCGCCTGGACCACTTTGGTCCCTCCGGGATGAAAGACGAAGCCATCCAGATCATCGATCACTTCGCCATGTCGCGCCAGAAAATTCTCGACCGCCGGCCGCATCTTCTCGGTGACGAGGTCCGGGATCGAGGCGGAGAAGATTGCTCCGAAGCCGATCGGGTCGACCTGCCAGCCCATGATGTCGAGCGTGTCCGGCCACAGATGCTCGCCGGTGGCGACGATCCGCGGCCCCGCAGCTTTGTCGCAGGTCAGCACCACGCCGGCCGCGCCGTCGCCGAACAGGGCGGTGGCGACGATATTGCTTTTCGTCAGTTCGTCGGAGCGAAAAGCCAGCGTGCAGATTTCCACTGCGACGACGAGCACCCTGGAGCCCGGATCGGCACGCGCAAGCCGCGCGCCGAGCGACAGGCCCGAAACACCGCCGGCGCAGCCGAGTCCGAACACCGGCACCCGGCCGATGTCGGGCCGGAAGCCAAGCACCCCGTGGGCGCGGGCTTCCAGCGAGGGCGTGGCGATGCCGGTCGACGACACGGTGACGACGGTGTCGATGTCCCGCGGCAGGATGCCGGCGGCGGCGATCGCCTTTTCGGCGGCTTCGATGAACAGCGCCGTGGCGCCCTCGAGATACGCCTCGGTCCGTTGCCGCCAATCCTGCCGGGCGTGGAACCAGTCGAACGGGCGCACCGAATAGCGCATGGCAATGCCGGTGCTCTCGAACACCGGGCGTAGCCGCTCGAAGTCACGAAACCGGCTACCGAAGGTTTCGGCGGCGTGGGCGACGACCTCGCTCTGCGGCAGCGGATAGGGCGGCACGGCGGTGGCGAGGCCGGCAATGCGCGGCAAATGTTCCGACGGTTGGGCCAAGAGTAATCCGATCCGGATCGAGTATACTCCCCGCAAACGGCGAGCGGCAGTGTTCGTTGCGCATACTGCTGACACGAAAACGTCACCGCACGCGACCGGTCGTGACCCCAAACGCCTTGACCCACGCGGCCTTCGACCCTCAACACTGGTGTTCAAGGCGGCGACATGGAGCGAGGCCAATCGCCGCAGATACCCGAGGGAGGCTTCAAACTGACCGTTTCATCGCGCTTCGAGCGACCATTGATCTACCGACAGCGGCTGTGGACGCGGATCACCCATTGGGCCTGGACGCTCTGCCTGTTCTTCTTGCTCCTCTCGGGCCTGCAGATCTTCATGGCGCGGCCGGATCTTTATATCGGCCATGAATCAGGTTTCGCCTACGACAACACCATCCTGTCGATCGGCGCCTTTATGGATGGCGCCGCGATGAAGGGCCGGACGATCCTCTTCGGCCAAGCCTTCGACACCACCGGCTGGCTCGGCGCGGTCTGGGAGGGCGACCGACTACAGCCGAAGAGCTTTCCATCCTGGCTGACCATCCCCGGCTACCGGGATCTGGCGACCGGCCGGGTCGTGCATCTGTTCTTCGCCTGGGGCCTCGCCATCACGCTTCTCATCTGGCTCGTCGCCAGCCTGATCAACCGTCACATCAAGGAGCTTTTTCCGAGCGGCGACGACATCCGTCACCTGCCGCGCGAAGCCGCCGACCACGCGCGGCTGCGCTTTTCCCGCGAAGCCCGCTACAACGCCTTGCAGAAGCTGTCCTATGCGAGCGTGCTGTTCATCGCTTTGCCGCTGATCATCGCGACCGGCCTCACCATGTCGCCGGGTGTGAATGCATGGGCGCCGTGGATGCTCGATGTCTTCGGCGGCCGCCAGACGGCGCGCACGATCCACTTCATCCTGATGCTGTATCTGGTTCTCTTCTTCGTCGTCCACATCGTCATGGTGGTGCTCGCCGGACCCTTCAACGAGCTGCGCTCGATGATCACCGGCTGGTACCGCACCGATCCGGAGTCCGAATGATGACCCGCTCTGAGCTCACCCGCCGGCGCTTTCTCACCGGGGCGACGATCGCCTCGACCGCACCGCTCGCCGGCTGTTTCGACTTTCTTGGGGTCCGCGACAACGAGATCCGCGACGTTCTCGAAACCGCGAACTCCCTCACCTACCGGGTGCAGCGCTTCCTGCTCGGCTCGGATACCCTCGCCCGCGAATTTTCCGAAAGCGAGATTCGCCAGCCGATGCGGCCGAACGGCTCGACCAACCCGCGCAACCCGGCCTATCGCGCCCTCGCGGAGGCGGAGTTCTCCGATTATCGCCTGCCTGTCGACGGCCTCGTCGAAAAACCGCTCAGCCTCTCGCTCGACGAACTCCGCAACATGCCCGCCCGCACCCAGATTACCCGGCACGACTGCGTCGAGGGCTGGAGCTGCATCGCCAAATGGACCGGCACGCCGCTCGCCGCCGTGCTCGATCAGGCCGGCGTCAAGTCGGAAGCGCGCTTCGTAGTATTCGAATGCTTTGATTCGATGGGCAGCGGCTTCCTGCGCCCGATCGAATATTACGAATCGATCGACCTCACCGACGCCCGGCATCCGCAGACGATCCTCGCTTATGGCATGAACGACCAGACCCTGCCGATATCAAACGGAGCGCCGCTGCGTGTCAGGATCGAGCGACAGCTCGGCTACAAGATGGCGAAATACATCCGCGCCATCCGCGTCACCGACACGCTCGACGGCTACGGCCAGGGCGGCGGTGGCTATTGGGAGGACAATGGCTACGAGTGGTTTGCCGGGATCTGAATCTCCTGTCCATGGGCAATTCTCCCCCAAGATTTGGTCCTTTGGTTCGGTTGCCGGCAGCAAGATCGACGACTTTGCCTCTTTGTTTTCCGGAGACGAGAATATTTTCTTAAGTTTGGGTGATTACTGTGGCTTCCCTAGGGTGAGGATTCGACTGGGAGGGCCGCAACATGGTGACGATGGATCTAAGCGACACCAAATTCGCGAACCAGTTGCTGGAGCATCTCGTCGTCCCGACATTCGTGCTGGCCGCGTCCGGCCATGTGATCATCTGGAATCGCGCTTGCGAAAAGCTGACCGGGGTCTGTGCCTCAGCGGTTCTCGGCACCAAACGGCACTGGGCTGCTTTCTATGAGGACCCACGGCCTTGTCTAGCCGATCTGGTGCTGGAGGCTACGGGATCGGCAAGGATCGAGGCTCTCTATACCGTCGACCGTAGCGACTGGCGGCAACTCGATGGAGAGGCGAAAGACGGTCGCTTCAGCATTCTCGCAGCGGAAAACTGGTGTGTTTTACCAAACGGCTCCGGCCGCCGTTATCTCGCGATAGACGCGGGTCCGGTTTTTGACCAGAGCGGGGCGCTGATGGCCGTCGTTGAAACGCTCCGTGACATCACGCCTCAGAAAAATGCCCAGGACGCGCTTGAGACTCTGGCGAGCCAAGATGGCCTTACCGGTCTGGCCAATCGGCGTCGCTTCGACGAACATCTCAAGGAAGAGTGGCTTCTCGCGATCAATTCGGGGACCGAGCTCTCGCTTCTCATGCTCGATATCGACCACTTCAAACCGTACAACGACTCCAGCGGGCACCAGCGCGGCGATGAGTGCCTGCGGCAGGTGGCCAAGCTTCTTGTCGCGGAGACGCGCCAAGATTCCGATCTCGTCGCCCGGTACGGGGGAGAGGAATTCGTGGTCGTTCTACCCGGCGCCTCGTATGGCGAGGCGATGAAAATTGCGCGGCGTATTCTCGCGACCATGCGGGATGCGGCCATACCCCATCCGGCTCCGAGCTGCCCGATGACTGTTACCTTGAGCATCGGCGTCGCCACCAAGGGGAAGAGCGCGACCTCGCTCGACCAGCTGATTGCGGTGGCCGATGCCTCGCTTTATCGCGCCAAGCAGAGCGGCCGAAACCGAATCGTCGCGAATTTTGCCGCTGCCGCGTGACGGCAACCTGATCACAACGGAATGTTGTCGTGCTTCTTCCAGGGGTTGTCGAGATCCTTGTTACGGAGCATGGCCAGCGCTCGCGCGACCCGGCGGCGGGTCGAGTGCGGCATGATCACCTCGTCGACATAGCCGCGTTCGGCGGCGACGAAGGGCGACAGGAACCGCTTTTCGTAGGCGGCGGCGTGAGCGGCGATCTTGTCCGGATCGGCGGCATCCTTGCGGTGGATGATCTCGGCCGCGCCCTTGGCGCCCATCACCGCGATCTGCGCCGTCGGCCAGGCATAGTTGATGTCGCCGCGAAGGTGTTTCGACGCCATCACATCATAGGCGCCTCCGAACGCCTTGCGGGTGATCACCGTGACCTTCGGCACCGTCGCCTCGGCATAGGCGAACAGGAGCTTGGCGCCGTGCTTGATCAGCCCGCCATATTCCTGCGCCGTGCCCGGCAGGAAGCCCGGCACGTCGACGAAGGTGAGGACGGGAATCGAGAAGCAGTCGCAGAAGCGCACGAAGCGCGCCGCCTTGCGGCTCGCATCCGCGTCGAGGACGCCGGCCAGCACCATCGGCTGGTTAGCGACGATGCCAACGGTGCGACCCTCTATCCTCCCGAAGCCGGTCACGATGTTGCCGGCAAAGGCCTGCTGGATCTCGAAGAAGTCGCCCTCGTCGACCGTCTTCCGGATCAGCTCCTTCATATCATAGGGCTTGTTGGCGTTGTCGGGGATCAGCGTGTCGAGCGAGCGATCCTCCTCGAGCACCGACTGGGTGTAGTCGAGTTCGGGCACCGGCGAGGTGTTCGACGCCGGCAGGAAGTCGATCAGCCGCCGCATCTGCAACAGCGCGTCGACGTCGTTGTCATAGGCGCCGTCGGCGATCGAGGATTTGACGGTGTGGACCGAGGCGCCGCCGAGTTCCTCGGCCGTCACCGTCTCGTTGGTCACTGTCTTCACCACGTCCGGCCCGGTGACGAACATGTAGGACGTGTCGCGAACCATGAAGATGAAGTCGGTCATCGCCGGAGAATAGACGTCGCCGCCGGCACAAGGCCCCATGATCACCGAAATCTGCGGGATGACGCCCGAGGCCAGCACGTTGCGCTGGAAGATCTCGGCATAGCCGCCGAGCGCGGCGACACCCTCCTGGATTCGCGCGCCGCCTGCGTCGTAGAAGCCGATGATCGGCGCGCGGTTGCGCAGTGCCAGATCCTGGACCTTCTGGACCTTTTCGGCATGGGCCTCGGAGAGCGAGCCCCCGAAGACGGTGAAATCCTTGGCGAAGACGAACACGGTGCGGCCGTTGACGGTGCCCCACCCGGTGACGACGCCATCGCCGGGTATCGTCTGCTCCGCCATGCCGAAATCCGTCGCCCGGTGCTGGACGAACATGTCGAATTCCTCGAACGAACCCTCGTCGAGAAACACCGTGAGACGCTCGCGGGCGGTCAGCTTGCCCTTTTCGTGCTGGGCATCGATGCGCCTTTGACCGCCGCCTTGCCTCGCCCGTTCGCGCCGGACTTCCAGTTCGGCCAGCATCTCGTGCATCTTTCGTCCCCCCTGCCCGCTCGGCTTTGATGTCGGCCGATGCGCCTGCCTCACGGCATCATCATACCCGGATAAATGCATCGAACGACGCCGGCAATCGGCGGTAAGTCGAATAGGCCGAGGAATGCGAAAGCGATACGCCCTTTTGCGCTACGCGCGCCCCAGGAACACCGCCGCCACGCGCATCTCCTCCCAGCGCTGGCGCCGCCGCGCCGCCGCCTCCTCGTCGGCGCCCCATTGTTCGATGTTCCAGTCCTCGTCCAGGTGCCCGAGCGACCACGCTTCCTCGGCCGACAGCCGTCCTTCGGCGACCGCGAGCGCCAGCAGGGCCGAGCCGGTGAGCGTCGTCGCCTGATGCATCGCGGCGATGCGGAACGGATCGTCGATCTTCGCCAGCCAGGCACGAAACGCCTCCATTGAGGCCGGCGGCTGCGCGACATGCATGACGCCCTCGGCGAGGACGAAGCGGCCGCCGAAGCTGTCCTTGGCCCAATCGAGAATCGGGTCCCAGCCCTCACGCTGGCGCTGCACGAGTCGTTCCGGCGAACCGGCTCGATAGAACAAGAGATCGGTCTCGACATAGCGACCGATATCGTCGCGCACCGGAACCGGATCGTCGGCGATCGCCTCGATCACGGTGTTGACCAGCCGCGTCATCGGCATGGTCGCCGGGTCGATGCGTTCGCGCTGCGCCTCCCATTCGGCCGCGATCATCTGCGCAGCCGCGGGAAGCGGCACAGCGAGCGGCCGGCGGCCCGGCGTCTTGACCGGGCGACCATCCAGCAGAACGGAGAACCCGCCGGCAGCTTCCGCCAGCGTAACGGTCTGATAGAACCGTTTGGGCAGTCCGGATCGACCCGTGCCGGTGGTCATCGCGTGTCTCCTGTCGTCATGGCGAAAGCCGAACCCTTCGCGGCATCAGTCGATCGTCACCCGACGGCCGCGTTCCGCCTGGAGCGGGTCGCCGAGCAGCCAGGCGTCAATGAACGCCCCGAGTTCGTCGACCGTCTCGGCAACGGCGTAAGCGCCGGAGGCGAGCAGCGGCGCGGCTTCGTGGGTGCCCCAGGCGACACCCAGCGCGGGGGCACCGGCCGTTCTCGCCATTTCGATATCGAAGACGGAATCACCGACGACGAGCGCATGGCGCGGGTCCAGCCCGAATTCGGCGCAGCACTCCTCCACCATGGCCGGATGCGGCTTGGATGGACAATCGTCGGCCGTGCGCACGGCATGGAACTCCATGCCATGCGTCTCGCAGATCGCCGCCACGCCGCTACGCGACTTGCCAGTCACCATGGCGAGCAGCACGTCCTCGCGGGCCGAAAGCCGATCAATCAGCGCCTTCATGCCCGGGAACAGTGTCTCGCGAAACCGCTCGTCCGCCCGCGATGCGCGAAAAGTCCGGCGGTAGCCCTCGACCATCGCGGCGAGCAATGGCGGCTCGGCGGTGGGATGCAGGCGGCCGATCGCGACGTCCAGCGACAGGCCGATGATGCCGCGCGTCTCGGCATCCTCCGGCTCGGGTAATCCGTGCTCGGCAAAGACCCGCCGCATGATGTCGCAGATCAGGCCGCAGCTATCGGCGATGGTGCCGTCACAATCGAACAGAACCGCGCGCATCAGTCGCCCAACGCGCCTTCGTCGAAACCGAAGAGATTGAAGGTCTGCACCATATGCGGCGGCAGCGGCGCGATCTGATCGACGACACCGCCGTCCGGATGGGGAATGACAATGCGACGCGCATGCAGATGCAGCCGCTTCTGGACGCCGCCGGGAAACTCCCAATTGGTGTCGTGCTCGAAATATTTCGGATCGCCGAGGATCGGATGCCCGATATGGAGAGCGTGGACGCGCAGCTGATGGGTCCGCCCCGTATAGGGCTCGAACTCGACCCAGGCGAAGTTCTGGGCGAGATTTTCGATCACCCGGTAATGGGTCAGTGCGTGGTCGGCCCCCTCCTCGCCATGTTTGGCGACGCGCATTCGGTCGCCGTCCTCCGTCTGCTCTTTGACAAGGAAGGTCGAGATGCGCCCGTCCCGCGGTGTCGGGACGCCTTTGACGACCGCCCAATAGACCTTTTTGGTGTCGCGCTCGCGAAACGCCTTGGTCAGCGCTGTCGCAGCGCCGCGCGTGCGGGCAACGACGAGGACACCGGACGTGTCGCGGTCGAGGCGGTGGACGAGGCGGGGCTTCTCGCCCTTACGGCTGCGCCAGGCCTCCAGCATCTTGTCGACATGCCGGGAGACGCCCGAGCCACCCTGAACGGCAAGGCCGGCCGGCTTGTTGAAGACATAGACCTTGGCGTCCTCGTAGATCAGCATCTGCGCCAACACGTCGCCATCGTGCTGGTCGCGGATCGTGTTGCGGGTCAGCGGGCCGACCTTCCCCCGTGCCGAGTCGGTTCCCATCGGCGGCACGCGGACCATCTGCCCCGCGAGAACGCGCGTGTCCGACTTGGCGCGGCCGCCGTCGACCCGCACCTGACCCGAGCGCAGCAACTTCTGCAGATGGCCGAAGCCGAGGCCCGGATAGTGCAGCTTGAACCAGCGGTCGAGGCGCAAGCCGGCCTCGTCCTCCTCGATCCGTCGCTGTTCGACAGACGCCATCGTCTTTTCCTTTGCTTGGCTTGCCTCAGCCGCCATCAGATCAGCCCCCGTCCCGCGGCGAATCCGGCAAACAGCGCCGCGATTCCGGCGACGACGGAACCGATGACGTAAAACGCCGCCAAACCGAACGCCCCGCGCTCATAGAGCGCCACCGCATCGAGCGAAAAGGACGAGAAGGTGGTGAACCCGCCCAGCAGCCCGACGGCGAGGAACAGCCGCAATTCATTCGACGCACCGAAGCGGCGCGCAACGATCTCCATCACGATACCCATCAGGAATGATCCGGAGACGTTCACGAAGGCAGTACCAAACGGAAAATTCGGACTGAGAAAACGAAGCGCCGCAAGGTTCGACAAGTGTCGAAGGCTCGCACCGATCGCGCCGCCCGCGGCAACGAGGATGAGGTGATACATGCCGCCTCTATAGCCGCCCCATCGAAGTGAGGCTAGCCACGCGGCGGCGGCGGCGAGCTTAGATTGTCGGCGCCGCCGCGAACCGTGACGGAACCGCTACTCCGCGGCGTTCGCCTCGGCCTTCGCCTGTTCCAGGAACGGCTGCCGCCGTTCGGCATGGAGCCCGCGCATGGTCGACCAGCACAGCGCCAGGAGCAGGAACGCGAACGGAAAGCCCGTCGCGATCGCCGCACCCTGAAGCGCAGCGAGCCCGCCGCCGACCAGCAGCGCGATCGCCACCAGGCCTTCGAAGGTCGCCCAGAATATCCGTTGCGGCACCGGTGCGTCGATCTTGCCGCCGGCCGTGATCGTATCGATGACCAGCGAGCCGGAGTCGGACGAGGTGACGAAGAACACGATCACCAGGACGATGCCCAAAAAGGATGAGATCGACGTCAGCGGCAATTGGCCGAGCATAACGAAGAGTTTCACTTCGAGCGCCGCGTCGACGATGCCGGCGAAGCCGTCGATCGTCTCGGTAAGGGCCGTCCCGCCGAATACTGTCATCCAGATGATCGAAACGACGGTCGGGATGATCAGGACGCAGGTCAAGAACTCCCGAATGGTGCGGCCGCGCGAGACCCGCGCGATGAACATGCCGACGAAGGGCGACCAGCTCATCCACCAAGCCCAATAGAAGCTCGTCCAGCCCTGTCTGAAGTTGTCGTCGACGCGGCCGAATGGATTGGAGAGCGGGATGACCTCGCGCAGATAGGCAACCGAATTGCCGAAAATGCCACGAACGATATCCATGGTCGGCCCGACCAGGAAGATGAACCCCAGCAAGAGCAGCGCGAGACCCATATTGATCTCGGACAGCCGTTTCACTCCGGCATCGAGGCCGGCAACGACGGAAGCCAGTGCGACGCAGGTAATCAGTACGATCAGCACGATCTTGCTGAGCGTCGTCGCCGGAACGCCGAAGAGATAGTTCAATCCGGCGACTGCCTGCTCCGCGCCGAGACCGAGGGACGTGGCGAGACCGAACAGGGTTGCGAAGACGGCCAGCGTATCGATGATGTGACCCGGCCAGCCCCAGACGCGTTCGCCCAGCAGTGGGTAGAAGGCCGAGCGCATGGTGAGTGGCAGGCCCCAATTATAGCTGAAGAAAGCCAGTGCCAGGGCGACCACCGCGTAGATCGCCCAGGGGTGGAGCCCCCAGTGATAGATCGTCGCAGCCATGCCGAGCCGGCGGGCGGCCTCGGTATCGCCAACGGCGCCACCAAGGGGCGCCCAGGAATCGCCGGCGAGCGAGGTGGAGAAATGCGAGATCGGTTCCGAGACGCCGTAGAACATCAGGCCGATGCCCATCCCGGCCGCGAACAGCATCGCGAACCAGCCGAAATAGCCATATTCCGGTTTGGCGTCCTTGCCGCCCAGCCGGATCGAGCCGTAGGGCGACACGATGAGGAACAGGCAGAACAGGACGAAAATGTTGCCCGCGATGAGGAAGACCCAGTCGAAATTCGCGGTAAGTGCAGGACGCAGCCAGCCGAAGAAATCGTCGGCGACGGTCGGAAACAGCAGCGTGAAAGCAACGAAGGCGATGATCAGTCCGGCGGAAACCGGGAACACCGGATTGTGGATATCCAAACCGTATTTCCGCAGATTATCCTGCCCGACCTCATAGTCGGTGACGGAATGTTCGGCTAACTGGCCAGGTTCGAGCGACATCGAAACCTCACTTTCAAATCAGTACTGCAATTGGATCGTAAAGAAAAACAGCGGTCCTTACGAATGGGGACTCGCAACCAGTCTGCCACAAAACGTGGCCTCTGGGCACCCGGCGCGGCCTGATTAGGTAAATCCCACAGAATCGGCCGAAGCGTTAGTCCTGAGCGTGCCGTTTTCCCCGCAGCTCCGCCCAATATCGAAGACGTTCGCCGATTGAAACCTCCGCCCCCCACTCAGTCGGGCGGTAGAAAACCGGCCGTCCCATGTCTTCGGGGAAATAGCTCTGCCCGGAAAACCCGTCCGGCGCGTCATGATCGTAGGCATAGCCGGCGCCGTAGCCCTCCGAGCGCATCAGCGTCGTCGGGGCGTTGAGGATATGCTTGGGCGGCAGCAGCGAACCGCGTTCCTTGGCGGCGCGCATCGCCGCCTTGTAGGCGACATAGACAGCGTTGGATTTCGGCGCCGCCGCCAGATAGACGGTCGCTTCGGCCAGCGCCAATTCGCCCTCCGGCGAGCCGAGATAGTCGTAGGCGTCCTTGGCTGCGAGCGCGATGCCAAGCGCCCGCGGATCGGCCAGCCCGATATCTTCAGCCGCCATTCGCACCAGCCGGCGCCCGAGATACAGCGGATCCTCGCCGGCATCGAGCATTCGGCAAAGCCAGTAGAGCGCCGCGTCCGGGTCCGATCCTCGCACCGATTTATGCAGAGCGGAGATCAGGTTGTAATGACCGTCCTGGCCCTTGTCGTAGACCGGCGCCCGACGTTGGACGATGTCCTGCAGGCTGGCCGCGTCGAAAACCTCGCCCGCCCGCCCCGCACGCCAGATCTCCTCCGCCAATGTCAGGATCGCGCGACCATCACCATCCGCCATCCGCAGCAGCACCGCCCGCGCCTCCTCGTCGAGCGGCAAGGGCCGGCCTTCCGCCGCCTCGGCCCGCAGGAGCAGCTTGGCAAGACTCTCCGACCCGTGCGGGCGAAAGGTGAGAACCCGGGCCCGCGACAAAAGCGCGGCGTTGAGCTCGAAGGACGGGTTTTCGGTCGTGGCGCCGACGAGGACGACCGTGCCGTCTTCCATCACCGGCAGGAACGAATCCTGCTGCGCCCGGTTGAAGCGATGGATCTCGTCGACGAACAGCAGCGTTCGCCTGCCGTTGGACTGGCGCAGTCGCGCCGCTTCGAAGACCTTCTTCAAGTCCGCGACACCGGAAAAGATTGCCGAGATCTGCTCGAAAGCATAATCGACTTCATTGGCGAGAAGCCGTGCGACGGTGGTTTTGCCGGTGCCGGGTGGTCCCCAGAAGATCATGGAGCCAAGGCTGCCGGTTGCGAGCATGCGCGACAGCGCGCCGCCCTCCGCGGTCAGATGTTCCTGACCGGCGACCTCGGCAAGCGCGCGCGGCCGCAGCCGGTCAGCCAGCGGCCGCGAGGGATCGTCGGCCGGCGTCTGCGCGCCCTTCCCTGTGCCGGTCGACGGTCCCGGATCGCCGCCGCCAAAGAGATCCGCCAAGTCAGCGCACCATTTGGGTCATGCGACGACCGTCCCGCTCAACTTCGAATTGCCAGCCGCGATAGCGCCGTTTCAGCATTTCCTCCAACGACTTCGTCGAGGCAATGACGTCGCCGTTGATGGTCAGAAGAATATCGTTTGGCCGCAGGCCGAAGCGCTGCGCCAACGATCCGCGTTCCACGGTCGCCACGACGACCCCGGTCTTGTCAGCTGGCAGCCCCCGCTCCTCGGCGACGCGCGGCGACAGGTTGAGCACGGTCGCGCCGGAAAACGGGTTGTTGCCGGACAGGCTGCGCTCATCTCGTGGCGGGTTTTCGGGAGCCGCTTGCAGCGGGAGATCGATGGTTTCCCGATCCTCGCCACGCAAAACGCTCACCTTCGCCGTGCGCCCGACGCCTGCTGTCGCCAGCCGGTAGCCGAGGGCATCGGGATTGTTGATCGCAAACCCGTCGACAGACAAGATAACGTCACCAACCGTGATGCCGGCCTCTGCGGCCGGGCTATCCTTCACCACCGCTTGTACCAGCGCACCGGTCGGCCGGGGAAGACCGAGCGCATCGGCGATATCGGGCGTAACCGAGGCGAAGGTTGCGCCGACATAGGGACGCTCGAAACGCCCGCCCGCCTTGGCGGCGCGCTGGAAGCTCGCCACCATGTTGGAGGGAATCGCGAAGCCGATGCCGTTGGAGCCGCCGGAACGCGAAAAGATCGCCGTATTCACGCCCACCAGCCGCCCCTTCATGTCGATCAGGGCGCCACCGGAGTTGCCGGGATTGATCGCCGCGTCCGTCTGGATGAAGAAGCCGAAATCGTTGACGCCAATATGGTTGCGCGCCAGCGCCGAGACGATACCGGTGGTGACAGTCTGGCCGATGCCGAACGGATTGCCGATCGCCAAGACGAGATCGCCGATTTCCAATTCGTCCGAGTCGGCGATCGGCAGCGAGGGGAACGGCCCGGCGCCATCGATCGCAAGGATCGCCAGATCGACCTTCTTGTCCTTGAGAAGCACCTTCGTTTCGAATTCGCGACCATCACTGAAGGCAATCTTCACCTCGTCGGCGTTCTCGACGACATGGTTGTTGGTAACGACGAGGCCAGATGAATCGATGATCACACCGGAACCGAGCGCCGACTCCATGCGTGGCCGGTCATCGAACCGTTGGCCAAAAAACTGGCCGAAGAAGGGATCGTTCGCGAAGGGTGATTGCCGTGTCGGGACCACGCGCGCGGCATAGACGTTGACGACGGCCGGCGCCGTTTCCTTGACGAGCGGCGCGAAGGAGAGATCGATTTCCGCCCGGCTGGTCGGCACCGCTTCCGCCTTGCCAGCAGATTTATCAGGAGCCAAAACGACCGGCCCTTGATTGTCTTCAGCGCTGGTGCGCGTCCCGGGCTCGCCCGAGGACTGCTGCCTGTCGACCCTGCCACCATCGCGGTCCGGCGTCTGCTCACCGAGCAATCCGTCGATCCAGCCGCCCACGCTCCAGCCGTGATCAGCCCCCAGAGTTGGCGAGGCTGCTAGAAAGGTCGCGATCAAAGCGACCCATAAGACCTGTTGCGACCGCATCACCCGCCTGTCGTTCCCCGCCGACTCGCCTTTGGAAGTCGGCTCCGGTTTAAACCAGACGAGAGCCATGAAAAAGGGGCCTTATCGAGGCCCGTCAGAGTGCTGACAGACCCCGTCGATTTTCGGCGGAGTTTTTTGTTTCGAGCGGCGAAGTTGTCTGAGCGGGTTCGTGAGGCGGCGCCGGTTGGGTGTGTTGGCGCAACTCGTGCGTGGGGCTGGCTTTGCGGCGAGCGCCATCGCGATCTTCTTGATGTCGTGGGCAGCCGCTTCAAAAGCGGCCACCCTCTTCCCGTCTGCTCCGGCCTATTCCGATGACGGAATGCCGGGCGATGCTTACTTTTTGCCGGCGACCGCGGCGACCTCGGCGGCGAAGTCGGTCTCTTCCTTTTCGACCCCTTCGCCGAGCGCAAATCGCTCAAAGGCGACGATCTTGGCAGGAGCCCCGAAACCGGCTTCCGCCTCGGCCAGCGCCTTCTCGACGGTCAGATCCGGGTTGATGACGAAGGCCTGCTTGAGAAGCACGACCTCCTCGTAGAATTTGCGCAGGCGTCCTTCCACCATCTTCTCGATGATGTTCTCCGGCTTGCCCGACTGCCGCGCCTGCTCGACGAAGATCGCCCGCTCCCGATCGACAGTGGCCGCGTCGATCTCTTCAGCGGACAGCGCCAGCGGATTGGTCGCGGCGACATGCATGGCGACCTGACGGCCGAACTGATTCAGCGCCGCCTTGTCGCCGGCCGATTCGATCGCCACGAGAACGCCAAGCTTGCCGAGTCCGTCGACTACCTGATTGTGAATGTAGGTCGCCACGACGCCTTCGCCGACGCTCAGCATCGTCGAACGGCGCAGGGCCATGTTCTCGCCGATCGTGCCGATGGCATCCTTGATCGTGTCGTTCACGCTCTTGGACGAACCCGGATAGGTCGCCGCACCGACCGCCTCGACAGAGCCATCGGTCGTCAGGGCGACATTGGTGATATCGCGCACGATCGACTGGAAGGCGTCGTTGCGGGCGACGAAATCGGTTTCCGAGTTGACCTCGACGACGACGGCCTTGGAACCCTCAGCCGCGACCCCGACCAGCCCTTCGGCGGCGGTGCGGCCAGACTTCTTGTCCGCCTTGGCGATGCCCTTGGTGCGCAGCCAGTCGACCGCCGCTTCCATGTTGCCGTCGTTCTCGGCCAGAGCGGTCTTGCAGTCCATCATGCCGGCGCCGGTCAGGTCGCGCAGCTCTTTGACCATTGAAGCGGTGATTGCCATGTTTGCCTCTTCAGAAATAATTGGGCGCACCGGCTCGATGGGAACGGGTGCGCCGGACATGTGGCGCCTCGGTTACGGCACCTTGGTGGGTCGAGTCGCGGCCGCGAGAGCCGGGCAAAGAAAAACGGGAGCTGGTTCTCCGCCGCCTCCGCTCACTCATTCGATGCGATCACGGTGCCGGCGTTGAACCCGTGCGGTCCGAATTCGGTGTGATCTCGGCATGCCTCCTGAAAATCGATCGAGACTTTCAAACAGGACCATGCATCCGTTTGCTCATGCAACGCTCGAGGCAGTGTCCCGGCGTCAACCACGCCGGAACCCTTGCTCTTCGACATTTGCTCAGGCGCTAGCCGCCTCGGTCTTCTCGTCGCCGGCGGCCTCAGCCTGCTCAGCAGCGACCGGCTCTTCGGTGGCGGCTGCAGCCGGAGCCGCTTCTTCGCTTGCCGGAGCCGCTTCTTCGCTTGCCGGGGCAGCTTCTTCGCTTGCCGAAGCAGCAACCGTCTCTTCCTCGATCACCTCCTCGACAGGTGCTTCTTCGAGCGCACCGATGTCGACGCCGGAATCGCCCTGCTGGCGGGCAATGCCGTCCACCGCCGACCGGGCGATGAGGTCGCAGTAGAGAGTGATCGCGCGAGCGGCGTCGTCATTGCCCGGGATCGGGTAATCGATCGATGCTGGATTGCAGTTCGAATCCACTACCGCGACGATCGGGATATGCAGCCGCTTGGCCTCCTCGATCGCGATCGACTCCTTGTTTGTGTCGATAATGAAGATCATGTCCGGGACGCCACCCATGTCACGGATACCGCCGAGCGCTCGGTCGAGCTTGTCGCGCTCGCGCTGCAGCGTCAGACGCTCCTTCTTGGTGAAGCCCTGGGCCTCGCCAGAGAGCATCTCGTCGAGCTTGCGCAGGCGCTGGATCGACTTGGAGATGGTGTTCCAGTTGGTCAGCATGCCGCCGAGCCAGCGGGCGTTGACGTAGTACTGGGCCGAACGCTGCGCCGCGTCCGCGATGATGTCCGACGCCTGGCGCTTGGTGCCGACGAAGAGCACGCGGCCGCCACGGGCGACCGTGTCAGAGACCGCCTGCAGAGCGCGGTGTAGAAGCGGCACCGTCTGCGCGAGATCGAGAATGTGGATATTGTTGCGCGCGCCGAAGATATAGGGCGCCATCTTCGGGTTCCAGCGGTGAGTCTGGTGGCCGAAATGGACGCCCGCTTCGAGAAGCTGGCGCATGGAATAGTCTGGCAATGCCATGGTATGTTTCCTTTACCGGTTGAGCCTCCACGGAAAGAAGCGGCCGGATGCCGCCACCGGTGGATTGCGTCGTTCGAGCAGAACTCGACCGTCGAAACCCGACTTCCGTGTGTGGAATGGACGCGCCGATACACCAAAAGCCGCGACGAGGCAAGCCAAGCGCGCGTTTGGCTTGCCTCTAACGGCACGGCGTTGCTACGCCCCGTCGGTTCAGGGGCAGTCAGGTATTTCAAAAAGGTCGAGGCTCGCGAGGCCGCCGGCCAAGGTATAGCCGTCGAAGGTCAGCACCAAATCATCGGAGACGCCGTTCTCGTAGAGCGTATAGGCCGTTTCGAAAATCGGCAGACCGTCCGGGTCGCTGTCGGAATTGTAAAAGGATTCGCTGATACGCCAGGCGGCGAGACCGGTAAGCTGGTCAGATAGAGACGCGCGCCCGTCGCTTGGCGTCACCTCGGCCACCTTCCCGTCGCGCCCCGTGCCAGACTCCGAAGCCGGCGCGATCACCGCGGTACTCGTCAAAAGCTTCTCGACCTCCTCGTCGCCATCATAGAGCCGTGTCTCGACGATCCGCGCGCCGGCCTTCGCCTGCCCGATCAGCGCAATCGTATGCTGCATCGGAAACAGGGATTTTGGTACCTCGACGGTCCGGACCTTGGGGGCTGTCAGGGCGACCCGCGTCACGTCGCCTCGCGTCGACGCGGTGCCAATCACCGCATTTTCCGGACTGGCGTCGATGAAGGTCTTGGTCTCGAAGTCGAAACGCTCGCCGTCGGCGCTTTCGGTGGAGCGCGTCTGCTGATCGGTGACGATCAGTTCCTGCTCCTGCTGGAAGCGCGCCACGAAGCGATAGTCGAGGTCGTATGTGTCGCAGGTCTTCCGGCGCATCTCGATCGCGATCCGGCCCTGCGCGTCGACCAGGTCGCTATCCCCCTCACGCATCGACAGGTCGTAGGAGGCCCGGTGCGGCACCAGTTCCTGCGCCGAGGCAACGGCGGAAAACACCCCAACGATACTGATCAAAAGCGGAAGGGTTGTCGCTCGCATGACGGGACGATCTTTCGCTGGATCGACGGATGGGCTACCGATCGATCGGAATTTCGCAGCACCCTATTCCGTGGGCCGTGATGGGCGATAAACCCATCCGGCGCTCCTATCCCTGAAGACGAAGGAAGACAATATCATGGCCGATTCGATCGAGACCCGTCTGCGCGCCGCGAGTGTGACTCTGCCGGAGGCGGCGGCCCCCGCGGCAAACTACGTTCCCTTCGTCGTACACGGCCGGCTGCTGCAGACATCGGGCCAGCTTCCGATCGAGGATGGCAAGCTAGCCGTCGTCGGCAAGCTCGGCGCCGGCGTCTCGCTGGAAGAGGGTCAGGCGGCGGCGCGCCTGTGCGCGATCAACATTCTCGCGCAGGCCAATGCCGCGCTCGGCGGCGACTGGCGCCGGGTGAACCGCCTCCTCAAACTCACCGTGTTCGTGGCGAGCGACGCCAGCTTCACCGAACAGCACAAGGTCGCCAACGGCGCGTCGGATTTCCTGGTCGAGATCCTCGGCGACAAGGGCCGCCATTCGCGCTCGGCGGTTGGTGTCCCGGCGCTGCCTCTGGACGCTGCGGTCGAAATCGAAGCGCTTTTCGAGATCGATTGACATGATCGCCCGCTATAGCGGTCCGCTCGGCTGGCTGGTCGAGCGGCCGATCGCCCACCGGGGATTGCATGACGGCAATCAAGCCGTCGCCGAGAATTCAATTCCGGCGGCACAGGCGGCGATCGCGTCGGGCTGGGCGATCGAATGCGATGTCCAGCTCTCCGCTGACGGCACGCCTTATATTTTCCACGACGCCGCGCTCGACCGGCTCACCGGCCGCGAAGGCGCGTTTCGCGCGACCCGCGACGTTGCGATCCAGGAACTCGACCTCGCCGTCACCGGGGTCAGCATTCCGACAGTCTCGGCGTTTCTCGAGATGGTCGATGGTCGCGTTCCCGTGGTCATGGAGTTGAAAGGGCTCGATCCGGCCCGCGACGAAGGCTATTTTGATCGGCTTGGCCCGATCGTCGAAGCCTATGCCGGCCAGCTCGCGCTGATGTCGTTCGATTCGTGGCTCATCGGCCAAATGCTCGAAGCGCGCCCAAACCGCCCGATCGGCCTCACGGCCGAGGGAACCCGGCCCGAGGTTCTGGCGGCGCATCGGCAAATCTATGCGGGCGGCTGCGACTTCTGCTCCTACAACGTCCACCATCTGCCGAACGCCTTCGTCGATTGGGTTAGGGGCGAGCACTGCGCGCCGGTGATCAGCTGGACGGTCCGCACGGCTGAAGACGTCCGCCGCAGCCGCGATTATTGCGACCAGATGACCTTCGAGGGCTTTACACCTGAGTCCTGAAGGCTTGCGTCGCGCCACCGGCGACATAACTCTCCGCCATGATGGAAAAGCCGCAGGGCGCTCCAGTCGAGGGCGACGACATATTCACGATCAGGATCGTCGATACGATCGGCGCGGTCGCGGCCGAGCGATGGGACGAGTTGGCGGCAGTTGCGGTCGATTCGACTTCCGCCAACACACAAAAAACCACCATCAACCCTTTCGTTTCCCACGCCTTTCTTAGTTCGCTGGAAGACAGCGGCAGCGTTAGCCAACCGGCTGGATGGCTGCCTCAGCATCTGGTTCTTGAAGGCCCAGGCGGGAAGCCCATCGCGGCCGCGCCCGCCTATCTGAAGTCGCATAGCCAGGGCGAGTACGTCTTCGATCACGGCTGGGCCGACGCCTTCCAGAGAGCCGGCGGTCGCTATTATCCGAAGCTGCAGATGGCGGTGCCTTTCACCCCGGCCAGCGGCCCGCGTCTTCTGGTCGGAGGCGGCGCTGGTGCGGCAACCCGCCGCATGGCGCTTGCCGAGGGAGCCAAGAGCTACGCCGCCAGGACCGGCGTGTCGTCGGTTCATGCGACCTTCCTGCGGCCGGCCGATCGGGCTGCGTTTGAAGACGCGGACTGGCTGCACCGCACCGACCAACAGTTTCATTTTCACAATCGGGGCTATGACAGCTACGAAGCCTTTCTCGGCACCCTCGCCTCGCGCAAGCGCAAAGCCCTGCGCAAAGAGCGGGCACAGGCGCTCGTCAACGACATCTCGATCGAATGGCTGACCGGGCGCGACCTCACTGAGGCCGTATGGGACGCCTTTTACGAGTTCTACATGGACACCGGCAGCCGCAAATGGGGTCGTCCCTATCTCAATCGCGAATTCTTCAGCCTCGTCGGCGAGCGGATGGGCGCGCAGATCTTGCTGGTGATGGCCAAGCGCAACGGCCGCTACATCGCCGGCGGACTGAATTTCCTCGGCCCCGATACGATCTACGGCCGTAATTGGGGGTGCGTGGAAGACCACCCCTATCTGCATTTCGAGGTCTGCTACCATCAGGCGATCGACTATGCGGTCGCACATGGGCTGGCGGTCGTCGAGGCAGGTGCCCAAGGGGAGCACAAGCTGGCCCGCGGCTACGAGCCGGTGACAACGCATTCGGCCCATTGGATCGCCCATCCGGGCCTGCGCCGCGCGATCGAGGACTATCTCGATCATGAACGCACCGAGGTCGCGCGTGTCGGCGAGATTCTGGGCGGCCATACGCCTTACAAGAAAGATGCGTCCTGATGCGCGGCGAGCGGCACAGTCGACAAAAGCCGCGCGGTGCCGCATCTGTGGAGGCAATCCCCGCACGTCGGGTGAGCACAGAGGGGAAGGATTTTCATGGACACCTATGACGACGGCAACATCTTCGCGAAAATCCTTCGCGGCGAACTCCCGAGCCAGACGCTCTACGAGAATGCGGCGGCTATCGCGATCATGGATGTGATGCCGGAGTCGAAGGGGCATTGCCTGGTCATTCCCAAGGCACCCTCACGCAATCTCCTCGATGCCACGGACGAGACCTTGGCGAATGTCATGCCGGTGGTGGCGAAGCTCGCCCGCGCGGTGAAGAAAGCCTTCGAGGCCGATGGCGTGCGGATCGCGCAGTTCAACGAGACGCCGGCGGGGCAGACCGTCTTTCACCTGCACTTCCATGTGGTGCCGATCTATGACGGGGTGCCGTTGAAACGTCATGCCGGCGGCATGCTCGACCAGGCTGTCCTCTCCGAGCAGGCCGACCGCATTCGCGCCGCCCTCGGCTGATTGTCCGCAACCTGGCCCGCAGATTGTGCTCAGGTCAGGACGGCGCCGCCGATGAGAATCGCCTCGGCGATGAGAATGGCGACCAGCACCCGCCGGCCCAACAGCAGGTAAGCCGCGAAGCCCGCCGCAAGAGCTCCGACCCGGATGAGCGGGGCGATCGCGGCGAGCGAACCGGTGGGAAACAGTACCAGCTGCGCGATTACGGCCGCCACCAGCGATGTCGCGATCGTCCGTGCAAAGGCCGCGAAGGGCGAGTGCTCGTCGATGCGGCCGGCCGACAGGACGCCGAGATAACGCCATATGTCGGTGGGCAGCCATCCCGCCAAAAGGATGAAGACGAAGGGCCACCAGGGCTCCGCAATCGCGGTGAAGCTCAAATCGCCCATCACGCGAGCCGCCGCCCTTCGATGATCCGGCCGGCCATATAGGCGACCGTCCCGCCGGCAATTCCGGCGACCAGGAGTTCGAAGCCGGGTATGAACCAATGGGCCGGCGGCAGAGCCGCCATTCCCGTGAACAGCGCAATACGGCCGGATGCTTCGCGAGCCGTTCCGAAGAGCGACGTCAGGAAATAGACCGGCGTCAGAAACGCCAGCGCGCCTGTCGCCAGGGCCGGCAATTGGCCCATCAAATTAAAAACAAGGGCGACGAGGACGGTGTTGATCGTCGTCAGGGTTACGGCGAAGGCGCCGAAGAAGAGGGTGCGTTTGTCGCGCGGCACGGTCTCAATCCGCTCCATTGCGAAGATCCAGCCGGTGATCGCGACGAAATGCGACAGGAAGAGCAGCGTCCCGGTTCGGGTCTTCGGTCCTTTGATCACCGGCATCAGCGCGACGACCATCGGCATCATCCGCAACGACGACAGTCCGACCGCCAACGCGGTCGCCGGTAGCGAGGCACCGGCGGTGATGGCGCCGACCAGAACGATCTTCGCCGGCAGCGCCCAGACCGTGGCGGTCATGAACGAGGCTTCGACCCAGGTCAGGCCGGCATCGCGGCAGAGTGCCGCGAAGCCGACGAAGGCGGTGGTCAGGATCAGCGCCGGCGGGCTGGCGATTCCCCTGATGCCCCGGAGCGCCCAGAACAGGGACGAGCGATCTCGTGCGGCTGTCTCACCATGCATCGTTCAGGTCTCTGGAAGGATGTGCACGAAAAAGGGATCGCCGATGGAGCGACCCCTTTTGGATCTGCGGATCAGGAGGATTTGCGTGGGACCTTCGGCACGGTGCCTGGGCGTTTGCCGGGGCGCGACGCCACCACCGTTGCAAGCTCGCCTTCGGCGTCGCCTCCGCCGGCCGCATCGTCGTCATCCTCGGACGGAGCGTCGTCGAAGTCCGGTCCGTCGGCCGCGACCTTCACCCGCTTCTTCGCCTTGGACGAACGCTTCGGTTTGGGCGGAACCACGTCGGCGATCGCCTCCAGCTTCAGCTGCTTTTCACCGTCCTCCGCCTGGACGACGGTGACCTTGACCGTCCCACCATGCTTGAGCTTGCCGAACAATACCTCATCCGCCAGCGGCTTCTTGATGTGCTCCTGAATGACCCGGCTGAGCGGACGCGCGCCCATATTCTCGTCATAGCCCTTGTTGGCCAACCAAGCGACGGCTTCCGGCGCCAGCTCGAAGGTCACACCGCGCTCGGAGAGCTGAGCCTCGAGCTGCATGACGAACTTCTCGACCACCTGATGAATCACCGGGGTCGGCAGTGCGCCGAACGGTATGATGGCATCGAGCCGGTTGCGGAACTCGGGCGTGAACAAACGATTGATCGCCTCCTCGTCCGCTCCGGTCCGCCTCGAATGTCCGAAGCCGATGTTGGCCTTGGCCATCTCCGACGCCCCGGCATTGGTCGTCATGATCAGAATCACATTGCGGAAATCGATCTGCTTGCCGTTATGATCGGTCAGCTTGCCGTGGTCCATCACCTGCAGAAGGATGTTGAAGAGGTCCGGATGGGCCTTCTCGATTTCATCCAGAAGCAGCACGCAATGGGGATGCTGGTCGACGCCATCGGTGAGCAGCCCGCCCTGGTCAAATCCGACATATCCCGGAGGTGCGCCGATCAGCCGCGAAACCGTGTGGCGTTCCATGTATTCCGACATGTCGAAGCGCAGCAGTTCCACACCAAGCGCCGACGCCAGTTGGCGAGCGACCTCGGTCTTGCCGACGCCGGTCGGACCCGAGAACAAATAGGAGCCGATCGGCTTGTCCGGCTCGCGCAGTCCGGCCCGGGCCAGCTTGATCGCCGAGGCTAAACCGTCGATCGCAGCGTCCTGGCCGTAGACCACCCGTTTCAGCTGCGCATCGAGATGAGCCAGAACAACCTCGTCGTCCTTGGAGACGGCCTTCGGCGGAATGCGTGCCATGGTCGCGACGGTCGCCTCGATCTCCTTCACCCCGATCTGCTTCTTGCGCCGGGATTCGGGCAGCAGCATCTGCGAAGCCCCGGTTTCGTCGATCACGTCGATCGCCTTGTCCGGAAGCTTGCGGTCGTTGATGTAGCGCGCCGATAATTCCACCGCCGACTTGATCGCATCATTGGTGAACTTCACCCGGTGGAAGTCCTCGAAATAGGGCTTCAATCCCTTGAGGATCGACACCGTATCGTCGATCGACGGCTCCTTGACGTCGATCTTCTGGAAGCGGCGGACCAGCGCCCGGTCCTTTTCGAAGAACTGGCGGTACTCCTTATAGGTCGTCGAGCCGATGCAGCGGATCGCGCCCGAAGACAGCGCCGGTTTCAAGAGGTTCGACGCGTCCATCGCGCCGCCCGACGTCGCGCCGGCGCCGATGACCGTGTGAATCTCGTCGATGAACAGGATCGCGCCCGGATACTCCTCGAGTTCCTTGACCACCTGTTTCAGACGTTCCTCGAAATCGCCCCGATAGCGGGTTCCGGCCAGCAGCGTTCCCATGTCGAGGGAAAAGATCGTCGCATCGGCGAGCACGTCCGGCACGTCGCCTTCGACCACTCGCTTCGCCAACCCCTCGGCGATCGCCGTCTTGCCGACGCCCGGATCGCCGACATACAGCGGATTATTCTTGGAGCGCCGACACAGCACCTGGATCGTGCGGTTGATTTCCTCGGCGCGGCCAATCAGCGGGTCGATCTTGCCCTTGCGCGCCTTCTCGTTGAGGTTCGAACAATAGGCCGTCAGCGCATCCTGCGGCGTCTTGCGCTTGCCTTCCTCGTCCTGGCCGACGGTCGACTGGTCCTCTTCCACGCCCCGGATGGGCCGGCTCTCGGTGACCCCGGGGCGCTTGGAAATCCCATGCGAGATGAAATTGACCGCGTCGTAGCGGGTCATTTCCTGCTCCTGCAGGAAATAAGCGGCATGGCTCTCGCGCTCGGCGAAAATGGCGACGAGCACGTTCGCCCCGGTCACTTCTTCGCGACCCGAGGACTGCACATGGATGACCGCCCGCTGGATCACCCGATGGAATCCGGCGGTGGGCTTGGAGTCCTCGTCATGGCCGGTCACGAGATTGGCGAGTTCGGTGTCGATGTAGGTGGTCAGATTCCTACGCAGGATATCAAGGTCGACGCTGCAGCCCTGCATCACCGCAGCCGCATCCTTGTCTTCCAGGAGCGCCAGCAGCAGGTGTTCCAGGGTCGCGAATTCCTGTCGCCGCTCGTTTGCAAGTGTCAGTGCCTGATGCAGCGATTTCTCTAGGCTCTGCGAAAATGTCGGCAAGCTTCACCTCAGTTCTTTTCCATCACGCATTGCAGCGGATGTTGATGTTGGCGGGCGAAATCCATGACCTGCGTGACCTTCGTCTCCGCTACCTCGTAGGTAAAGACCCCACATTCGCCAACACCGTGGTTGTGCACATGCAGCATGACCCTGGTGGCTGCCTCGCGATCCTTCTGAAAGAACCGCTCCAGAACGTGAATGACAAACTCCATCGGAGTGTAATCGTCGTTCAGAAGCAGCACCCTGTAAAGGCTCGGCTTCTTGGTTTTCGGCTTTGTCCGCGTGATGACGGACGTTCCGCGCTCAGTATCGTCCTTATCCCCCCGGCCGGCCTGAGCCTTGGCGGCCAAACCACCGCCGCGGGTCGGAAATGCGTCTTCGCTCAAATCAGCCACCATCGTCATCGCATCGTATGTATGTGCCGAGGCCGGGATTTTAAGACGGCTCGCGTTCGCGGCAAAGCATCATTGCGAGTTCATGTCGACCGCCGACGATCGGCCCGACCAGGATAACGCAAAAAAGGCCCGGCAAGCCGCCAGGCCTTTTCGACATATTGCGTGGGGCTGGAGCCGTCCTTGCGGGCGGCTCACATGCCGGAAATCAGGCGGCGGCCTTCTTTTCTACCGACTGAGCCGCCTGCTTGGCAGTGCGGCTGCCCGTATCCGCGGCGGTCAGCGCCGTCTGCTCGAAAGGCTTGTAGGCCTGCTTGGCAAGGTCGGCATAGATCTCGCCCATCCGCGTCGCCTGGGAGACCCAGCTCTGATAGGCGGTCTTGGCGTAATCGGTCTGCAGCTCGATGCCCTTGTCCAGGGTCTTGGTCTTGAACAGCTTCTCCAGCATCTCCGCCTGTTGTTCGTAGGCGCGCTTGGTGAAATCCGACGTTTCCGCCGCGATCTGCTGGAAACCCTTCGTCACGACGGACGCCGACTTGACCGCGTTGTCCATGGCTTCCTGAGTGATTTTGCTGGCGTCTTCGTAAACGTTCATCGTGCGAATCCCTGAGATTGGTGGTTCGGCGGGGCAGTTGCGCATGATCGCGATCCGCGCCCGATGGCAGTCACAATATATTGCGATGCACAATAAAAATCAAGAGTACGCTGCAGTGCGAAATTCGCTTCGCACTATCGGGTAGTGCAGTCTCTCGAATCGGTCGATTGCGATGCAGCGATCGAACAATTCGACAACCATAAACCGATTGGTAAGTCGGCCGGATTACGCTCGTGGACAATAAGCCGACGTTGTGTGGGTGGAATGGCGACCAGCCTTCAGGGCCTGTTCCTTTCCGCTGCCCCACGCCGTCACGTGTTGCCCGAGTGAGAGAGTTGCCGCGTGCGTAACCAATTCGACGGACTCAAGACCGCCGCCAGAAAACTGACCAGGATGTTCGTGCTCGCCGCCATGGGGGCGGGTCTTTCGCTGACCCATGCCGCCGGTGCCGACGCCAATCCGAAATATGCCGGCTTTGTCATCGACGCCAACAATGGTCAGGTGCTGTATTCGGAGAATGCCGACGCGCCGCGTTATCCCGCGTCGCTGACCAAGATGATGACCCTGTACATGACCTTCGATGCCTTGAAGAACAGGCGGGCTTCGCTTGGGAGCCAGATGCCCGTCTCGGCCTATGCGGCCGGCCGACCGCCCTCGAAGCTGGGGTTGAAAACCGGGTCCACGCTGACGGTCGAGGAAGGTATCTACGCGCTCGTCACCAAGTCCGCCAACGACGCCGCCGTCGTCCTGGCGGAATTCCTTGCCGGTTCGGAATCGACCTTCGCGGAGCAGATGACGGCGAAGGCTCGGCGGATCGGCATGCGGGCGACGACCTTTCGCAATGCCAACGGTCTGCCGGACAACGCGCAGCGAACCACGGCCCGGGATATGGCGACGCTCGGCATCGCGCTCAGGGAGCATTTCCCGGAATATTACAAATATTTCAGCACGCGCTCCTACAGCTTTCGCGGACGCCGGCTGGGCAACCACAATCGCGTCCTGGGACGCTTCCAGGGGACCGACGGCATCAAGACCGGCTATATCAACGCCTCCGGTTTCAACCTCGTCAGTTCGGTGGCACGTGACGGCAAGAGCCTCGTCGCAGTCGTGATGGGAGGGCGTTCAGGGAGATCCCGCGACGACCACATGGTCGAACTCCTGAATCGCTATTTCCCCAAGGCCAGCGCGCGAGACACCGGCCCGCTGGTTGCCTCGCGCGCGGTCGGAAACGTCGTTGTGGCCGAATTGCCCAAGCGCGGTCCCGTCCCTGATTCCCGGCCGGTCATCCCGACGTCGATCGATGAGCGCGTCGCGCTTGCCTACGGTTCGGAGCCGGCGGCCGCAATCGCCCGCCTGCCGGAACCGCGGAGCCGACCTCTCCTCGGCCGAGACGCCCTGCGGGCTGCCCTCGTCCAGGAGCGCCCGGTGAGGCGGACGCCGTTCCCCGAATCCAGTCACAGCATTCCGGCAGCTTTCGGGATTCCGTTCCCGCCCGCGGCAATTCCGGGTGGCAAGGATCTTGATCCGAGGACGACCGGTTCGGTCACGGCGAGCGCCGCGCCCGCATCGACGCCAGCCTCGCCCTGGGTGGTGCAGATCGCCGCGACCCCCGGTGCCGACCAGGCTATGGCGATGCTCGGCGAAGCCAAGAACAAGGTGGGCGGGCCGCTATCATCGGCGGTGCCATTCACCGAGACTGTCAAAAGCGGTTCCCAGACGCTCCATCGCGCGCGCTTTGCGGGTTTTGCCACCAAGGATCAGGCCCGGAGCGCCTGCGAGGCGCTCAAGCGCAACGCCTATAATTGCTACGCGGTCGCGAACTGACTCGAGCGGGATGGCGGGCACCGCCACCGGCCGCAATCCCACGATTTCCCTGTGTTGTGTATAAAGGGTTCCGTCATGTCGATCGAGCTAAGCAGACTCGGGCTTGTCCCGTCAGAACATCAGCCAGGCCGCTCTCCCTCGACAGGGTTGCATCCATTGCAGCAGGCGGCGATGCGTCTTTCCGACGTCCGCGAGGGGCGCTCCCGCCTGAAGGCAAAGGATCTCGTCGGCCTGCTACTGTCGCACGGCGCCCGGGCCTGGCGGGCGTCGCAGCCGGTCTGTTACAGCCGGATCAAGACAGCGGGCCCTTGCGGAGCGCCGGCGGTCAGGCTTCGCTTCCGCTAATCGCACGCCGCTGGCAGCAATGGGCGGCCAGCGAAAATTACAGAAGTCCCAGTTCCATCAGTTCCCGGCGAAGATCCGGCGGAAACTGCTCCTCTCCCGATGCGGAATCGGGGATGTCGGCCGGCGCGTCTTCGGCCTTGAAATAACGCCATCCCTGAAAAGCGCGTCGGGGCTGCCAGACGGTACGCACGAGAACCGGTTGCAGCACAATGTGGCACCGCTTGATTCCCTCCCCGTCGGTAAACGGCCGGATGGCCATAATTGGCTGGCGTACCTGGACCTGGCCCTTGATCACCCAATAGAGCGAGCCGCCATCGATGATGTCGTCGACTCGCGTCGGGGTCATGCGGGTGGTGTGCGTATACTCGGTTGACAGGCCGCCGCGGCGCGCCCTGGCGAGGCGATTTTCCACATGCGTTTCCAGTTCGTCGATGCTTTCGACGCCGACGCACAGTTTGATCAAATGCAGAGCCATACCGACGCTTGTCGAGGCAATCCCCGTCTTGCGTCAAGGCTGGAGAACGGTAAATCGCCTTCGGTGTGGACGAGGTTTGCCGGCCGAGGCGCGAACGAGAAGCTGCCTCGCCCGAAAACAGGCGGCAACAGACGGTCTCCATCGCAGCACCTTCTCAATACCGAAGCGAACAAAACGGCCCTGCGATGACATCACAGGGCCGCGTCTGTCGGACAGTCGAATGAGGTGTCTTGCCGGTTCGCTCCGGCCGCGCCGTCAGTTGGCCGCGATCGCGATCGTCTCGGGCACGCTGAAGAGGAAACCGAGAAGCAGTAATGCCGAGAAGATCGAAACCGTCCAGACGGTTACGCCCCAGCACGACTTGCGCACGCTGTCATCCATTTGAAACACAATCCTGATTCATGAAGCTGGCGAACCGCTTACGACCCCCCGTCCGGCGATCCGCAGTGGTTAAATATCGGTTAACCCCCGCCTTCACAAGATGCTGTCCCCGAAAATTTTCGGATGGTGAATTTACACTCATCAGCCTTGTCCCGACCTTGACGGAACGCTTGCCCGGGTGCCTGTCACTGTCGTGACTCGGCACGAGCGGCCTACGACTGGGTGGGAGTGGGCATAAATGGAACGAGAAGAGGCATGGCCGATGGTCATCGACACAATCGATCTGGCAGCACTGGTGATTTTCCTCGTCGTGTGGGTCGGCTATAGCTGGTTCACGGAACGAGGACCGTTCGCGGAGCGAGGCCTGTCGAGCGCCATCAACCAGCAGCGGGAACGCTGGATGCGGGTCATGTTCCTGCGCGATCTGCGTATGATCGACACCGCGATCATGGCTGGACTGCAGCAGGGTACGGCATTTTTCGCTTCGGCCTGCATCTTTGCCATCGGCGGGACCTTCGCCATGCTGGGTTCGGCCGAGCGTATCGCGGTCATCGCCTCAGATCTGCCATTCTACGGTCGGCTCGACCGGGCGTTGGTCGAGTTCAAGCTGCTTGGGCTGGTGATGATCTTCGCCTACGCGTTCTTCAAGTTCGGCTGGGCGTATCGCCTGTTCAATTATTGCTCGATCCTGATCGGCGCGATTCCGATGCATGCCGATGCAGAGGCGAACCCCGCCGAAGCCGAACGAGCCGTCGTGCGTGCGGCGCGGCTCAACCAGCAAGCCGGCCTGAATTTCAATTCCGGGCTGCGGGCGATCTTCTTCGCACTGGCCTATCTCGGCTGGTTTCTCGGCCCATATGCGCTGTTTCTCACGACCTTCCTGGTCCTCATGATCTTGGCCAACCGCCAGTTCTATTCCCCGGCCCGAAAGGCGTTCATCGATTGACCGACGATCCGAAACAGTTTCCGCAACCCGACCAACTCACCATCACAGAGGCGATCGAAACGGCGGTCGCGGCGCGCGAAGATGGCAAGACCGTCTGCCCCTCCGAGGTGGCGCGAGCCCTCGCCGGATCCGACGAGAAAAACTGGCGGCGCCTGATGAAGCCGATCCGGGCCGAAGCTGTCAGGTTGGCCGATGCGGGCCGGCTTGATATCCGCCGCAAGGGCAGGACCGTCGACCCGCATGATTTTCGGGGCGTTTATCGTCTGGCCGCACCCCGCTCGACCGAGAATTGATCGGCTGAATAATTCGCGTGATCGCGGGCCCAAGGCTTAGGTTCTGGGGCCAGGTATGAGCGCATCGGTGCGCCCCGCCAGGCGATAAGCCAGGAGCCCAAGATACTCGCGTATCGCGAAATGCACCTTCTCCAGATTTCGGGTCGTGGCGCTCGACGGGCGCCACAGCGCGGTGCCCGACGGCGTACGATAGTCCACCGGATAGGGCAGCACCGGGAACTGCGCGACCCGGAACGTTCCGACGGCACGCGGCATATGGTAGGCTGACGTCACCAGCAGCCAGGTCTCGCCCGGCTTCGGCTGTGCGAGTTGTCTGGCGTAGAGCGCGTTTTCAAACGTATCGCGCGCCCGACTGTCGAGCACCAGCCGCTCCGACGCGAGGCCGAGCGAAAGAAAGAACTCGCTGGCCGCCTCCGTTTCCGGGATGTCGTCCTCGAACACGGCGGCGACGCCGCCGCTGAACAGCACTTTCGCCTCCGGATATCGCCGCGCCAACGCCAGCGCTGCCGTCACCCTGTCGGCGGCCTCATTGAGCTCCGGCACGCCCCGGGTTCGGGCCACACGCGTGTCGAACGCTCCGCCGAGGACGATGATCCCGGTAACCTCGGCGGGAAGCTCCGGGCGCGGAAAACGATTCTCCAGGTACGCCGTCATCACCAAGCCCGCCGGCGTCAGGCTACTGACCGCCAGCGCGATGGCCGCGAGCGAATACAGCGTCACGGCGGTCCGCCGATAGCGCAGCCGCCCGGCAAGCAAGCCGAGCGCTCCAAGGAGCAGGATGGCCACCAGCGGCTGCAGGAGAAACCAGCCGAGTTTGGCAAGATAGAAGAACAGGGCCGGCCTCCTGGCATGGGTGGTAGTGCGGCACCCTCATATCAGAAGCCGACGACCCGTGTATCCTCGCCAGCCTCAGTCAAACCATCACGATTCCGCGTCGCCGGTGCCCGCATCGCCGGACTTTTCCACGATGACCGGCGTGCGCATGATGATCTCGCGGTGCGGGAACGGGATAGCGATACCGTTTGCCTTGAACGCATCCCAGAGCGCCAAAAACACTTCGCCCTTGACGTTGGTGAGTCCAGCCTGTGGATCGCGGATCCAGAAGCGCACGACGAAATCGATGGAGGAGTCGCCGAAGCCGGTCATCCAGCAAACGACACCCTTGTGATTGACGACCCGTTCGAGCGCGACGGTCGCCTCTTTGGAAATGCGTATCACCTCGTGCGGATCGGAATCATAGGAGACGCCGAATTCGACGTCGATACGCACCAAGTTGTTGGAGAAGGACCAGTTGATCACCTGGTTGGTGATGAAGTCCTCGTTCGGGATCAGATATTCGCGCCCGTCGCGGGTCACCACGGAGACAAAGCGCGCGCGCAGTTCCCTGATCCAACCGAAGGTATCGCCAAGCGAGATCGTGTCCCCCGGTTTGATCGACCGGTCGGTCAGGATGATGATGCCCGAGATGAAGTTCGAGACCACCTTCTGCAGACCGAAGCCGAGACCGACACCGATTGCGCCGGAGAAAATCGTCAGCGCCGTCAAATCGACGCCGGCCGAGGCGAGCGCGACTGCCAGCGCCAAAAGGATCAGGCCGATCTTCAGGAACTTGCCGATCAGCACCCGGAGAGTGGGCGTTAGTTCCTCACTGCGCTGAACCCGAGTATCCAGAAAGTTTCCCGCGGTCGATGCCAGCCAGAGCGTGACGGCAAGGACCACTATGGTCTTGATGACGAGCAGCGCCGAGATGCGCGATTGCCCGACGGTCAGGGCGGTCTGGTCCAGCACTTCGGCGACCGGGCCGATGAGATCGAGAATGGAAAGCGCCGCCAAGCCCCAGGCGACGAAGGTGATCACGCGCGACAGTAGGCGGTTGCGGACAATTCGTGAGGCGACCGCGATGACGAGATAGGCGAGCGCAAGGTCGAAGACGATCGCGACGATCTGGGAGCGTGGCCCGCCCGCGGCCGCATCGATGAGCTTGGCGCCCCACAGGAGCAAGACGAAGAACACCAGGCCCATCCGCCGGCGAATGGCGGCAACGATACGCAGGAACCTTGGCGCGCCTTTGATCTTGCGGACCTGAAGTTCGATCGGCACACGCGACAGGCGATCGAGCAGCCAGGCGAAGGCGAGACAGGCAGTGACGATCGCAATCTGCAAAAGTGACGACGGCTGGTAGAAGAAGCCGAAAAGATCCTGGCTCCACTCCACGACATCCGCGCCGATCCGCTGCAGCGCCCGTTCGTCCATCAGGCGCGGTCCCAGTTCGGGGCAAAGGAGGGATCGATCAGCCTCTCCCGGCGACGCGTCAGCGCCGTTATCTCCTGCCGCTCGACGTCGGTTAGAGCGAAATCGAAGATGTCGATGTTCTCCTTCAGCCGATCTGGTTGGGAGGTCCGCGGAATAGCCCCGACACCATCCTGTTCAATCTCCCACCGCAGGACGATCTGTGCCGGAGTCTTGCCGTGGCGCCGGGCGGCGTCGCGAATGACCGAGTTCTCCAGAAGCACGCCACCTTTTCCGATGGGCGAATAGGCCACCATCGCCATGTCATGGCGCCGACACGCCGTCAGAACATCGTCCTGGCTCAGGAAGGGATGGTATTCGACTTGGTTGCAGACGAGCGGTGCCGCCGACATAGCGGCTGCCTCGTCGAGCATGGCACTGGGAAAGTTGGCGACGCCGATATGTCTGGTCAGTTCCTCGCCGATCGTCGCGTTCAACGCGTCGATCGATTCTTCCAGCGCGATTTCGTGGTTCGGCCAATGGATCAGCAACAGGTCGACCGCCCCGATATTCAATGCCTCGAAGGCCTTTCGCGCGGTCGGCACAAGGTCGGCCTCACCAATGTCGGTCCACCAGATCTTGGTTGTGACGAACAGCTCTTCGCGATCGATGCCGCTTCGGCGAATTCCCTCGCCGACTTCCTTCTCGTTGCCATACATGCGGGCCGTGTCGAGATGGCGATAGCCGGCATCGATTGCCTTCGCCACCATATCGACGCAAGTCTCGCCTTCGAGTGTATAGGTTCCGAAACCGATCGCGGGGATGCGCGCGCCGTTCGCCTCGATAATCTTCATGAATTGCCTTCCCAGGGTAAAGGGCCGAATCGATCCAGCGGCCTCCATCATCAAAATAGGCGGCCCGCAAGGGTGTCCAGCGTCAAGGAAGTCGCGTGTCCCAATCCGTCAATCCGACCAGCCGAGGTCGCATCGAGTTCATCGACATCGCGCGCGCCGTCGCGCTGTTCGCGATGGCGATCTACCACTTCGCCTGGGATCTGGAGTTCTTCAACTATGTCGAGCGCGGGCTGACCGGCTCAGGCGGCTGGAAGATCTTCGCGCGCGCCATCGCCTCGAGCTTCCTGTTCCTCGTCGGTGTCAGCCTGGTACTTGCTCACGGGCGAACGATCCGCTGGCTTCCCTTCCTGATCCGCCTCGCGCAGGTGGTCGCCGGCGCTGTGGCAATCACGGTCGTGACGTTTTTCGCCACGCCGAACAGCTTCGTATTCTTCGGCATCCTGCAATTGATCGCGGTCGCCAGCCTGCTCGGGTTGCTGTTTATTCGTTTGCCCTGGCTCGTGACCGCATTCGCCGCCGTCGTGACGGTCGCCCTGCCCTTCGTGATCTCGCACCCCGTCTTCGATCCGAAATGGTTCGCCTGGATCGGTTTCTACCAGATCCCCCCGTTTTCCAACGATTTCATTCCGATCTTCCCGTTCTTCGGAGCGGTCCTGGCAGGCATCGCGGCGGCGCGCTTCGCCCTCGCCCACAGCGTGTTCGACCGGATGCGCGGCTGGAACCCGGCACTCCGCCCGATGTGGCGGCTGGGCGTCCTCGGCCGCCATGCCCTGCTGTTCTACCTGCTGCACCAGCCGATCTTGTTCGGCATGGTCTTCGTTTTCTCCCTGGCCGCACCGGCGGACACGCAAGCCGTCTTCCGCGCCGATTGCCAGCGGGCCTGTTTGGCCGAACGCGACGGGGAATTCTGCGAGCGCTATTGTGGTTGCGCGGAAAGGGAGTTGCGCGCGCAGGGACTTTTCGACGCGCTGATGGGAGGTGGCCCGGACGAAACCCAGATGACACGCATCCGGGAGATCACCAATCAGTGCTCTTTCGAGCAAACCAAGTAGCGGGGCTGGCCGATATACGCAGCCTCAGCCCGCGCGGGCGCCCTGCCCCACGCTGAGTTCGGCCATGCGCGTGAGACAGGCCTCCTCGGCGGCGTCGAGTTCGCGCAGCAACTCCTCGATGTCGCGACGCTTCTGTTCGAGCTCACGCCGCTTGTCGCCGACGCGCCGAATGATCGCCCGCAATTGCGCGGCCTCGCCGGGCGGGCTCTTGTACATGTTCATGATTTCGCGGATGTCCGCGATCGAAAAACCAAGCCGCTTGCCGCGCAGGATGTTCTTGAGCAGCTGCCGGTCGGAGTGCCGGAACAGCCGCGTCCGGCCGCGTCGGATGGGCGAGATCAGACCTTCATCCTCGTAGAACCGGATCGTGCGAGTCGAGATGTCGAACTCCCGCGTCAGCTCCGTGATCGTGTAATATTCGCGCATATGCGATCCGGTTCCCACCTCGTATGACCCGCGTTGCATGAATATAGATTTACGTCAAAGTCAATTGCAATGCTCAACGAATGGCTCGGCCGCGTCAGCGACGTCCTCACTCGACGCCGAACCACCAGGCCGCGAGCCCGAGAAACGCGAAGAAGCCAACAACGTCGGTCACCGTCGTTACGAATGTGCCGGACGCGATGGCGGGGTCGGCGCCGAGCCGGTCGAGCACCAGCGGGATCAGGATTCCCGCGAGCGCGGCGGCCAGCATATTGATGACCATGGCGATCGCGATCACCGTGCCAAGTCCGCGACTGTCGAACCAGAAGGCCGCCACGACGCCGATGATCGCCGCGAAGATCAAACCGTTGAGCAGCCCAACCAGAGTTTCTCGTCGAATGACCCGCCCGGCGTTGTGAAAGTCGATATCGCGCGCGGCCAAGGCCCGAACGGTGACGGTCATGGTCTGAGTGCCGGCATTGCCACCCATCGAGGCGACGATCGGCATCAATACGGCAAGTGCCACCATCTGCTCGATCGTCGCGTCGAAGAGCCCGATGACGAGAGAGGCGAGGATCGCCGTCGCGAGGTTGATGAGCAGCCAGGAAAAGCGTGACCGCGCAGCGGTCAGCACCGTATCGGAGATTTCCTCGTCGCCGACGCCGCCGAGGCGCTTGATGTCCTCCTCGGCCTCTTGCTGCATGATATCGATGACATCGTCGATAGCGAGAACACCGACCAACCGTTCGTTCGAATCCACCACGGCGGCTGAGGGAAGATCGTATTGCTCGATGACCTGCGCCGCCTCTTCCTGATCCATCTCGGCCGGAATCGCGTGGCGCGTCTCGTGCATGATGTCTTCGATCTTCTCCGGTCGCTTGGCGCGCAGGATGCGGTCGAGGTCGACGGCGCCCTGCAGCTTGAAGCTCGGATCGATGACGAAGATCTGGGCGAAGGATTCGGGTAGATCCTCCTCCTCGCGCATGTAGTCGATGGTCTGGCCGACGGTCCAGAAGGGCGGCACCGCGACAAACTCGGTCTGCATGCGCCGGCCGGCCGATTCCTCTGGATATTCGAGCGAGCGCCGCAGCCGAATCCGTTCGCGAAACGGCAGGCGCTCGAGGATCTCCTTGCGATCCTCCTCCTCAAGGTCCTCCAGAATGTAGACGGCGTCATCGGATTCCAGCTCGCGGACCGCGGCGGCGATCTGCTCGTTCGGCATAGCATCGACGATCGACAGGCGAATTGCTTCGTCGACCTCGGTGAGCGCCGTATAATCGAACGCGTCGCCCAGGAGCCGGACGAGCGCCTGACGGTTGTCCTTATCAAGCGCTTCGAGAACATCGCCGAGCTCGGATTCGTGAAGCGGGCTGATTTCCCCCCGCAGCATCTTGGAATCGCCCGCCGCGATCGCTGTCTCGACGCGCTCGCGAAACTCACGGGCAACGAAGCCGTCCTCATCGTATAATTCCGACCGGACCTCCGCTTCGGGTACATGTTCGTCGAGCCGCGTATCAGCCATGCACACTCCCTCTGCAGCGGAAAAATTCGCATCCGCCAAAAAGCGGGACCGTCATCCCGAGCGTTTAGATCATATTCCGCCCCTTCGGAAGCGGCCGTAGTCCAGTGCTCGGCGCCTCGCATGATCTGAGAAGAAAATCTGCAGAGTAAAGCTTTGGCGCATGCAGACCACGCGCGCGAGGCTCACAATTCCCGGGACGGGGGCACGGCCTCAGTTTGTCGTAACCGGCCGCGAACGCATGCGCTGAACCGTCTCCCGCTCGGCCCGCTTGCAACGCATCGGTGGCAGACCGCGATCCATGAGTTCCATGTCCTCGAGCACCATGTCACCCATCTTCTTGAAAGCCGTATCGATCGCCCCGGCACGGTGCGCAGAACGCAGAAAGCCTGGAAGACCGCGCACCGGATGGTCCCGTGGCAACGGCTCTTCCGGGAAGACGTCGCTGGCGGCCACGATGTGACCGCTGCTGACAGCGTCCATCAGCGCCGGGAAATCGACGACGTCGGCGCGGCTGAGCAGGATGAAGGCAGCGCCGGGACGCATCTTCGCGAAGCTATCGCGGTCGATAAAGCCGCGATTTTCGCTTGTCACCGAGGCAACCACGAAAATGAAATCGCTTTCGGCGAAAACTTCGTCGAGGCCCGCCGGTTCGGTGCCCGCCTCCACCAGCATGGAGGACGGCAGCCAGGGATCGAAGACCCGCACACGCGGGCGGAAGCCGGTAAGCAACTGGTTGAGCGCTCGACCGAGATCGCCAAAGCCGATGATCCCGATATCGGCCCCGGACAGGAGCCGCGCCGTCCGATTGCCCTCGCTACCCCAGAGTTCGCGGCCCTGACGGAACGCGAGGTCGGCATCGACGATGCCGCGCGCAAGATTGAGCGCCATGGCAAGGCCGAGTTCGGCCACCGGTCCCGCGAATACCGACCCGGTGGTCACGACGTGGATGCCGCGCCCGAACAGCATATCGTAGGGCATATTGTCGAGGAGATTGCTCTCGACGTTGAAGATACAGCGCAGGGACGGCATCCGTTCTATCGCTTCGCGCGTCAGCGGCGGCTGGCCAATGATGTAGCGCGCCCGCGCCAGGATATCGGGCGCAAGCGATCCAACGCCGGCGGGGTCCGCGTCGTGGATGTCGTAGCGCCGATGCAGTTCCAGCCGCGCCTCCGGCGAGAAGATCAGGTCCAGCGACCTTGGCTCGGGCGCGCTGATGACAAGAGGAAGGCCGGGCTTCGGCATTGACTGCGCTCCGACGCGGTTGAAGGTAGCGGCTGCGAACCGCCTTCGGATTGCTCGACTCACACCACGGATGACGACAGCCCCGCAAGATCAAAGGCCGCGACACCATACCGGCATATGCGACCGAAGCGCGATCGGGAGGAGCGGCCGGCGTAAAGCTGGCGCGATCCGCCCTACTGCGGCCGTGGTGAAGGAACAACGCGGTCGCTTCGCAAGGATCGTCTTGCCTCGCCCGCCCGGCGGCCATAGGTTCGCTCGAACCCTGTCCCACGCGCTTTTCGAGTCCTTCGCCTCATGTCCCGATACAATTCCGTTCTCGATGCCATCGGCAACACGCCGCTGATCCGGCTCCACAAGGCATCCGAGACGACCGGATGCGAAATCTACGGCAAGGCGGAATTCCTGAACCCCGGACAGTCGGTCAAGGACCGCGCCGGCCTGTTCATCGTCCGCGACGCCGAGGAAAAAGGCTTGTTGAAGCCCGGCGGCATCATTGTCGAGGGCACGGCGGGCAACACCGGCATCGGCCTTTCGCTGGTTGCCGACGCGCTCGGATATCGCACCGTGATCGTCATTCCCGAGACCCAGAGCGAGGAAAAGAAGGACGCGCTGCGCCTGATGGGCGCCGAGCTGATCGAAGTGCCGGCGGTTCCCTATAAGAATCCGAACAACTACGTAAAACTGTCGGGGCGCCTCGCCGCGCAGCTGGCGAAAAGTCATCCGGCCGGCGCGATCTGGGCGAACCAGTTCGACAATGTCGCCAACCGCGAAGGCCATGTGGTGACCACCGCCGAGGAGATCTGGCACCAGACGGCCGGCGAGGTCGATGGCTTCGTCTGTGCGGTCGGCACCGGCGGCACACTGGCCGGTGTTGCCAAGGGCCTCAAGCGCCGCTCGGGGCAGATCAAGACCGCCATCGCCGATCCGATGGGCGCCGCGCTCTACAACTGGTACGCCCATGGCGAGTTGAAGTCGGAAGGCTCCTCGATCACCGAGGGTATCGGCCAGGGCCGGGTCACCGCAAATCTGGAAGGCTACACGCCGGATTTCGCCTTTCAGGTCCCCGACGACGAGGCGCTGAGGATCGTCTTCGACCTCGTGATGCAGGAAGGATTGTGCCTTGGCGGCTCATCCGGCATCAATATCGCCGGCGCCATCCGGATGGCCAAAGAAATGGGTCCCGGCCACACCATCGTGACCATCCTGTGTGACTACGGTAATCGCTATCAGTCGAAGATGTTCAACCCGGATTTCCTGCGCTCCAAGGACCTTCCGGTGCCCGAATGGATCGAGAACAAGCCCGCGTTCGATGTCCCGTTCGAGACAGTCGGGTGACCGTGTTGGGAGGACCGGGCGGTGCCGCCGCGCCCGCGGCGACCGAGCGCGTCTATCAGGACGACGCCTATCTTTCGACCTTGGAAGCGCCTCTGACGCGCATCGAGGGAGAGCGTGGCCTGGTCTTCGAGCGCACCAATTTCTTCGCTGCTGGTGGTGGCCAACCGGGTGACAGCGGCTTCGTGGAGACCGCTGACGGACGTCAGATCAAGATCGTCGACACGGTGTATGCGCCCGACAAGGCAACGGTTGTGATGCTCGCCGAGGAAGGCGCGTCCCTCCCCACCGCCGGCGAGACCCTGGTGCTGCATGTCGACTGGAAGCGGCGCTACAAACTGATGCGGATGCACACCGCCTGCCACCTTCTCACCGTCGTCTGCCCGTTCCCGATCACCGGCGCCGCCGTCGGCGAGGAGGAGAGCCGCATCGACTTCGACATCCCCGACGCCTCCGCCGACAAGGCCGGCGTGACCGCGCAGCTGATGGACCTCGTTGCGGCAAACCATTCGGTCTTCACCCGCTGGATCACCGAGGCTGAACTCGATGCCAATCCGGGGCTGGTCAAATCCGCCAACGTCAAGCCACCGCGCGGTTCGGGGCGAATCCGATTGGTGTGCATCGGCGAAAACGGCTCGGTGGATACCCAGCCCTGCGGCGGCACTCATGTGCAGGAAACCGGCGAGGTCGGCGACATCCACATCGGCAAGATCGAAAAGAAGGGCAAGTCGAACCGGCGCTTTCGCATCCGTTTCGGTCCCTTGCCCGGCTGACCCTCTCGCCAGGCCCGCGGGCTTGCCGCTGCGCGCGCCGCTGGACTATTCTAATTGGCCGCCCGTCTTATCATCGCGGTGCGCCCTTTCCGAGGCCTCCCATGAGCCAGAACCCGTTTCTCATCGCCCCGGCCGACCTTGCCGAACATCTCGGCCGGCCGGGCCTGTCAATCGTCGACGCCTCCTGGTACCTGCCGGCGCAGAACCGTCTCGGCCGGCCCGAGTTCGACGCCGCGCACATTCCCGGCGCTGTCTTCTTCGACCAAGACGAAATCGTTGATCCGGCCTCAGACCTGCCCCACACGCTGCCCTCGCCGGACGTCTTCGCCGCGGCTGTAGGTGATCTCGGCGTTTCGGAGACCGATACGATCGTCGTCTATGACGGCGCCGGCCTGTTCACCGCACCGCGCGTCTGGTGGCTGCTGCGCACCTTCGGGGCGAAAGACGTGCGCGTGCTCGACGGCGGCTTTCCGGCCTGGCAAGAGGCGGGGCTGCCGGTCGAGACCGGAGCCGCCTCACCCGAAGCCGTCTCCTTCGCCGCATCCTTCGATCGCAGCGCCGTCGCCTCGCTCGACGAGGTCAAGGCCGCGGTGATGAACGGACGCCTGCAGATCGCCGATGCCCGCCCCACCGCCCGTTTCACCGGTGAAGCGCCTGAACCGCGCGCCGGGGTGCGCGCCGGTCACATGCCGAGCGCCTTCAACGTGCCGTTCATGGCGCTCTCCGAAAATGGTCGGCTGAAATCGGAGGCGGCGTTGCGGGCCATCTTCGCCGAGGCCGGGCTAGATCCCGAGGCGCCGGTGGTGACCAGTTGCGGCTCGGGCGTCACCGCCGCCGTCCTCAACCTTGCGCTGGAATCGCTCGGCAACCGCCAGTGCGCCCTTTACGACGGCTCATGGACCGAGTGGGGCTTGGCCGCCGATACGCCGGTCGAAACCGGGCGCTGATACGATGCGTCTCCTGACGACACAGGTGATTAGCCTGGAAATGCGAGAGCCTCCGCAAACCGAGGTGCCGCCGCCCTGCGACAAACCGCTCGCCGTGACGCGCGTTCACGACATCCGGCTCGACAGCTACCGGATGCTTTACCGGGCGCTGGGCGATGCCCATCACTGGACCTCGCGGCTGCTGCCCGACGACCAGTTGAGCCGGGAAATTCACAATGAGACGACACGTATCTTCGTGCTCTTATGCGACGAGATTGTCGCCGGCTGGTTCGAGATCGAGATGCGCCCTGCCCTCCGCGAAGCGCGGATCGTGCATTTCGGTATCCTGCCGGCGTTTCGCGGCCGTGGCTTCGCCGACTACCTGTTGAGCAAGGCGATCACGGTCGGGTTCGCCGAGGGGGCCGGTCGTCTGACGCTGGAAACCAACACGCTCGACCATCCGGCGGCGCTGCCGCTCTACCACAAGCATGGATTTCGTCCCTATGCGACCCGGCGGGTCCAGACGCCGGCGATAGAGGCGAAAACACAGGCCGCGGCGAAGGCAACCACATGAGGTTCATCGGTTTCGACGAGGCTGATCCGCTGCTCGATTGGACGGCCGTCGCCGACGCGATCGCCGAAGGCCACCGGCTGCCCGAGGCCGAGATCGGCGACCTTTTGCTATCGCAGTCGGGCCGCAGCATGCTCAATCGCGGCGCCTGGATCGAAGGGCTCGGCATCGCGCTGAAATCCGTCACCATCTATCCGGACAATCCGGGCAAGGCCCCGCCGCTCCCATCGATCCAGGGCGGAATGATCCTGTTCGATGATGCCACCGGCGCCCCGGTCGCCATGATCGACGGCATTCTGGTCACCAAATGGAAAACCGCCGGCGACTCCGTCCTCGGCGCCCGGCTGCTGGCGCGCCCGGACTCCCGCCGGTTGCTGATATGCGGCGCCGGCACCGTCGCCAACTCGCTGATCGAAGCCTATTGCGAGATCTTTCCTGACCTCGAAGCAGTCACCGTCTGGAACCGAACGACCGAGAAAGCCGAGCGTCTCGCGTCCGAGTATTCCAGCGCCCGCGTCCCAGTCGCGGTCGCCATCGATCTCGCATCCGCCGTCGGCGAATCGGACATCGTCTCGACCGCGACGATGGCCACCGAGCCGTTCCTCAAGGGCGAATGGCTGAAGCCTGGTACCCATGTCGATCTGATCGGCGCGTTCCGCCCCGACATGCGCGAGGCCGACGACGCGGTACTGACGCGCTCCGAGCTTTTCGTCGATTCGCGTCGCACCACATTCTGCCATATCGGCGAGATTCAAATCCCGCTTGACGCCGGGACAATCGTCGAAGAGACGATCTGCGGCGACCTCGCGGATTTGTGCGCCGGCACGGCCGGGCGCAGCGGACCCGACGCCATCACCGCCTTCAAGAACGGCGGCGGCGCGCATCTCGACCTGATGGTCGGGGCCCTCATCCGCCGTGTCGTCGAGGCGGCGGGCTGAGGCGCGATGCGGATTCCCGGCCGATGGTTTTCCGACGGCGTCAGACGCGGTAGAGCAGAATCGTCTCCCGCCGCGAATGGACGGTTCCCGTGATCCTGCGTCTCTCCCTTGCCCTCGTCTTCGTCCTGTTGCTGGCGGCAGCCGGCTTCTGGTACCTCGCCCCGCGCGAACCGGTCGACACGACGGTCCGGTTCGATCCGGCGGTGATCGGCGGCGACCCCGACGCCTATCTTCTGCGCAGCGAGGCGGACATCCCCAACCTGCGGCCGAATGCCCAGAAGGAAATCGTCTGGGCCTTTCCCGCCTCGCGCGCCAGGACACCGCTCACCATCGTCTACGTCCATGGCTTCTCAGCGACGAAGGCCGAAACGCGCCCGCTCGCCGACACGGTCGCCAAGGCTCTCGACGCCAACCTCTTCTACACCCGGCTCACCGGCCACGGCCGCGATCCGGCCGTGATGGAACAGGCACGCGTCAACGACTGGGTCAACGATCTCGCAGAGGCGATCGCAATTGGCCGAACGATCGGCAACCGCGTCATCGTCATCGGGACCTCGACCGGCGGCACGTTGGCGACGCTGGGCGCCACCATTCCAGGCCTGATGGACCGGATCGAAGGGTTGGTGCTGGTTTCGCCGAATTTCGGCCTGCGGGACCGCCGGGCGTTCCTTCTAGATCTACCCTTTACGCGGAAAATCCTGCCGCGGATCGGAGGTGCCACGCATGGCTTTGCGCCCGTCAATCAGAAGCAGGCCGAGAGCTGGACGACATCCTACCCGATCGGCGCGCTCGTTCCCATGGCCGCGCTCATCCGCGCCACCCTGGCGATAGACCTGTCCACCATCACGATCCCGGCCCTCGCGCTGTTCTCGCCGCAGGACCAGATTGTCGATCCAGCCGCCACCGAGGACGTGATGGCGCGTTGGGGCGGCCCGACGAAAACCGTTCTGGTGCCGTCCAGCGGGGATCCGGAGAATCACGTCATCGCGGGCGATATTCTGTCTCCCGAGACGACCGACGCCCTTGCCGACCAGATCACCGGTTGGATCAGATCGCTGCCATCACCCTGAGCACGGCGCTCGCCACGTGGATCGCTTGCGTGGGTGGGCCCCGAGCGCGCATCTCGGATACACCCATAGTTTTATTTATGGGTCGGATAAATTTTCCGAATTTTACTTAGCCAAAACCGCCGTCCATCATCCTCGCACAATGGTTGAATGGGGTAGCGAAGCTCTGCCTCAGCCGGAGCCGAGCCTCCGCTTTCCCCACCGACCTTTCGCGTAACGACAACTATTCAGACAAGCGGTCTGGAAGAACCCGCATTCTGGTGTTAGGTATACCAGGTAATGTGGCTGACACCCCAGACGGCAATAAGGGAGCAGACTCAATGCCTCATAAGGTTCTCATACTCGGCGCCTCATATGGCTCATTGCTGGGCACGAAACTGGCGATGGCCGGCCATGATGTCACCCTGCTCTGCAGGGCCGCCACGGCGGCCCTGATCAATGACGAGGGAACAGAAGTGCGCATTCGCCTCAAGGGTGAAGACGCCCATCGGAGCTTATTCTCCCGCGATTTGCCCGGGCGAGTGGATGCGAGCACGCCGGAGGCAGTCGATCCCGCGGATTACGACCTAATCTGTCTCGCCATGCAGGAACCGCAATACGGAGATCCCGCCCTCAGGCATTTGCTGAACCGGACGGCCAAAGCGGCGGTCCCGTGCATGTCGATCATGAACATGCCGCCCCTGCCCTACCTCAAGCGCCTGCCGGGGCTGGATTGTAGCAAGCTCGGGACCGCCTACACCGATGCCCGCATCTGGGACCAGTTCGACCCTGCGCTGATGACGCTGTGCTCGCCGGACCCGCAAGCCTTCCGCCCGCCCGAAGACAAGGCCAACGTCCTGCATGTCGGCCTTCCGACCAACTTCAAGGTCGCGCGTTTCGACAACCCGGATCACGACAGGCTGCTGGCCGAACTGGCGGCCGACATCGACGCCGTGCGGCTCGACGGCCACGAGGTGCCCGTCAAGCTTCGCGTGCATGATTCGCTGTATGTTCCGCTTGCCAAGTGGAGCATGCTGGCGACGGGAAACTACCGCTGCATCACCGCCGGAGACCCCATCTCCATCCGCGACGCGGTCCATGGCGACATCGATTTGTCGCGAGAGATCTACGGGTTCGTCAACGAGATCGTCAGCCGTCTCGGGGCGTCGCCGGAGGATCCTGTGCCGTTCGAGAAATATGCCAAAGCCGCTGAAAATCTGTTGAAGCCATCGTCGGCGGCGCGGGCAATTGCCGGCGGTGCGACGACCATCGAACGCGTGGACAAGTTGGTGCAGCGGATTGGACTGTCGCTCGGCATGGAGCACCCTGCCCTCAACGTGACGGTCGACACGGTCGACCGGAAACTGGCCGCGAATTGCGTGAAGGCGGCGTGACATCGCTCCTGCAAGGCGCCTCGGCGCCTTGCAGGAAACCAGAACAGATCAGCGGCGCGGCTTGCCGGCGCGTTTAATGCAGCTGGCCAATGATGTAGTTCATTTCGTCCCCAATATCCGAGCCACCGGTTGCGGTATCGCTTCGAGGATGCGTCGCGGCGTCCGCAACGACCCCTTCCAGAAGGTCGGAGATTTTGTCCGGACACGATGACAAGCTGCGGTCCCACCACGCCCCGCTCTCCGTCCCGATAAGGCCGTATCGCTCGTCGATCTTGGGATTGACGAACCGAACCTGGTCGAGGCGCTCGCTACATTGCCGCAGAAATTCCAGGTTTTCCGTGAGGATATCGGCTCCCTCCTGGTAAACCTCGCCGGGACCCGATGCGCGAACATCTATTTTCCTGAACCGCTCGATGTTCAGCAGACCATCGACGTCATAGACGTTCATCCGGCGGTTCCAGCCGCTGGCTATCGTACGCGGGCGCTCGCCTTTCGGCACATCGTTGTCAAGAAATTCGTAGTGAACCTTCTTGTCCGACAACGCCCAGGAAAAGAACAGCGCGGGCATACCCGTATAGGCCTCGATATTGTGGTGGAGAAGATCGTCGACGGCCTTGTATCGTCCGGTCGTCAGCCCACGTTTCCAGGCCCGTTCCACGGTAAGCGGCGGCGGGGTGACCATGAAGAACATGAATACGGTGTGGCCGAACCGGGTCAGCAGATTGCTGCCGCGATCCTGATTGTCACCGGTTCTGAAACTGTCGAAGCGGAACCTGTCGATCAAAAGATGCGGCATCGTTCCCCGGTCGGCCTTTTCGGCCATGTAGCGGTCGAGCTTCCGGTCGATGATCTCCAATTCGTGACCGGTGAGCATCGCTCCATATTTGTAATCAGCCCCCAGCGAACCGTAGTCGAGGAGATGCTTGCGCCAGTAATCCGGGCTGACGAGGGCAAAGTCCTCCCAGGGCACACCGAGCTTTTTGGCCAGGGCGCGCTGATGCGGCCGGATGGTACTCTTCCCGGCGGCCGACGCCCCCTTCACGTTCATGACGAACGGCTCCGTCTGGGTCGGAAGATACCGATAGCCTTCGACCTTCGCCGCCGATTCGATAATCGGATCCAGCGCGGAACCCAATCGCGCGCTGCCATAGTCGTTGACGAAAAAATTGGCCGCAAGGTCGACGATCATCGTCTTGTCAAAGGGCAGCCGGCCATGGGTGCGGACGACCGCGCTGGTGACCGTGGCAAGGGCATTGGCGCAGGCCGCCTCGAACGAATCTTGCATCCCCGCCCAGCGGGCGGTGGCGGCTTCGAGCGCGGCTCTGTCATCCGGGAAGGCCTTAGGTGACGGCGTCTTTCGCTCCCTGCCAAGCAACCTGTCCAGCAAACCACTTTTCGCTGTCGGTGCCGCGCCTGGCGACGCCTGCGGTCGGTCCAGTCGTTGCAATTCCGCCGCGAAGAAATCGCGAGCCCGGCTGACGAGCCGCTCGTGCTCCGACTTCAAACCGCCGAGCCGCGGCCGGACGTGCTCGTCGTAGATCCGCGCGGTCATCCCGCGCATGTTGATTCCGAGTTCCTCGTATTCCGGCCCGTCCGGCACCGATAGATCCGCCGTCACCCGGATCAGCAGTTCGTGGACGATCAAGCGTTCCGCGCGAAAGGCAATCGTGTCCTTGGGGTCGAGCCCGCTGAAGTCGGCGAGTTCGCGAGCCTCCCTAAAGCCGGTCTCGACATTTTCCGGACGGAACATGGTCGACAGCGGCAAAAGCCGCTGCGGTATCGTCGAACTCAGCCCGGGATTCCAGGGGCCGAATTCGGCCCCCGTGTCCCCCGGGCTTTCGGTGACCGCCATCGATCAGGCAGGTTTCGAGGTCGGACGCCGCGTCTTGTCCCAGATCAGCTTGAACAGCGGCAGGAAGATCAGGATCAAGGCGATGACCGTGATCGGTCCGGCGATCGGCCGCGTGAAGAAGATCGACGGATCGCCCGATGAGAACAGCAGCGATTGCCGCAAGGTCGGCTCGGCAATCGGTCCGAGCACGATCGCCAGCACCGCCGGCGCCACCGGGTAATCGAGCTTGCGCAGGAAGAACGCCCCGAAGCCGAAAATCAACATCAGCCAGACGTCGTGCATGTCCTGTGTCGCGGCATAACCACCCACGACCGACAGGATGAAGATCATCGGTGCCAGGACCGTGAAGGGCATCCGCAACATCCAGATAAACAGCGGGATGAAGGCGATGTTGATGACTAGCGCGAAGAAGTTCGAGACGTAGAACGAACCGATGAGGCCCCAAACGAATTCCGGCTGATCGGTGAACAAGCGCGGCCCTGGCGTCAGACCCCAGATGACCATGCCGCCAAGCAGGATGGCCGTCGTCGGAGAACCGGGGATACCGAGCGTCAGCATCGGCAGCATGGCGCCGGTCGAGGCGGAATTGTTCGCCGCCTCCGGTGCGGCGACACCACCCGGATGGCCCTGCCCGAATTCTTTCGGATTGCGCGAGAACATCTTGGCGACACCATAGGACATCAGCGAACCGGGAGTAGCGCCGGCGGCGGGCAGGATGCCGACGAAGAACCCGAGGAACGAGCCGATGCCCATGCCTTTCCAACCCCGTCGAAACGCCTCCCTGGTGTCGTCGTTGATGCCGCGGAACGACATCTTCGCCATCGTCGAGGTGATCTTGCCGCGGGTGGAATCGATGGTCCAGAGCATCTCGCCGATGCCATAGACGCCGATGGCCAGAACCAGGAAGTTCACACCGTGCAGGAAGCCCGGAATGCCGAGGAAAACGAGACGCGGAGCCCCCGAAATCTCATCATAACCGACGGCCGCGAAAACCAGTCCAATGCAGATCGAGAAAATCGTCTTCGGGATGTCATCGCCGCCCAAGCCCACAAAGGTTGCGAAGGCCAGCAACATCAGCGCGAAGATCTCTGGCGGTCCGAAGCTGAGCGCCACGGTTGCCAGCGGAGGCGCGAAGGCCGTGAACAGCACGTTGGAGACAGTGCCGCCGACGAAAGACGCGACCGCGGCCGTGATAAGGGCCAGACTGGCGCGGCCCTTCAGAGCCAGCGGCCGTCCGTCGAAGGTCGTCGCGACCGCCGTCGAAGCCCCCGGAATGCCCAGCGTGATCGAACTGATCGCGCCGCCATACATGGCACCGTAATAGATCGCGGCGAGAAAGATGATGGCCGAGGCCGGTGGCACGAGGAAGGTGATGGGAAGCAGGATGGCAACGCCATTGACCGATCCCAAACCCGGCATCGCGCCAATGAATAGTCCCAGCGTGACACCGATAATGATCAGCATCAGATTGACGGGCTGGATTGCCAGCCAGAAGCCGTCCCCCAGTAGCCCCAGAATTTCCATCATAACTGCCGCCTCCCCGCGGGCTCGATAATTGCCTGAGCCGTTCGCATCAGTAGATGATCGTGTTCAACGCATTGAACACCGGCTCGAGAAACGCCATGCCCTTGGGCAAGGTGATGCGCATAAGCGCCTCGAAGAAGAAGAAGAAGACGACAGGTATCGCGGTGGCGAGGGTCATCGTCATCACCCAACTGTGACGTCCAAGAAAGCGCAGATAGTAGATGAGGAACACGAACATCGCGCCGTACATCGACAGGATGTTCACCAGCGCGACGAACCCGATGATGCCACCGCCCACGAGCGCGAGCATCTTTTGCCCATAGGGGTCGAGAAAAGGTTCGGTCGACTGCGACGGCGGCGACGTCCGCCGGTACCAATTGAAAGCAATGACACCGGTGCAAACCAGCATGACACCGGCCAGCCAGAATGGCCAAGCCCCACCCCCAGGGCCTTCACCCCGAATGTAGCCGACATCCAGCTCCGTACTTTTCCACATCAAGTATATTGAAAGGAGGGCCAGCACGCCCGCGGTTACGATTTCTGCGCGGCGCATGCCGGCTCTCCCTAGACTTAGTATCGTTGCTATCGTTCAGTCAGGATTTGGGCTTATTCACCCATTTCCTTCAACAACTCCTTGTGGCGATCGACCTGCGTCGTCCAATACGTCTTCTGCTCGTCGGCATTCATGGGAAGGCCTTCCAAGCTCTCGGACTTCATGTAGCCCTGCCATTCCTCGGAATCGTAGATAGTCCCGAAGAGATCGCGGTAATACTGCGCGGCTTCCTCCGACATACCCGGCGCACCGACGACGGCCCGCTGATTGTAGTAGCTGAAGTCCTTACCAAGCTCCTTGATGGTAGGAACATCGGGAAGGTTCGGCAGCCGCTCATCTGAAAACGCTACCAAGGGCACAACATCGCCCGATTGAAAGAACCCGCGTGCTTCCGACGGATTGTTGACGGTCGCCATGATCTGTTGGCCCGCAAGCTCCTTGGCGACCTCGCCGCCGCCCTTGTACGGGATGTACTTGATCTTGACGCCGTAGTTCTTCTCCATCCAGGCGATGACCAGCGAGTCTTCCTGTCCCTTGCCGGTGCCCCCCATGACGTATTTCCCGTCCTCGGCCTTCACCTTCTCGACCCACTGCTCGAAACTCGTGATGCCCGAATCCTTGTGGACCCAAAGGACGAACGGATCGACGCCCATCATCGCGATCGGCGTGAAGGTGGTGATGTCGACGCCCAGATTTTCCTGGCGCAGCGGCGTCGTGAAGAAGGAATTCAGCGTGACGAGGATCGTATGATCCGGATCGCTGGCCCCCTTGAGAGCGATCAGCGCTTCAGCGCCGGAGCCGCCACCCTTGTTGTTCGGCACGAGGGGCCGGACGGTCAGCTTCTTCTTCTCGGCAACCGACTGGATGAAGCGGGCGATCTGATCCGCCCCGCCACCAGCGCCGGCCATGATCACGAAATCGACCGGCTTGGTCGGCTCCCATGCATTGGCAACGCCCGTGAACAGAGTCGAAGCCAATGCGGTCGCACCGACGACACTCATGAGAACTCTTCTATTGATATTCATTTTGTCTTCCTCCCATTAAAATTTTACTTGCATTAGCAAGCACGATATTCACACTCGCCGTTTTACACGGCTGTTCTTATTGTAAATCAGGCTCTAGGGACTTCGTCAATCGATGACAATCGGTCCGGAATTTCCCGGACCACACTGAACCTCTTCCCTAATGAACCAGAACCACCGGTATCGATGTCGATTCGATGACCGTCTGCGTGTTGCCTCCGAACATGATCTCCTTCTCATGGCTGTCGCCATAGGCCCCCATGACCATCAGGTCCGCCCCGAGCTTCCGGCAGCGTTCCAGCAACTCCTTGCCGACGTTGTGGCCGGCCGAAAACCTCTCGATCTCAGCCGTAATCCCACGGTTCTTGAGATAGCTGGCGAGATCTTCGGACGTTGTCCCGTACGCCTCCTCACCACCGGTGAGGATCGTGACGGTGCTGGCGTCTTCCAAAAGTCCGATATTCAGCGCGACCGCCCGCGCTGCCTCGGTCGAACCGTTCCAGGCTATGACGATGTGCGTGCCGATCTGCACCGGCGGCGTATCGGTCGGCGGACACAACAGCACGGGCCGGCCCGTGTGGAACAGCGCTGCCTTGAGGCTGTTGACGCCGAGCATCCCGGCTCGATCCGGCTGCGCCACCGCGATCAAATCGACCAACCGGCCATGGCGCTTGATCACTTCGACCTGGCGTCCTTCTTCCTCCACCCAAGTCGCTGTCGCCGTTCCCGCGATCGGCTCATCGGAGACCGTCAGATCGAATTTTTGAACCAGCATGTCGAATTCGCTTTTCAGGCTCTTCTCGACCTGGTTGGCCAATTCGATCGCCTGCTTTTGCAGCTGATCCTTGAGGAACGTGGGAACCGGGACCCCATAGGGCAGCAGGTCCTGTGGCCTCGGACGGCAATGGGTCACCACGACATGTGACTTGAACCGTCTGGCCAAGGCGGAGGCATGGGCAAGGACGTTGTCGCCCTTGCCGTCACCACGTACCGGAACGAGTATCTCGCGGATCACGGTCGCATATCCCTTCTAGAACAGGCCTTCGATGAGGCCTTCGTCATTGAGCCGGATGGATTCCGACGAGGGCACGCGCGGCAGGCCCGGCATGGTCATGATCTCGCCGCAGACGACCACGACGAAGC